>NZ_CP159834.1:2250000-2586978 GCF_047730165.1 Patiriisocius sp. Uisw_047
GGCTTAAATTTGAAATTATGGTATACTATTATCAGAAGTATTAGTGCAGGTATAAAACTTAATTAAATTAAGGATTTAATTAAGTTTTATATTTCTTTCTTTACTTACAATGATTAAATAAAATTAATTGTAGCGGTTACTTAATTTATTAATGCTATTTTTTTAACTTGTGATTAATTCTAAATTAAAACATTTCTATAAACTATGGGCATTTTTGACTTTTTAAAATCGAATGTTTCAGCAATCACTAAAATTGATGAAGTTTTATATTCTGATATTAATAAAGAGACGTTTCTTTCAAAATATTTCATACCAAGAATTCCATTAATAATAAAAAATGGAGCACATGATTGGCCATTAATTAAATTATGGACTAAAGAATATATTTCAAAAAATAATGGCGATTATGTTTGTACTGTAATTAGCGATTCTAGACCTGCTCATTCTAAAATTAAGACAACATTGGCGAATTATTTTAATTCTCATAAGGGAAAAAGCACCTTGACACTTGATTTTGACCCACATAAATCTCCATTTTTTTTAAAAGGATTAAAATTTCCTAATAAGTATTTTTCGAAAAAGAGTATTCACCGCTTTTTCTTTTATCATTCTGTTAAGGATGCCGGTACATTACCACATGTGCATAGGGATGCTTTTAATATACTCAGGGAGGGTGAAAAAAGATGGGTAATGTTTGATGCAGATAGAACAATTTCATCAAAAGGGTATGCAATGATGATGAAAACTTATAAGTCATATCCGCCAGGAACACATGCCAAAGATTGGTTTAAAAAAGACTATTCTAAATTGTCATCTAAGGTAGATGAAGTTTATGAATGTATTCAATCACCTAAAGATATTGTTTTTATACCTGTTAATTATTGTCACACTGTTGTTAATACTTCAGATGAAGTGCTTGGGCTGGTGGTAGAAGTAATACGTTAATTGTTTAATTTTATGCTTAATTTATTTACTAGAAAAAATACATCTAAGAAAGATGCGATATTTTTGCACGTTCCTAAAACTGGTGGATCTACGTTTGTAGGCTTATTAAAAGATTCTATAAAAATTTCTAAAGAAGATCAAAATTTACCTTCTCATATAATTGATCAAATTGGTAATGTAAAAATTAGCCATATAGATTTCAGCAATTTGAATCGCGTATTTCAAACACCAGAAATATTTGATGTAAATAGGCATTCTGAGTTCAAAAATAATTTTTTAATTTTTATGCTAATTAGGCACCCCTTAGATAGGTTAGTTTCTGAATTTACTTTTCAATATCATTTGTTAAATGGTAAAAATGGGAATAAAAATGCAGCAATTATTTCAAAATTAAGCCCACTTCCTAATACGCTTGAAGCGTATAATAAATTTCCGCATACTCATAATTATCAAATAAAATTTCTTCTAGGAAGAAAAATAGCCGATCCTAAACCAGTTACGCTCAAAGATTTTAATAAGATAATTAATAGTATTGAAGAACTATCTATTGAGTGCGGTTTAACTGAAAACTATAGTGACTTTCTAATTAAATTTCAATCATTGACTACCATTAAATTGAAGAAAAGAGTGGTAATTAGAAAAAGAACTCCAATTGAATATCAATTATTTGTAGATGATAATTTAAAAACACAAATATTAAAATCTAACAACTATGATTTTAAATTATATGAGTATATAAAAAATAAATTTGCAAATGAACAAGTGAAAAAATCAGGTCCCTTTAAATATAACAATAGCAATGACTTTATTGTTTGAAAAATTTAAAACCATTTAAATTTTTTAGTTTTAGTCTTAATTGTAGTTGTATCTAAAGATAATTTGTTTTTAAATAAAGCTATGTTTTTTGAAGTAGGCTTAAAGCTTCTGTTTATACAATTTCCTATTTGAATGTTTTTCTCTAATGGATCTTCACTAGTGACAGTATTTAAAATATCTTTAGCTAATGTTGTTTCAGAACAGTTAATATTTAAAGAGTCTATAAAGGCTTTATTCCAAAGCTCCACATAATTTTTTCCGTCTTTTATCCTTAAGTTATGATGGAGATGATCGTTTAACTTTTCAAAGAACAATGTATTTGTTTTTAAGAAGTCCAAGCTTGTCAAAGTAGTTTCTAGTAAATTAAAACGTTGGGTAAACTTTAGGACATAGTCATACTTGTCTCCTTTAAAAGCAATTTTCTTTTTTGAAATGCCAGCAACTTTTTCGTTAAAAAGACCAAGCGCATAATTATACAATTCAAGATCTAACGCATTGTTCTTTAAAATTAGCTTTTTTACTTCTTCTGATATTTCAGTAACTGAAGGTCTATTTAGTGTGATTCTTTTAATGTCAATACTTTTAGGCCACTTTAAGTTTGAAAAGTTGCTGAAATAGGATAGCGATGCTTCATATTGCTCAAAAATACCTACCCTAATATTTAAGTTTCTTATCGTATTTTTCACTAATGTCATATCATCTTCTGTGACATAATCTGTATCATACATTCTCTTGCCTAATAAAAAACCGATCATGTAATTTTGAGTTTGCTTACTTTTTATGTAGCTGTTAAAATCTTTTGGGACAGGTTTAATAAGTGACATAAACTCTGGCCTCGTTTTAATAAATGAATATTCTGAAAGTAACCTATCAACAGGATGTCTTAATAACATAAAAATAGAGTATTCTGCATACAGATTGTGTTTTAATGGATTAAATATATCTGCAGCATTAGATCTTTTTGT
Source organism: Patiriisocius sp. Uisw_047 (assembly GCF_047730165.1). GTDB lineage: Bacteria > Bacteroidota > Bacteroidia > Flavobacteriales > Flavobacteriaceae > Patiriisocius. Next base: position 2,252,727 of record NZ_CP159834.1, read on the forward strand.
CTCATAATTTATATGCCGATAATTAAAATCTGGGGAAGTTTGCCACTCACTATTATTCATAGCACAATTTATAGTTGTTCCGCCTGTTTTTGGTATGTGAATAAAAATATTTTGAGTTTTTTTTGTCATATAAACGTATTAGATATAGGTAAATATAAGTGTTTTATAACATTATTATAGGATGGAAATAGATAACCATAATTTATTTGAAGACTCTTATGCATATCCTTATAATGACGCCCAATGGATATAAACCTAGCATATACTTCTGTATTCGTTGAGGCTAGATTCACTTTTTAAATAAATCACCTTACCTCACATTTCAGAATTAAAAATATCTAGGAGGCCTTCATTATTAATGGCTGCAATACTTTTAAATGTTCCGTTACGATTATTTAGTAATATACCATAGGGTTTATAATAATCATTGGCAACATATAAACCCTGCCAACCATCATTATCTTTACGAAAAAATAAGCCTTGCTCCTTCTTGATAAATTATTAAAACCATATTCAGTTCCTCTTTCTGTAAACGTGAGATCGTCATTATTCACAAATAAGAGATTACGTAAATTTTTGGTCTCCTAATTTTACACCGCCTAGATCTAGATAAAAATATATCTTGAAATTCCTCATTATTTATGTTAACGATGGTTACTCCCGGAGCTCAATCTCTTGCTTGAGAATTTAAATTTGGTATAGATGATATATCTTGAAATTTAAAAGCTCCTTTAGTAAGATACAAACTATTGGGAGTTACATTTACTGTAAAAAATAAGTTCATTAAGCGATCATTATTGAAAACAGCCCCGGCAGCGCCGCTATTATAAAACTACGCGTATTGATAATAGTTAAAATCTTTGTTCTTCTTATTATGATTGACAAAATGGATACCTGAAGAGTTTGGTTCATTTTCTTCAAATAAATTAACAGTTGATGTTTTTACTTGTTGCGGAATATCTAGGTCAGTATGCTTCACTTTATTCTGATTATTGCAAGAGCTCAATACTAATCAACCCATGATAATGAATAGCACGTATTTAGAAACGAAAAAAGTGCTTTTTAGTATAGTATATTATTTTAAAAATAAATACAGAGAAATACTAAAAAAGTATATTGATTATACTTAAAATTTCATCGCAAGCTTGAATTTATATAATCTTCAATAGAAGATGTTCCACGTAGTGACCTATTTATCCAAACAGGGATTAATTCAGAATAAAAACATGATCTTGTTCTTTAGAAGATAATGTAGCATATGCAAAGACCTTTTGTTTACATTATATTTCTTACAAATATTGGAAGAGGTGTTATAATAACATCGCTATTATTGGTTTTTGCACCTGTTTTATAGACGCGAAAAGTGTAATTACTGTGGTCTATCTTGTGAGCATAGCTCCAGACATTGGTTCCTCAAATATAATAACTAAGAAATAATCTTATTCCTTATTGACTATTTATAAAAGCGTTGCGAAAGTAAGGCCTTTATTTATGCACCGTCGTGAAATAAGCTACCAGGATTTCAGTGTATGTATAAAGTATCTTATAAAGCAAAGGAAGAAGAGCGATCAAGGGGGGCACAGTTAAAATGTCACATAATTGAGGCTATCTCATTTTGCAAATCTCGCAATGAACAACAAGCAGGCTCACAAGTACAGGATGTGAAAGGCAAGCGTTTTTTCAGTTTTGTTATAGATGTAAAACTGGTAAAACACCTCGCAGATCTATCTAATAGCACTAAATATGGCAGTTCATAAAATTAAGATTTCTTCACTTTGTAGACTATTTGTGTATTTCAAAGAAAATCCTTGCTTTTTCCCCCAGTTGTGGCTGTAATCAATAAACTCCTTTTGTTGTTAACTGCGTGAAAAAATAAATGAACAACCTCTGGACTTATTACTCGTAAGTTAGCATTTTATAAAATCTATAAAATGGTTAAAAGTATTCCTGCAAAATTAACTTATAAGTTAGACACATAAACAGATTATTGAGCCGTATATCGAATAAGTGCATCATTTGTCTAATTAGCATCTTTCTTTTATTAAATTCACAATCTTATCATAAATAGAGCTAATAGACCTAATTATAAACACTTCTTTAACTAAATTACTATGAAAAAATTACTACTTACGTTATTATGCATATTTGCAATGTTTTCTGCAAAGGCACAGTGTGATTACACTCTTTCTGGAACAGATTCCTGGGGAGATGGATGGAATGGAGCAAGCATCGATATCGATGTTGCTGGTGTAACTAGCAATTTCACTGTAGCCGCCGGAACTTTCAATTCAGTAACAATACCATCCTACACTGGAGACCTTGTCACTTTCACATTCACCGGTGGTATCTTTGATAATGAAATTGGAATAACACTAACGGGTCCTGATGGCACCAGTTTATATTCCACTGGGGCTCCGGTAGATGGAGTTTTTGTCACAGATACATCTGTTTCAACATGTGCTCCACCTTCTTGTGGAAGCGCTATTGCAACAATGTCAAATATTACAACCTCTGGTGCTACGGCAACATGGGATGCAGCCAATGGAGCTGTAAGTTATGACTGGGAAGCTGTTCCAGCTGGTAACGCTCAAGGCGTTGGAGTTATAGCCTCTGGATCTGGAGAAACTGGACTTACAGTTTCTTTTACAGGATTAACCTCTGCTACAGCGTATGATTTTTTAATTAGCCCAGATTGTACTACAGACTACGCATCTGCAGTTACTTTTACAACGAGTCCTGGATGTGGAGATACAGTTTCAGCTTGCTACGATAATGGTGTTAACCAAATAGCTGAAGTAGCCGTAGATACAACAGGTGATTATATTACTGTTACCTTTAATGCTGGAGATCTTGAGTCATGTTGTGATGCTGTTGAAGTTTATGATACTGCTGATAGATCAGGGAATCTTTTATATACTGGAACAGGAGATGTGACAGGAGCAACTGCGGAATCCACAACAGGGGTTATTTCTATTTGGTCAGACGCAGACGGCTCTTGGAGTTGTTCTGATGGTGCAGGTGGTCCATACACTGAATTAAATATGACATTCACGTGTGCAGCACCGCCTTCTTGTCTAGATCCATCTGATGTAGCTATTATTAATATAGCTACAGACATGGCAGATGTTACGTTTACAGATAACAATCCAATGGCAGTAAATAATTATGATTATGAGTTAGTGAACCTTACGTTAGGTGAAGTTACTACTGGTGTGGCAAATGGTAATGCTACTACAAATCCTTTTACTTTAATGGGATTAATAGAGAATAATGAGTATGAAATTTATGTAAAGGCAGTTTGTGGTCCTGGGGATGAGTCTAATTTCTCAGCTGTAGCGACTTGGTCTCAAGTACTTAATGTACCTGGGTGTGCATCTAATTTTATGCCAGCGGATGCTGCAACAGAAGTGTCTACAAGTGTAAGTTTTACTTGGGACGTTCCTACAACAGGAGGTACAGCTGCATCTTATGATGTGTATTTTGGTGAAGACTCTGCTGCTCTTCTTAATATTGGTAATGTACAAGGAACATCTGTAAGTCTAACAGGTCTAGATTTAGAAACACTTTATTACTGGCAAATAGTACCTAAAAATGAAATAGGAGATGCTGCCGGTTGTTTGATTAACTCATTTACAACAAAATCACTTCCTGCTGGACCGGCCGGTGTAAATTGTACATTGGGAAATCAAAGTACTTCGCAATACGCAGACGCGATGGACGCTATGGGTGGATGGACAGGAGATTTTAACACTACTTCAAACGGACCTACAGGAATGTGGTTTCTGGGAGAGACTGAATCTACTCCTTCTGGTAATACTGGACCAACAGATGCTCAAGATGCAGGTGGCGCTTACATGTACTATGAGGCTGGAACTAGTATGGATACAGCTTCAGCTGTTTCACCATTAATTGATTTAAATGCAATTGCTGCAGGTAAAGAAGCAGAATTAACGTTTTATATGCACGCCTATGGTGCTGCTATGGGAACATTAAATGTAGGTGCCGCTACTACAGCAACTGGGCCATTTACCAATATTTTTACTTGGGATGGACAAATACAGCCAGCTGCTACTGGAGATTGGTTACAAGTAGGTGCAGATGTAACTGCGTTTACTGGTGGTAATCTTTACATTGAGTTTAGCCATACTGGTACTGGTGCTTGGACAGGAGATATGTCTATAGATACATTTGAGGTTGTAGCTTGTGCGGCTATACCATCTTGTCAAATACCAGACACACTGTCTGTTACTGGAGTTACAGGGGGTAATGCAACTATTTCTTGGAATGACCCTGAAACGCCAGAGGTAGAAGCTTATGAATATGAAGTTACAGAAGTGGCTACAGGTACTGTAACGCCAGGGACATCAGCAACAACTTCTACTATGTTAACTGGTTTAACAGTGGATGGTGAGTATACCTTTAGAGTTCGTACAGATTGTAGTGTAGCTCCATTTACAATTCTTTTTAGTGATTGGTCTCCTGCTTTTGCTTGGACTCAAACAGAAATTCCTGGATGTGCATCTACACCTATGCCTGGTGATACTGCAACAGACGTTATGTCTGGAATCGTAATTCATACATGGGATGCACCTTCTACTGGAGGATCTGCAGTTGCTTACGATTTCTACTTTGGTACAGATCCAGCGGCTTTAAATTTACTTATTAGTCCTACGGCAGAATTTCAGGGTATTAATGGTGTGCAACCTTCTGCTACATATTACTGGCAGGTTGTTCCTACTAATGCAGGAGGTGATGCTACGGGATGTCCAATATGGTCTTATACTACTGCTGCTTTAGATGATGGAGGGGTAGACTGTGCTTCAGCCACTGTTGTTACAGAAGGAACTTATACATCACAAATTGATGACGCTAATCCTGGCAATAGCAATGATTTTTTATGGTTTATATATACTGCAACTGCGGATGGTTCATTGGATATTAATTCTTGTAATGGTGGAGCAGATTCAATGCTAGAAATATATGATAACTGTACAGATCTTAATATTATCGAATTTAACGATGATGAGTGTGCTACAGGTCTTGGTAATAATTACGCTAGTCAAGTAATATTTGATGTAATTGCTGGTCAAGAAATATTAGTAAGATGGAGAGATAGATATACTTCAGCTAAAGATATTTTTACTTGGAACTTAGCTCTTACTTCTGATTGCGCATCTGCAACTACATGGTCTAGTACAGGTTGGTCTGATGGAGCTCCTACAGATGCAGTACAAGCTATTATAGATGATGTATACGTAACAGCAACTGATGGAAATATTGATGCGTGTGCTATTAGAGTAACAGCTAATGGCGAACTAATAGTTTCGGCTCTTAGTTTTGTAAGTGCACAATTTAACATTACTAATAATGGAGTGCTAACGGTAGAGCATACAGGAAATGTAGTTCAAGTAGATGATGCTGGTGCTATGTCAGGTTCTGGTACAACAACCGTTACAACAGTAAGTCCAATGCTAGATTCACGAGATTTCCAAATCTTAGGATCTCCTATGACTGGTGAAGCTAGAGAAGATGTTTGGGCTGCTGGATATAATGTTCAGGATCATACACCTGCAAACTTTATTCCTAATTCTGCTGTTACAGCGACATACAATTTTGCTGATGACAATCTTGATGACTGGAATGAGCTTGTAACTGGTGCTTTAACGCCTGGTGCTGGTTATCTAGTGTTCTCTCAAGATAGTTATAATGGTGTTGGTGGTCAGTTTACATATGACTACAATACTGGAGATTTGAATAGCGGTGTAATTACACAACCATTGCACTATAATGGTACTCAAGTAGGGAGCCCTAATATGTTATCTAACCCTTATGCTTCTGGTTTAAATGCATTCTTCTTTATCGGAACTAACCCACAAATTGATGCTGTATATTTTTGGGAGCACGGTGACGCGCCAATGGCGGGTGTACCAGGACCTAATGGAACTGGACCTAATTACAATAATGACGATGTATCTGCATATAATCTGTTGGGAGGTATAGCAGCAGCTTCTGGCACTGGTATAGCACCAAATGGAATTATAGCTACTTCACAAGGGTTTGGAGTATTTGCAAGTGCAGCTGGAACAGCTACATTTAATAACGCTATGAGATCTACAAATGGAAATACGACATTACGTACTTCAGAAGAAGATAGAAACAGAGTATGGCTACATATTGAGAATACAGAATTTGATTTAGGAGCTTCTACGCTGGTTGGTTTTACAGATGCAGCGACTGCTGGTTATGATCGTCAGTATGATAACTATAAGTTAAGTACATCAGTATCTATTTTCTCTCACATAGATGGGGATCTTGAAACAGGATTCAGTATTCAATCTAGAGAAGCATTTGATGTTGCTATGCAAATCCCAATGGGCTTCGCATCTCAAATTAATACAGCTAGCTCATACAGAGTATCACTATCAGATTTTGACGGTGATGCGATGACAGACACTACTATCTATTTAGTAGACAACGTAGTTGGAGTCGTAACTAACTTAAATGAAGGTGATTATGGGTTTACAAGTGAAATGGGAACATTTAACAATAGATTCACACTACAGTTTGTAGATCGTAATGTGTTAGCAAACAATGAAGCTAACCTTAATGCGGTAGTTTTATCTCCTAACCCAACAGACGGTATTGTAAACATTGTTTCACCAAGAGCTTTAGTTCACAATGTAGTTGTTACAGATATTCAAGGAAGAGTAGTACATACTATTTCAATTGATGGTTTGAACACCTACCAATTAGATATGTCTAGCTTAGGTAGTGCATTGTATTTTGTACAAGTAACTACAGATGCCGGTTCTATTACTAAAAGGTTGATTAAGAAATAATCTTTAATCTCTTATAATTACTAAAAGGCGTTGCGAAAGCAATGCCTTTTTTTATGCGGTATTATTTTATTCATAAGATAAAAGTATATCCACACGACGATTGTCTTGTGGCACTTAGAAAGTCGCATCCTTGATATATTGATTATGCTACACTGGTAATAAGCCTAGAAGAAGCGCTGTCTTTGCATGCTTATTAATACCTGCTCTAACCGGAATGCACTAGCATACTATAGAACCTATAGGATGAGTTTCAATGAATAAAGCTAACGCAGGAGTGAATCACAACAAGGAACATCGATGAAGAAGCACAGCAGCGCTCTTACTTCAGAAATAACAACTACGTGACTCCCGTCAAGTATATGGTATAATAGTGACTGAAGAAATTTTGTGTCTCTAAGAAATTACGTAGACTAAAGAAAGTACGCAAGAACCACAGCAAATAAAATAACGAGCACCTTAGATAGGTTAAAACTATGATCTTTACTACTCTCAAAAAGAATGGTCGTGGAGACATGTAAGAATATCCCAATCGCAATGGCAGCTATCTCAAATTGGTAGGTGTACAACATTGGGCTCACATCCATAAGTAAAGTGCCTAAAGGAGTCATTGCCGCAAAGATGGTGAGAAAAATAAGGGTCGTTGTTTTTGAGTATTTGGCTTTTATAAAGAAAAAAGAGAGCACAATAGCCACAGGTATTTTATGAATCACAATCCCCCAAAGTAAATTATTAGCATGAGAAATAGGGAAGCCTTCTATTAAAGCGTGTATCGATAAACTTATAAGGAGTACTAATGGGAAGGCCCGCTTATCTGTTGAAAGATGCACATGCCCGTGTTCTGCACCTCTAGAAAAATATTCTAGTCCTATTTGTATCAAGATACCGCCCATAATATAAAGCCCAGGGTTACCTTCTAGATTTTCAAAAACTTCAGGTAATAACTCAAAGAGTGTCACAGATAACAAAAAGGCTCCACTAAAAGCGAGGTAAAGAGAAATATGCTTGACCTTGTTTTTGGTAAAAACAGAAGCTACGATATAGCCCAAAAGGACCGCGATAATTAAAACGGCGTATTTCATATCTTAAAAATAATAATTAATCTTTCTGAAATGTCCTCCTTAAAAGGGGCTAATTCATAATTTCCAAAAACGTCTTTAATTTTGGCACCAGCTTGTTCTATATAATTTGTAAAATCTGTAAGGCGTAAGGCTTTCACTTTTTCCGTAAAAGAATAGGGAATACCAGCAGCTGTAAATGAAATATTCTTTACAATATAACCATCAACTAAGTCACGGTGTATTGAAAACGAAATTCCATCAATTACCTTCACCTCTTTCTCTACCAGTTGCGCTTTTATAAGCGCTACATTTAGGAAATCTATAACCCCATAGCCCGTTGGTTTTAATTGTTTTACAATCGCATCTATCGTTCTATAATTATCTGCTTCGTCTTCAAAGTATCCAAAACTCGTAAATAAATTAACAACAGCATCAAATTGCTGTGCAAGCGGAACACGCATATCCTGCTCAAAAAAATGCAATCCATCTTCTTCAAATTGCTTGGCAAAATCAATGTTTGATGTTGACAAGTCAACACCAGTAACGTGATAGCCTAAAGTATGTAATGTTTTTGAGTGACGTCCTCTACCACAGGCAAGATCTAAAATATCTGCGTTTTTTCTTAAGTCAAGATAGGAGCTAAGATTTTTCATAAACAGCACAGCTTCCTCCGTATCTCTATTCTTATAAAGGATATGATAATAAGGGCTATCAAACCACGAGCTGTACCAATTTTCTGTTTCTTTTTGCATGCTTGTTTTATGGAGGGTCAAAAATACTGTATTTTTGCGCCTTTACTAAAGTACTTCTCCTTGTTATTTTTTTATTCACTTTAGTATTGTAAGGTTCCTGCCTTCTCAGGAAATGAATATGGAACAAAATTTTAAAATGGTAGCCAAGACTTTGTATGGTCTTGAAGAAGTATTAGCGCAAGAATTAAGAAAACTTGGAGCCTCCAATGTTGAAATTGGAGTAAGAATGGTTTCTTTTGAAGGCGACACAGGCTTTATGTATAAGGCAAACTTATGCTGTAGAACGGCTATTAAAATTTTAAAACCAATTACTGGCTTTAATGTTTTTACAGAAGATGATATCTACAATAAAGTAAAAGCCATCCCCTGGGAAAAATACATGGAGTCAAAAGGAAGTCTAGCCGTTGACGCCACTGTTCATTCTAAAGAGTTTACACACTCACAATATATTGCCCTAAAAACCAAAGATGCTATTGTAGATCGGTTTAGAGAAAAGGAAGGCGTGCGTCCAGATGTTGATCTGGATCATCCTACCCTTAGAATCAATATTCATATTGACAGAAATATCTGCACCATCTCTTTAGATAGTTCTGGATCATCTCTACATAAGAGAGGCTATAAAACAGAAGCTACGCTGGCACCTATCAACGAAGTGCTTGCAGCGGGTATGATTATGCTTTCTGGCTGGAGCGGACAGTGCGACTTTATGGATCCTATGTGCGGTAGTGGGACCATCGTGGCAGAAGCAGCGATGATCGCCTGTAATATTCCACCTAATTTAAATAAAGACGAATTTGGTTTTGAGACTTGGCTTGATTTTGACGTGGAGCTTTATGAGCTTATTGAAAATGCAGCACTGAAGAAAATAAAGGACTATCATTTTAAAATTTACGCATCAGATAAGGACGGCGTTGCGCTTAGTAAAGCCAAGCAGAATGTGAAAAATGCGAACCTAGATGAGTTTATCACATTTGAGCAAGCAGATTTTTTTGAAACTAAAAAAGAAAGCGAACGATCGCTTTATATGATGTTTAACCCGCCCTATGATGAGCGTTTGAGCATTGATAATATTGAGCATTTTTACAGCCAGATTGGTAACACCCTAAAACGTGGCTATCCAGATACACAAGCTTGGATGATTACTTCAAATCTCGAAGCACTTAAGAGTGTTGGCCTCAGACCTTCCAGAAAAGTAAAACTTTTTAACGCACAATTAGAGAGTAAATTTGTGCGCTATGATATCTATGAGGGTAGCAAGAAAGCCAGCAAGAATGATTACGACTAGGTGAGAGTACAAACCAAGAACGAAGAGCTGTGGAACGTCATAACTCATGGAGCGGGATTCCTAGCGAGCATCGTAGGATCCATTGTATTACTTCTTAAATATTCTGAATCGTCTACCACTACGGTTATAGCTATATGTGTCTTTGGGGCTAGTTTGATCACGCTATATCTAGTTTCTTCACTATACCACGCTGCAAAAGACAGTAGGTTAAAGTTTAAGCTTCGCGTTTTAGACCACATTAGCATCTACTTTTTAATCGCAGGCACATACACTCCTGTTTTACTAATGGGGTTATCTCATTCTTTGGGATGGTATTTATTCTTTGCAGTCTGGGGGATTGCAAGTATTGGTCTCGTGCTTAAAATATTCTTTACAGGTAGATTTGAAGTGCTATCACTTATACTTTATGTGGTAATGGGCTGGCTTATTATTTTCGATTTTTCTGAACTACGAATGGCAATGCCACAAGAGGGAATCGATTTATTGATGGCCGGAGGGGCCTTTTATACAGGAGGGATTGTGTTCTATGTCTGGAACAAATTAAAATACAATCACGTCATCTGGCATTTATTTGTGATGGCAGGAAGCGCGTCACATTACTGGATGATTCTTAAATTCCTTTAAGGGTATTTCTCAAATAAAGGAATCAAATAAGAAAGAGAATACCCATAGCCTACACCAAACTCGCTAAAGTCGTTTACTTGATTAAACCCCGGGATATAAATATTTCCGAAGCCATCAGGAAGGTCTGCTTCCAGCTTTCGCTTTAATTCAAAATGAAGATCTATATATAGGTTTTTTGCAATTTCAGACTTAAAACCTAGTTGTAATTCTAACCAATGGGCTTTTAATCCACTAAATTTTTGATTTACTAATACGGTATTTCCAGGAAAGTTTTGATCGATAATATATACGCGATAGGCGAGGAGCTCTTGACTATACGTGGCAAAACCATATCGCAATCCCGTGTAAATGCTGTTGTGTAGGCCGAGCCAGTTTTTATGCGAATTAAAATTGACCCCTATTTTAGCATAGCTCCCAGAGGTAATAGCATTTAGATTTTGCTCGTAATATTTTTTTGTCTCGCTGCCCAATTCTGCGGCGAGGTACATGTTTTTGTTATATCTAAAATCTGCTAATACCTGAAACCCACTATAGTCATTGTCAATTAAAGACCGCAATGGTTTTGCGGCATCGAGTCCTAAACGGAGGCCGTGCTTAATTTTAGTTTGTAACGTATCTACAGGTTCAGTTTCTTGCGCCATTGTGGTGAATGAAGCGCAAACTATACTAATGATAGATAGTAATATGGCTTTGGTTTTCATCCGTTACATTGGTTTGGTTTATGACAACATCAAGAATCCACGTTGCAGGATCGTTGTCTGAATCTGTCGTATTTTTGCTGAAGGCTACATTATTAAATATAGTTTTATAACTGCAGGCTCTGTTAATGTAAACATCTTCACGTGCATACGCCGCAAGATATACATCTATGATTTCTGCACTGGTATCTGTCGCCGCTCTTATAAGTTGGTACTGTGTGTTATCTGCAGCAGTCCTCATGGGGATCGCGATGGAGTCTGTTGTAGCGCTTGTAAGAATAGTAACCTCAGGCGTATAGTCGCCTATCACAGAAAGACCAACTACTTGCTTTGCTTCATCACGGTTTAAAAAGTCTTTAAACGTGATAATCAAAAGCGGGGTAGTGGCTTCTCCTGGATCACAAATGTCATCGCGGGTGCATCCGGTTATAAAAATAACCAGAGCGAGCGCTAAGTGTGGCCAGAGTTTTAAAAATTTCATTTATCGTCTTTCTAGAAGCACTACGTTCTCTACGTGGAAAGTTTGGGGGAACATATCTACGGGTTGAACTCTTGTAACTTTATACGTTTCATCTAATAACGCAAGATCTCTTGCTTGTGTTGCACTATTGCAACTTACGTACACAATTTTTGCTGCATTAAGATTAATGAGCTGTTGAACCACATCTTTGTGCATCCCATCTCTAGGAGGGTCTGTAATCACCACATCTGCTTCTCCATGTGTGTTTACAAAATCTTCATTAAAGACGGCTTTCATATCGCCTACATAGAATTCTGTGTTTGTGATACCGTTGCGTTTTGCGTTTTCTTTTGCAGCAGTGATGGCATCTGGAACAGACTCAACACCGATTACCTTTTTAGCATTTTTGGCTACAAACTGAGCGATGGTTCCTGTTCCTGTATATAAATCATAAACAAGTTCTTCACCAGTGAGGCCAGCAAAATCTCTTGTGATTTTGTATAGTTCATAGGCTTGCTCACTATTTGTTTGATAAAATGATTTTGCATTAATCTTAAAGGTAAGTCCTTCCATTTCTTCCATAATATGATCTTCGCCAGCATAGTGCAATACGTCTTGATCATAAATAGTGTCATTTCCTTTATTATTGATGACATATAGTAATGATGTGATTTCAGGAAATTGTTCTTTAAGTGCTTCAAACAAAGCAACACGCTTATCAGTATCCTCAAATAACTGTACCAACACCATAATCTGGTTGGTGCTTGCAGTTCTAATCATTAGGGTTCTTAATACACCACTTTGATTTCGCACATTATAAAATGGGATCTCTAGTTCTTGCGCTTTCATCTTCACAAAATCTCTAATAGCATTACTAGGGTCTTGTTGTAAATGACATTTGTTTAAATCTAGAATTTTATCCCACATTCCAGGAATATGAAATCCTAAGGCATTTTTATTAGCGATGACTTCTTCACTTTTTATTTGATCTAGTGTAAGCCATTTATTATCGCTAAATGAGAATTCCATTTTATTACGATAGAAGTATTGTTCTTGAGCAGCCTTAATGGGCGTTAATTCTGGAATTTCAATTTTCCCCAAACGCTTTAAGTTATTTTCTACTTCTTTTTGTTTGTAAAAAAGCTGATGCTCGTAGCCCATATGCTGCCATTTACAGCCACCACAAGTCCCAAAGTGCTCACAAGTTGGCGCTACGCGCTTGTCTGATAATTTTGAAAATGAAATTGCGGTTCCTTCAAAATAGGCCTTTCTCTTTTTTGTAGTCTGTATTGTCGCGACATCGCCCGGTACAGCATTATTAATAAAGACTACTCTTCCATCTGCTGCTTTTGCTACAGATTTCCCTTTAGCGCCTGCGTCTATAACGAGCAGATCTTCTAAAATTATACGATTGGTTTTTTTTCTTGCCATTACAGCAAAAATATAACATTAGAAGGGCATTTCGCTTAGGACAGATAAAAAAGTCTCCGCTATTTTTAGTAATTTGCAGACGGATGATTTCTCTCCCATAAGAAGGAATACTTCAGTACATTATTTAAATACATTATTATGTCAGTTACACAATTAACAAAATCAGAAGAAGCTATTGCTGTTGAGAACAAATACGGCGCACACAACTATCATCCATTACCTGTAGTTTTAAACAGGGGAGAAGGTGTTTATGTTTGGGATGTTGAAGGTAAAAAATATTACGATTTTCTTTCTGCTTATTCTGCAGTAAACCAAGGGCATTGTCATCCAAAGATTGTCAATGCAATGAATGAGCAAGCGCAAACACTTACATTAACATCTCGTGCTTTTCATAATGACGTGTTAGGTAAGTACGAAAAATATGCAGCCGAGTATTTTAAATTTGATAAGTTGTTACCGATGAATACGGGGGCAGAAGCTGTTGAGACGGCATTAAAGCTTTGTAGAAAATGGGCATATGAAGTAAAGGGAATCGCAGAGAATGAAGCAGAAATTGTTGTTTGTGAGAATAATTTCCACGGAAGAACCACAACAATTATTTCTTTTTCAAACGACCAAGTGGCTCGTAAAAACTTTGGTCCATATACAAAGGGATTCATTAAAGTAGCATATGACAACTTTGAAGCATTAGAAAAAGCTTTTGAAAGTTCAAAAAATATTGCTGGATTCTTAGTAGAACCTATCCAAGGGGAAGCAGGAGTATATGTTCCTTCTGATGATTATTTAATTAAAGCAAAAGCATTATGTGAAAAACACAATGTATTGTTTATCGCTGATGAAGTACAAACAGGAATCGCTCGTACAGGAAGATTACTTGCTACTTGTGGTAATTGTTCTTGTCCTAAGAAAGATTGTAGTGGCACACCAGATGTAAAGCCTGATGTTCTTATATTAGGAAAAGCACTTAGTGGCGGGGCTTACCCAGTTTCTGCGGTGTTAGCAAATGATGCTGTTATGAATGTGATACAGCCAGGAACACACGGTTCTACCTTTGGTGGAAACCCAGTTGGCGCTGCAGTAGCAATTGCGGCATTAGAAGTTGTGAAAAATGAATCACTAGCAGAAAATGCAGATCACCTTGGGAATATCTTTAGAAGCGAAATCAACAAATTTATTGAGACAAGTTCTATTGCGTCACAAGTAAGAGGTCGCGGTTTGCTTAATGCTATTGTCATTAATGATGATGAAGAGAGCGATACGGCTTGGAATATTTGTTTACGCTTGCGTGACAATGGTTTACTTGCAAAACCTACCCACGGAAATATCATTCGTTTTGCACCTCCATTAGTAATGACAGAAGCCCAGTTATTAGATTGTGTTTCTATTATTATCGAAACGTTGAAAGAATTTGAAAAATAAACTCAACTTATTTTAATAAAAAAATGCGACTCCTAGGAGTCGCATTTTTTATTTGATTTAAAAAGTATTACTTATACTGTTCAAGCTGTTGTTGAAAGTCTAATAATTGCTCATCTGATAAGAAAAGCATTAGAATTAACATTATTAGAGATAAGGCTAATCCTATATAGGCTAAAATTTTTCCTGTTTTTACATTTTTAAATCCAGAATATTGTTCTGGAGCTTCCATATATAAGGCGGTAGCTTTTTTTGCCATTACAAGTGCGATGATTGCCAAAAAAATTCCTCCTGCTCCATAGCAGCAGCAAAATGGTATTGATAAAATTCCTAAAACTAGAATGAGTGTTGAATTGGGTAATTTTTGTTGATCCATTTAATTGGTTTTTAAGAATTAGAATTATAAATATAAGTAAATATTTGAAGTCTTTTAATAATATGTAGCATATTAAAAAATCTTATAAAAATAACTCAGGACCATAACACCTATAGTAACATATAATAATATCATCTTAATTTGATAGTCGTGTTTGAACTCTATGAAGATATTAAACACCACTACAAGTAGGAGTAGTAGGATGAAGTAAAAAGCTGGGTACATTTTAAAAGCCGCAAAGAACTCACCTTTAAAAAAAAGAACTGTGGCGCGTTGAGCGCCACAGCCAAAACATTCTAAGCCGAAGAATTTTTTATAAGTACATGTAAACATGTAATCTTCAATCCCTTCTAAAATCATAGAAGCTTATCCCTTATTGAAAATAGTTACTTTATAATCAAGCACTAAATTATCTTGTGTTGTTAATTTTACGATATAAACACCATCGCTAAAAATAGCAGTAGGGAAGTTATATCTAGTCTGTTGCCCAATGTTTTCCTCTGTGTGGACTAGTTTTCCACCCATATCAAATACAGCTGCTTCTTTGATGTCAAAACGTTCTGGATTTAAGATTTCCATAATAGCTAATCTATTATCTTGAAAAACATCTACAGTTTCTTTAGCAATGCTAAGACCAGCCGCTTCAGCTGTCTCTACAATAATCTGATCATAAGATTTAAAAACAATATAGAATCTGTTAGTAGCTAATCCTGCTTCTTCAATGTTTACGGTTGCAGTGTTGCCTTGCGTAATTAATTGATACGTAGATTGTGCTGCATCAAATAAGTATGCTTTTTTAAATGGCAGGTTCACTTCGCTAATTGCACTAAATACAACACTACCAGGAATGTCTGCAGATACATTTAACGGTACAATTGCATCTTTTGAAAACGGAATAGTTTGTATAACAGTTTTCATGCCATTTTCTAATGGCATAAAGACATCAGACGTTGCGTCATTTGGATGCTTCGCGTCCATACCACGATCAAAACCATTCGTAGATTTTTCACTAAAGGCTAAAATAAATGCTCTATTATGACTTCCAGGAAAATATGCACTTAATCGCATATGCGGCACAAGTCCTTCATTTTCGTCTGGAGTAGTATCATCTATCTCAATAATCCCTGAGAATATATCTGCAAAGTTTGAATTGTCAAATGACTTTTCTGTTGAAGCAGTTTCCATATTTCTAAATATAGATGTCGTTCCATCCATAGCTTGGAAAACTCTATGAGAATTACTAAAGGTTGCAATAGAGGTAATAGGTGCGTTAATAGCGTGTACCATAAAACCTTGTCCAATAGGAGCGTATCTCCTGTTGTAATTCATACCAACCCCATTGTTAGAACCGATTATTGGTGTTCCATCATCGTTGTACGATAAGAATGTAGGTTCTGTATAAGTCCCCTGGTGCCCCGGTGTGGTGTTTAATGGAATCCATGTACCATATCCACCTTGATTGTCTATATAATAATGTGAATTTATAGATCTGTTTTCATCCCAAAAATAAAATTCTTCAACATCTGCATTGTCATAAAAGAACAAGGCAAGATCTAATGCTGATGGATAAGGATTTCCAGAAAGTGTTGATTCTTCTGCAGTTAGATTAATATCTATATCACCTGTGTTAGGTCTCCCTCTAAAATCATATGTCTGAGCATTTGGATCATTGTATGCATCATTGTGATTGGTTGTATTCGTACCTTTCATTGAAAAACCATATCCCGCAGGTACACCATCCGTGCCGCCTATATATTGCCAATCTGCCGTCGCATTTAAATATTTATAAAGCCACGCTTGAGAAATAGTAAGAGCGTTTGTAGTAGAAGCACCCGCCCAAGCACTAGTAAAATTTCTAATCCCAGTATCTGTTGCAATAGCGGTATCATCATCACTCACGTTAAGTCTTAAAGGACCATTCGCCGTATTTCCAATACCACCAGCATTTAAGCCAACTGGAGAAGACCAAAAGTTATAATCAAATTGATCAGCGTTTGTCGTTTGATAAACAGATAATAAACCATCACCCGAGTTATACGTAGCTGTACCTCCTTGTAAAAGTTGCGCGTCATCTCTTAAGTAAATAGAGCCCTCATAGTCACCTGCGGGATTCTTTTCTAGATTAATGGTGCCTTCCACATAAATTTGTACATTTTTTGCGTACACATAAGATGAAGAACCTCCAGTAGTAGGTTTTACAAATAATTGAGCTATTGAACTCACTGCTAAAAGCAGAAAAGTTGAAGTAAGTAGCAGTTTTTTCATACTGTTGAAATTTTAAAAAAAACCTCTATGGGGGGTATGTTTTATAAGGTTTAGGGTGTAAAAGTAAGTTTTTTTTTTCATTAACCGCTCGTAACATGCTTATATTTAAGGTAATTTTAAATAATCATTGCTTATTTTTGTTGGGAATCAAGTCAAAACTGACGGAAACCCCCTACTTTATTATGCATGTTAACGATAAAATAAATGTCTTAGACGATAATATTTCTGGAGTAATTGTTAAAATTAATTCAAAATCCGTCACAATTCTATGTGATGATGGCTTTGAAATGGAATTTGAACCGTCACAAATTGTTGTAATTGATAATCATCTAGCGAAAAATGCTTTCAGAAGTACATCCGCAAAAAAAGTGCTTTCAGAAAAAGCAGAAGTGCCTAAAAAACAAATTAAAAGTATAAAACCAAAGGACCGCATAAAACCGGCCATGGAAGTAGATCTACACATTCATCAACTTGTACCTTCAGAAAGAGGGTTGACGGCTCACGATAAGTTAAATATCCAGATGGATACTGCAAAGCGTCAAGTAGATTTTGCTATGTCAAAAAACATACAAAGAGTCGTATTCATTCACGGAATAGGAGAGGGTGTGCTTAGGGCAGAATTAGAATATTTATTTAGAAGATATGATAACATCACGTATGAAGATGCAGATTACAAAAAATATGGCCGCGGTGCGACAATGATTTATATTCACCAAAGTAAGAAGCCCAATTATTGAAAAACAGTTATGAGTAGGGCGGTATCGTCTATCACATTTGGGATAGTACCCATATTTAAGCTTTCTTGAACAATTGTTTCTGCCTCATTGGTAAGCACTAAATCAGATAATATAACTACGACAGATGCATTTCGTTTTACAAAATGCTCAATGTAATCTTCTATCTCAAACCCTTCTATTGCAATAGCAGCATTTAAAAAATCTGGCAATCCACTGGTATCATCATTAAAATCATCAGTAGGGTCAATATTCCCATCCGTACTTTCATTTCTGGTAAGAATTCCATCACCATCATCGTCCGGATCCAAGTAGTCTGGTGTGCCATCTCCGTCTGTATCCTTAATAGGCGTTAATGGATTATCATCACCATCATCATTGCTGGCAAAGATTTCAAGAATTGTTGGCACGTTATCACCATCATCGTCTAGGTCATAATAATTAGGGATCGTGTCATTATCTGTATCTAGTGTGGTTCCTTCGATAGTATTTAACTCTAATGCTTCGGGTATACCATCTTGATCATCTAAAACAAGTGAGTTATTTAATCTTGCGACTCCACTTTCAGCGAGGTATTCTACACTTACTTGTGGTGCAACTGGAGGAATACTTGCACAAAAATAAGATGCATCCACATCGCCGTTAAATTTTCTGTACGCTACATAGCTAGAGGTAGATAGATTAATATCAGCAATTGTTTCTTGCAAGAAAATTTCAGAAGAGCCAGTAATATTTAAGGCAATACTCTCTTGGGCATCGTTATTAATCTTAAAGAATACAACAGCCGTTTCTCCCCCACAGATTTGTAAGGTTTGCGTTTCAAAATCAAAAGATGTAACTATAAGGTCCCCATCATCACAAGAAGAAAATATACTAAGGATTACTGCGGAAATGATCCAGATTTTAAATTTCATACTATCCATTTATTATAGAAAGTGAAAGTACTGTATTTATTGCATAGCTCCTTTTATTCGCCAAAAAAAATGATGTACTTTTGTGAAATATGAAGAAAGTATATTTTGATAGTGCGGCGACCACCCAACTCCGTTCGGAAGTGATCCATTGTATGACGGAAGCACTTAAGGTTGAATACGGTAACCCTTCTTCTACACACGGTTACGGAAGATCTTCTAAGTCTTTAATTGAAACTGCACGTAAAGAAGTTGCAGCCCATCTGAATGTTACAGCGGCTGAAATTATTTTTACTTCTGGCGGTACAGAAGCTGATAACCTAGCGCTTAATAGCTGTGTGAGAGATCTAGGAGTCACACGAATTATCACAAGCAGGATTGAACACCACGCTGTATTATATACGATCCAGGCCTTAGAAAGACAACATAATATTAAGGTAGAATATGTAGCCTTAGATGATTGCGGTTATATAAATATGGACGCTTTAAAAGAACTTCTTGAAGCTACAGATGATAAGACCCTCGTGAGCTTAATGCACGTCAATAATGAGATAGGTAATATTTTGGATATTACTGCCGTGGGTACATTATGTAAAGAATACGGCGCACTATTTCATAGTGATACCGTACAATCTGTTGGGCATTTTAAATTAGACCTACAGGAGATACCTATCGATTTTATTGCTGTTGCCGCTCATAAATTTCATGGACCTAAAGGAATAGGTTTTGCTTTTATTCGGAAAAATTCTGGATTAAAGCCTCTTATTTTTGGTGGAGAACAGGAACGTGGATTGAGAGCAGGGACTGAACCTGTGCATAATATTGCTGGATTGAATGAAGCATTAAAAATTTCATATCAAAATCTTGATAAGGAGCAGGCGTATATTTCAGACTTAAAAGAATACTTTAAACAGCACATTTCCGAAGCAATCCCAGGAGTTTCTTTTAATGGCGGCTGCGATGATGCGATACGAAGCACATATACTTTGTTAAATGTCTGTCTTCCTATGACGCCAGAAAAAGGGATGATGTTGTTATTCCAACTCGACCTAAAAGGGATCGCTTGCTCAAAAGGAAGCGCTTGTCAAAGTGGCGCTGCAGGAGGATCACATGTTTTAAGCCAGATTCTAACTGATGAAGATATGGCAAAACCTTCACTTCGTTTTTCATTCTCTAGTTTTAATACAAAAAAAGAGATTGATTATGTAGTGTCGTGTTTAAAGGAGTTGTGTGAAGGATAATATGATTATTCATTCAATTTAGAATAAATAGCAACGCTAATAAAAGAGTCGTTCTTTATCTCAAAGTCTTGCATCGTACCTTCTTTAATGAACTTAAGCTTAGCTAAGGCTTTTTTGTCGCCTAAGTTTTTGGTTTCTAAAATCCTTCAATACGATGCAAACTAATAGTCTGGAAAGCATAATTAAAAATCAATGGCATTGTTTCGGTCATTAGACCTTTTCCTCAATATTCTAGTAGGAACCAAAATCCAATTTAGGCTTTGTTGTTTTCTTTACTAAAATTATTTAACCGCCGGCGTCTAGAAAACTAACACCTTCTTTTGAGCAATCAGCCACCAGATTCAAGTTCCATTCTTCTCTAAATCTACACACCAAGTTATCTGTTCTTTGTTAGCCTCTGTGGTTTTAAAACTTATTCCGTAGTATTTAAAAAAGTCCTGGAGGGAGAGACCTTTAAAAACATGGTGCAAATCTGTGTCTTTAAATTGTCTAAGAACTACTCGGTCAGATTCTAATTTGGGAAAGGTAGGATTCTGTAATTGCTTTGTTAAAAATTCAGTACGTTCCTTTTAGTAAACCCCTCAGGAGTTAAGCTACTTGAAGCGTACATAAGATTGCTATAATTTAAGGTTATACCTTAATTATTTTCTTACTAAAGGCTCCATTAATAAGCACAAAATACACGCCTCTTGAAAAAGAAGCAATATCGACCTTTACAGTTCTTGTATCTACAGTTTCTGACGTATAAATACTTTTTCCCAGAAGATCGGTAATCTCCAAGCGATGTATTGTTTCTCCGATTAAGGACACAGTAATAGCGTTTTTTGCAGGATTGGGATATACCAAAATATTTTCAGCAAAATTTTGATCTTGTATACTTAAATCAGTGTTAGATCGCACCAGTAAAAGGCCTTCTGCACGATCACTTATCACAATATTACCGCTTTCAAAATATGGATATACATTCCAAGAGCCATTAAAACCTGAATTGTTATTTTGAGGAAAACTATCAAAATATCCATAAAGCGTCATCACGCTATTTTCAATTTCTGAAATATCAATCACTTGCATGCCTGCAGCGTTATTTGCTAAATAGAACTTGTCGTCTTTTACATATCCATTGTGATCTGTTGCATTTGAGGGTCCTTCATATTCAAAATGAAACAGTGGATTGTCTAAATCCTCAAAATCAAAAATAATAGTTCGTGAGTTGATACCTAAGTTAATTTCATCAGTTTCATCCCCTAAAATAAAGTAGCGATGATTTTCGGTCAACCAACCTTGATGCGTATACTCCACATTTGTATATCCAACAGTAGCGATTACTTCTGGGTTGGACTTGTCTGTAACATTGACGATAGCAACATGTGTTTCATTACTGCCAAAAAATATTTCTTGCCCTGTATAGTCTGTATCTGGTCCGTCATAAATAACTACTTGAGCATCATGTGTATAGCCTTCGCCTGCATAACCTCCTTCGGCTATTAGATTTAATGGGTCTTGAATATTTATAAAATGAGGTCCGCCAGAAAAGGTAGTCGTTCCTACGCCATAAGCATATCCGGTATCTTCATTAATCACAATATTATGCGCATTTCCAAAACCGCTATAATGGGCATCTTCAGTGAAAATAACGGGAGGGCTCGGCACATCACGTAAGCGAGTTAAATCAAACACTTGCATTCCGTGATTCGTATCTTCACTTACGATAAACACAAAATTATTGTATGTTTTTGCATCACGCCAAGTGGTATGGTCTGAACTTGAACCAGGAAGTTGTCCTAGGTAAATAGGATTCAATGGTTCTGAAACATCAATAAATGCAGTCGCTTCATTTAGGCAAATAATCGCATATTCCTTACCATCTTGAGGATCCGTCCAGCCCCAAGAATCGTTGGCTTTTACAGAGTTCATCGTAGCGAGTGGAATTTGCGAAATTAAATCGTACCCACTGCAAGGGAATGCACCAGAAAATCCATTTTCGCAAGGTATTTGAGCAACAAGGATATAACTGAAAAGAAGCGCTAATAGCGTAATTTTATTTCTCATAGCATCAAGTATTTATGTAAAACTACGTAAATAACTAAGACGATAATAATAAAACAACACGCTTATTGACTATGGCGCAAACGAATCTAGATGCGCATATTAAGAAGCCTTGCTTTAAGATTAAAATGAGGGCGCGATATATATGAGCTGTCTTACATTAAATATCAAATCTGAATTTAATAATGGGGATACCTTAAAATTTCATCGTAGTTCTAAGATTAAATACTCTTGGAGTCAAGAAATTTGGAATAGAATATTGCGTCTTGGTATATACATCACGCACAAAGGTGTTTGTAATAGAATTCTGAACATCAAAGATGTTGAATATTTCGGCACCAATGGTAAGCTCTTTAAAGTGACGTAAGAAGCCTTCTTCTTTTTTGCCGTTATTATCTACAATCACATAAGATACACCAAGATCTGCACGCTTATAATCTGGCAGTCGCTGTTGATAATCATAGGGATCTGCATAACTAGGTGAGCCTCCAGGAAGCCCTGTGTTATAGGTCAAGTTAAGGTATCCTTTTAAATTAGGAATTACTTTCACATAATCTTGAATCAATACCGCAAACTTTAACCGCTGGTCTGTAGGTCTAAATATATTACCGCGATTGTCTATGTTTTCTTCTGTTTTAAGATACCCAAAACTTACCCAGCTTTCGGTGCCAATCACAAACTCTCCTGCCATACGTACATCAAGGCCGTAGGCATATGCGGTGGCACTGTTGTTTGCTCTATATCGTATACGTACATTTTCTAGTGTATATGGGTTTACATCTGTGAGACCTTTGTAATACACTTCGCTATTTAAAGTAAAGGGTCTTTCCCATAATTTAAAACTAAAATCGTTTCCTAAAACGATGTGGGCACTTTGCTGCGCCTTTACATCTGGGACTACCGTTCCCGTCTGATCGCGTAACTCTCTATAAAATGGAGGTTGGTGATACAAACCACCAGAAATACGGAATAACATATCCATATCCCATGCTGGTTTAATTGTCATCTGCGCTCTTGGGCTAAAGGTTGTCTGAGTGACGCTTTCTATTCCTTGACCGCTAACCGTCCAGTTATGAGCACGAACTCCAGCGTTTAACCAGATGTCGTTTGCGCCCCATTGGGTTCTTTTGCTCCACTGCGCGTATCCGCTTATTCTGTTTATTTGAACATCGTTCTCCGCTCTAATTTCAGTAAATGGTGCAATAGGAGCGTCAAAAGGAGTATAGGGTTGGTCATTGACAAAATCTGGAATAGGGGGGCGGATAGAAAATCCAGCCGAATCAATGATCTCATATTCTTCTACACGATCACGGATGTCTTCGTGCGTGTATTTAATACCATATTCTATCGTGCTTTCTCCAGTAGAGATTGTTCCTTTGTTTTCTAGGTTCATTATTAAAGCGTCTAGATCATTACGGGCATGTGTAAGTTGAGAGCCCACACCTTCACTAAATTCGACTTCTCCTAGGTCTTGGTCTCCTATATTTGTGTTTGGTTCTCCTAATCGGTACTCAGCTAAAATATCATAATACTCTTGTTCTTGTGTTTGATACAACGAACTAATAAACTTAGTTGTGAAATTTTCATTCACCACATAGGTTCCTTTTAATGCCCCAAAGTACGTGTCATACTTATCTTCTTCTTGTCCTTCATAAAAAACGAGCAATGCAATAGGATCTGCGAGTGTCCCAAAATTAGTTTGACGACTGAGCGGCTCGTAGCTGTATTTATTAATTGCGATGTTACCTAAGAAACCAAGTTCAAACTTATTACTAAACTTATAACTCAAATAGGTCTGTGCATCTGCAAAGGTGGGCCTAAAGTTAGTTTCGGTTTGTTTTGAATTTACAAAAAGACTATTGTCACGATACCGTAATCCTGCGATGGCTCTAAATCGTTCATCTTTTGAGATACCCTCCACAGAGGCGCTTCCTCCTAACAAACTCAAATCTAGTGTCGCACCAAAATTTACAGGACGTCGATATTCAATATCTAAAACAGAAGAAAGTTTATCTCCATATTTTGCTTGAAAACCTCCAGCAGAAAAATCTACAGAACGTGTTAAATCACTGTTTACAAAACTTAAACCTTCTTGCTGCCCACTTCGTATTAAGAAAGGACGATATACTTCAATTTCATTGACATACACGAGGTTCTCGTCATAGTTTCCACCGCGCACCGCGTATTGTGTGCTTAGCTCGTTATTACCGTTGACACCTGGTAGTGATTTAAGTAAGTTTTCTACACCGGCATTTGCTCCCGGTAATTTTCGTACCGCCTCTGGTGAGATACTAATAATTCCTTCTACACGCTTACGTTCTTTTACGCTGATAATTACAGTCCCAATTTGTGCGACATCTGTTCTTAATACTGGATTGAATTCATAATCTTCATGTGCAGAAAGCGTCACATTAAGTACGATATCTTTTAGACCAATGTATGAAAACGTGAGTTTTACATTTTCATTTGCAGGAATCTCTAATAAGTAGTACCCATTAATATCGCTTTGAGTGCCAGTCTCTCCATAAGAAATGTTGACTCCACCTATGACATTATTCAATTCGTCAAGCGTTATCCCTTTGACGGTAGCATTTTGTGCTAAAAGAGTAGAAGTGATAATTAGTAAAAATGCGAGGGTCGTATAAAATGTCTTCAAAAGCGGTGTTTATATTTGTTTTCTGAAAAAAGTAGCCTCAAAAGTAGCACTATTTCCTACGTTATCGGTTACAATTAATTTAAGATTATTCTCTGTGTCAGAAATGATATTATCTGCAAAGTCATAAGTTAGAACGTCTTTTTTATATTCATATTCTGTGAGAATGTATTTTCCGTTGATTGTAGCGCGATAGGAGCTAATCCCACTTTCTTTGTCTTCAATCTTTATTTTTAACGACTTGTTGCTGCTTATCCATTTACCTTCTGAAAAGTTAATGGCTTTTATTTTAGGTTTTGTTGTATCTGCTGCAATCACATAATCGCCAAAGATGCGTACACGAGTTTTAAGCGTGTTCCCTTCTAGCATAGTATTACTATAGTAAGGAATACCTTTATAATTAAGCCTGCCCAAGTATAACTTACTTTTATCTGTTGTCTTATACGCAGAAATATCTGCAGAAATTGTCACATTTTTATGAATAGGGACTTCATCTTTATGAAAGGACAAGGTGTCTCCACGTGCAGAAATATCTAAGTACACATCTTCATACAAGCTTTGCGGAGGGAAATACATATCAAACTTTCCCTGCGATAGTGAGGTATGACCATTAGCCACAATATATTCATGTTTGCTATAATCTTCTGTAGCCACTAATTCTTCTGCATGAACCCCTTTTATCGGGATCGTGATGAGTACCTTATTATCAAGGTAGTCGCAGACCTCAATAGTGAAGTTGCTTTCAAACCCTTCGGAAACACTAATGAAACCGTTATCCTCTTCATTTTTGATAATACTTAAAGGATTATTAGATTCTCTAAACAACTTCTGAATTCTGCTTCTATTCTTTTTAAAATATCCGTAATCAATAAAGCGATTGAGATATCTTGTTTCGCTAAATGAGAATCTTTCAAATAGTATATTAAATTTCTCCTGCCCGTTATGTGCGGTTTTAATCTGGTAGACGCCATTTTTATTTGACGCGCCATTTTGTTGATCGTGAGATGAAATCCCGAATCCTATTTTTCCAAACGCTTCGATGTTTTCTGCTTTGTATGATCCATCTTTTTGTTTCTTAAGTCTTACTTTATATGGCTTTGTATCCCCGTTTACTTGAGCACCTGATCCCATAGGGTAGGCATAGACACTGCTTATAATTGGTTTCTTGGTGTCTGGAACTTCAATACCAAACAACATTGGGTTCATCGGTCTCGAGGCGGAGTCACGTATTTCAAAATGAAGGTGAGGGCCTCCACTGCTTCCGCTATCGCCTGTGTATCCTATGAGATCTCCTTTTTTAACAGGTATGTCTGCTTGCTCTGGAAAAAGCTCCACCTCATAGCGTTCTTTCTTATACTGGGCGCTCTTTACCAAGGTTTGAATATTTCCGCCGTAACGCTGCAAATGTGCGTAAACAGTGCTGTAGCCGTTAGGATGTTTTAGGTAAAGCGCCTTTCCGAATCCAAAATGAGCCACTTTAATTCTACTCACGTACCCATCTGCTGGGGCGTAAATGGGAATGCCCTCCACCTGTTTGGTCTTTATATCGATCCCAGAGTGAAAGTGATTACTTCGTAACTCGCCAAAACTTCCTGCGAGAATGAGCGGGATTTGCAGCGGATTATCAAAATAATCTTTAGGAATATCTTTCTGTGCAAAGCTGCTCCCAATTATTAATAAAGCCAAAACGAATGTAAATAGGTGTTTCATAGGATGTGAGCGTCTAAAGTATAATGAGGAGATGCGGGATATATTGCCACGTACAGTAATAATACGAAAATAAATAAAAAACAGTTGTCTTCTTTGGTTTAGTATCTTAACTTTGTGGATATAGCGTAGAAGAATAAACCAGATGAGTACGATACTTGAAATCGTTGATTCTCTTGAGAATAGAGTAAGCAAGCTGCTGCATCAACATAATAAGCAGAAGGCAATACAGGAAGAATTGATCAAAGAGGTGAGCGATTTAAGAGCGGAGCAGGCAAAATTTCTTGAAGAAATAGAGCAATGGCGTGAGAAGTACAATACAATGAAGGTGGCTAACTCGATGCTTGGCAGTGACCAATATAAACGAGAAACAAAACTAAAGATTAACTCTTTAGTGCGAGAGATTGACCAGTGCATTAATCAACTCTCTGAATAAAATAATATAATGTCAAAACCTTTAAAGATTAAGATTTCTATAGCAGACAGGGTATATCCATTAACCATAGCTCCAGCACAGGAAGAGGGTTTAAGGAAAGCCGCAAAGCAAATAGAGATTATGATAAAAAGGTTTGAAAAGAGTTATGCTGTGAGAGACAAACAAGATGTACTGGCGATGTCCGCCTTACAGTTTGCCGCTCAGGTAGAACAAAAGCAAATAGATAATTCTAGTGATTCTCAGCAAGTAGAAGAGCGCCTCAAAGCGCTAGACCAATTGCTTCACGAACAAGTATCGTAACGTTCTTTACATAATAACATTAGGTAACTGCCTATATTAATATACATTTTGGTAAACTCAACACTAATTCTTTTAAAAAGGGTGAGTTAAAGTTGTAAAAGAATGCCGCTAGAACCTTGGTTCTCAGGCGGACCCTTGATCAGCTTGGGAGCCCTAAACTTTTTTAAATGGAGTTTACACAAATCACATTATTAATATAGGCTTTTTTATGCTCTATTGTGAGCAACTATATAATCATACAGACAGAGTTTTCTGAAATTTTAAAGTTTCAATACCTGTTATAATTAAAACCAGACCATACAATGAATGAATATATCATACCAGTAATCGCCGCGGTTGTAGCTCTCATTATAGGCTTTGTAATCGCAAAAATTATGGCGAAGAACAGCGCCTCAGGCACCGTAGCCGCCGCAAAAAATGAAGCAGCGTCTATAGTTAAAGAAGCGACTTCACAAGGAGAGACCTTAAAGAAAGATAAAATGCTTCAGGCAAAGGAGCGATTTTTAGAGCTTAAGTCAGAACACGAAAAGGTAATCCTTAGTCGTGACAAGAAAATGAATGATGCAGAAAAGCGCATTCGTGATAAAGAGTCACAGATCTCTAGTGAGATTGCAAAAAATAAAAAGTTAAATAGCGAGATAGAAAATAAGGCTAAAAACTATGATGAGCGTTTGTCGGTACTTGACAAAAAGACATCTGAAGTTGAAAAAGCACATAGAAACCAAATACAACAACTTGAAGTAATCTCTAGCTTATCTGCAGAAGAGGCTAAAGAACAGTTAATGCATAGTCTGAAAGATGAGGCAAAAACTCAGGCGATGGCTTTTGTGCAAACTTCTGTAGAGGAGGCAAAGATGACGGCGCAGCAAGAAGCTAAAAAAATTATTATAAATACCATACAACGTATAGGAACAGAAGAAGCTGTAGAAAACTGTGTCTCTGTATTCAACCTTGAGAATGACGATGTAAAAGGTAGAATCATTGGTAGAGAAGGACGTAACATTAGAGCCATAGAGGCAGCAACAGGTGTTGAGATTATTGTAGATGATACTCCAGAGGCTATTATTCTTTCTTGTTTTGACAGTGTACGTCGCGAAGTAGCGCGTTTATCTTTACACAAATTAGTAACAGACGGTCGTATTCATCCTGCACGTATTGAAGAGGTAGTGAAGAAAACGTCAAGACAAATAGAAGAAGAAATTATCGATGTAGGTAAGCGTACCGTTATTGATTTAGGAATTCACGGTTTACATCCAGAACTAATCAAGGCTGTAGGTAGAATGAAATATCGTTCTTCTTATGGGCAGAACCTACTGCAACACTCGCGTGAAGTATCAAAATTATGTGGTGTAATGGCAAGTGAATTGGGTCTCAACCCAAAACTTGCAAAGAGAGCTGGATTATTACACGATATAGGTAAAGTGCCAGAATCTGAAACAGAATTACCACACGCAATCTTAGGAATGCAATGGGCAGAGAAGTATGGAGAGAAAGCAGAGGTATGTAATGCGATTGGTGCTCACCACGACGAGATAGAGATGACCAGTTTATTGTCACCTATCGTGCAGGTTTGTGATGCGATAAGCGGCGCAAGACCTGGTGCAAGACGTCAAGTATTAGATTCTTATATACAACGTCTTAAAGACCTCGAGGAAGTAGCTTTCGGTTTTAATGGTGTGAATAAAGCCTATGCAATACAGGCAGGACGTGAATTACGTGTAATGGTAGAAAGCGAAAAAGTAAGTGACGAGAAAGCGGCACAACTATCTTTTGAAATCTCTCAGAAAATACAAACAGATATGACCTATCCTGGTCAAGTGAAAGTAACCGTGATACGTGAAACGAGAGCTGTGAACATCGCGAGGTAGATTACTTAGGAAATACTAAATATTATAAGAATACTCTAGATATTTGAATCTGGGGTATTTTTTTTTGCGTGTGATTCACTTCGACAAGCTAAGAGTAATTATTAATTTGTAATACCTAACATTCTACGTTTTTCTAGGATGAAACTTATGGATCACCTCTGTGAGATGCGTCTTATCTATATGGGTGTAGATTTCTGTCGTAGTGATACTCTCATGTCCTAGCATCTGTTGGATCGCTCGTAGGTCTGCGCCGCGTTCTAAAAGGTGTGTAGCAAAAGAATGCCTAAACGTATGCGGACTTACATTCTTTTGAATTCCAGCTTTTACCACAAGCTGCTTAATGATTGTAAATATCATGGCCCGCGTTAAGCCTTTGCCACGTCTGTTTAAGAATAAAGTATCTGACGCTTCCACCTGGATGGGGTCGTGAATCCTTATTTCTTTTCTATAGATATCGATATACTTTATGGTCGCGTCTCCAATAGGTACAAAACGTTCTTTGTCTCCTTTTCCTGTAACTTTAATAAATCCCTCTTCAAAAAAGAGGTCAGATAACTTAAGACTTGTGACTTCAGATACACGAAGGCCACAGCCATATAAGGTTTCAAGGATGGCTCTGTTGCGCTCTCCTTGTTGCGTTGCGAGATCAATAGCAGAAATAAGAAGATCTATTTCTGTTTCACTTAAGGTGTCTGGGAGCTTCCTTCCTAGCTTAGGACTCTCCATTAATTCTAGGGGGTTTGTCTTTCTATATTCTTCAAAGACTAAATAATTAAAGAATCCCTTGAGTCCAGAAATCATCCTGCTCTGCGAACTTGGAGCCACCGTTTTTGCAATATCATAAATAAACTCCTGTACCGTTTTTTCTGAAATATCAATAGGCGAAACTACCATCTCGTGCAGTGCTAACCATTTCATTAATTTCTCAATGTCTAAGGAATAGTTGGCAATGGTATTCTGTGACAAGCCACGTTCAATACGCAGATAGTCTTGATACATTTTTAAGATTGGTTCCCATTTCATAAATTAAAAGTAATGCTTATTTTAATAGCTAACTATCCCAATTGTTAGAAGTATTGGCTATTTAAACTATTGATTCTCAATTATCTTCATATTAAATCTTAATGCCAAAGTTATTTAAATATTTTAGTTTAAGTAGCTGAAAAACAGTATTGTGCATTAAGTTCTATCTATTGAGAACTAAGGCGGTAGACCCAATCTAGGTGTTATGGTTTGTTTGTATTTTTACTATAGTATTAATCAATAATTTAAGCATTGTGAAAAATTTTTTTTTTAGCTGCTTTTGCAGTATTCGGATTAAGCAATGTTACTGCACAAGTTACTTTTGGAGCTAAAGCAGGTGTGAACCTTGCCTCTATAAATGGTGATTACAGTGATGACAAAGAAGGCTTAACTAGTTTTCATGTTGGAGGAGTTGCAAAAATTGAGATTTCAGAGTTTTCTCTATACAGCCAGAGCTAGTATACTCTTTACAAGGATATTCTTATGATTATATAGATGTTAAGCTTAGTTATATAAATATTTCAATTATGGCAGATTTTATGATTATGGAAGGTTTAAGCCTTCAAGGTGGACCTCAAATTGGAATTAATCTAAGTGGCAAAAACGATTTTGGTGGTGGGACGACAGACATTGAAGACATTGAAGCATTAAATATTGCAGCTGGAATAGGGGCACAATATAAATTAGCTTCTAATGGTTTGTTTTTTCAAGCTAGATATGTAACTGGACTTACTGAAATAAGAAAAGATTCAGGCCAAAAAAATGGAGTAATTAGTCTTTCTGTTGGTTATACGTTTAATTAATATCCAACTACTTACAAATATTGAAAAGGAGCGCAATTCGCTCTCCTTCTTTAATTGAGTATTTTTATTCCATATAAAATTTATTTTCAATGAAATTACATTCAGGTCTATTTACATTAATTGTACTATTTATTTCTATCACTATCTTTGGGCAAGAGGGACAAACAAGATTCGGGTTTAAGGCCGGAGTTAATTTATCTTACACCGCTAGCGGTCAGTTTAATGAAGGCGGAATTCCAAGAGTCGGCATCCTCTTTGGGCTTGTAAGCGAAATTCCCATTACTCAAGAAATATTATTTGCCCCAGAATTGCTGTATTCTCACCAAGGAAATGTGAGACGATTTAATGAGGTGGGTTCAGATTCTACAACACGAACACAGCTTAATTATGTAAACGTCCCCTTATTATTTAAGTACTATATAAACGATAACATATCCATCGATCTTGGTCCATACACTGGTCTTAATATTATAGCAAATTCTGTGATTAGAAGTGGAGGCGGGGAGCCTTCTTCTGCAAAAATTGAAGATGGCATAAACTTTTTTGATGCGGGCATTGCAGGGTCTATTGGGTATATGTTGTCTCAAGATTTCTTTATTAGTGCCCGGTATTCCAGAGGATTCACTTCTGTCTTTGACAACACAGCAGATTCGCTCGGGCTACGCGCAAAAAATTCAGTGTTTAATTTGTCTTTCGGGTTATATTTGTAATATGAAATGCCCATTAAAAGTGTATAAACAAATCGAAGATGACCATTTAGGCATACCATCTTCCTATTTTTTTAATATTTTATAAGGATGAAAATCATTATCATTAACGGACCTAATCTTAATTTACTTGGTAAAAGGGAGCCATCAATTTACGGAAATCAAACCTTTGAGGCGTACTTCGGAAATTTGAAAACCCAAAACCCAGCTGTCTCATTAGAATACTTTCAATCTAATATAGAAGGAGAGCTCATCGATAAGCTTCAAGAAGTAGGTTTTAATTATGATGGTATTATTCTTAATGCTGGCGCTTACACCCATACTAGTATAGCTATTGGCGATGCCGTAAAGGCAATAGAAACATCAGTAGTAGAAGTGCATATATCAAACACTTTTGGTCGAGAAGAATTTAGGCACCAGTCGTATATTTCTGCGGGCGCTAAAGGAGTTATTCTAGGTTTTGGGATGGAGAGTTATGAACTGGCTTTGGCCAGTTTTGATACAAAGGGTTAATTTCCTCACCAAACTTTATCTGCTCAGCCGAAAAGGCTGATTGAAACTTTTGACTTTCCATTAGGAAGTGTAGCCAAATTTTTTCGTTTATGATGGTACAAAAAATTTAAACAAAAAAAATCCACATTTCAAGATATTGAAATGTGGATTTTTTAATTTTATCTAAACCCTAAAGGTGAATTACCTCACCATAAGCATCTGCAACTGCCTCCATTACCGCTTCACTCATCGTTGGATGCGGGTGGATCGTTTTTAATACTTCATGTCCTGTAGTTTCTAGTTTTCTTCCTAATACTGCTTCAGCAATCATATCTGTTACGCCTGCACCAATCATGTGACATCCCAGCCATTCGCCATACTTAGCATCAAAAATAACTTTTACAAACCCGTCTTTAGTTCCTGCTGCACTTGCTTTACCGCTGGCAGAGAACGGGAATTTACCAACCTTAAGTTCGTAACCTGCGTCTTTTGCTTGTTGTTCTGTCATTCCTACACTTGCAATCTCTGGAGTTGCATAGGTACATCCTGGGATATTTCCGTAGTCAATAGGCTCACAGTGTTCCCCTGCAATCTTTTCTACACAAAGAATTCCCTCTGCAGAAGCTACATGGGCTAGGGCAGGACCAGGAGTGATATCACCAATTGCGTAGTAGCCTGGCATATTAGTCTGGTACCAGTCATTGACCATTACCTTGCCTTTGTCTGTTACGATCCCTACATCTTCAAGACCAATGCCTTCAAGATTTGTTGCAATACCTACGGCAGATAATACAATTTCTGCTTCTATAATTTCTTCGCCTTTCTTTGTTTTTACAGTGGCTTTAACCGTCTTCCCAGAAGTATCTACACTTTCTACAGAAGCATTAGTCATTACTTTAATCCCTGCTTTTTTAAATGATTTTTCAAATTGCTTAGAAACATCGATATCTTCAAGCGGTACTAAGTTTGGTAAAAACTCTACAATAGTAACATCTGTTCCCATTGCATTATAAAAGTGTGCAAACTCAACGCCTATGGCTCCAGAGCCAACCACAATCATAGATTTAGGTTGCTTTTTTAATGTCATTGCTTCGCGATATCCTATCACTTTCTTTCCGTCTTGAGGAAGATTAGGCAATTCTCTAGAGCGAGCACCTGTTGCGATGATTATATGATCTGCACTGTATTCTGTTCCATCAACATCTACTTTCTTTCCGGGTTTCAACTTTCCGAAGCCATTGATGATATCTATTTTATTTTTCTTCATCAAGAATTGAACACCTTTGCTCATTCCATCTGCGATGTCTCTACTACGTTTTACTACTTTAGTAAAATCTTTATCCGCACCTTTAACAATAAGACCGTAGTCTTCTGCGTGGTTTAAATAATCAAAAACTTGCGCGCTTTTTAAAAGTGCTTTTGTAGGGATACAACCCCAGTTAAGGCATACGCCTCCAAGGCTCTCTTTTTCTATAACGGCTGTCTTTAAGCCGAGCTGAGAAGCGCGAATGGCAGTTACATATCCACCTGGGCCACTTCCTAAAACGATTACATCATATTTACTCATAATACTGAAATATTCATTGCTGATTAAGTATGCGAATTTACAAAATAGTAGGAGTAAATCATAATAGTGCTTGGGAATAGTTTTTTGGTTTTTTTACGGCTTAATTAGATTTGCACTAGATAAGAGTATTTATATGAAATGTGTATAGTTAGGCGTCGCTTGTCTCGTAACGTTTTGGTGGTAGTTCCCTTCAAATAAAGAACCAAGTTTTTAAGCTAAAAGATTTAATGTAGGGCACAAAAAAAATCCAGCCAAAGGTATATTAAACCTAAAGCTGGATCTGTTTTTAAAATTTCAGAAGGAATGCTACTTCCTATTAAAGGCTACTGATAGTGAGTTAACACAATACCGTTGCCCCGTTTTTGAAGGGCCATCATTAAACACGTGTCCTAGGTGACTTCCGCAATTTGCACATAGGATTTCTGTACGCATCATTCCTAAAGTACTGTCCTTTACATACGCTACACTACCTTCTATGCTTTCATCAAAACTTGGCCAACCACAACCGCTATCAAATTTACTGTCGCTCTTAAATAATGGTATGTGACAAGCGCCACAAGCGTACTTTCCATCGTCAAAGGTTAAGTTATATTCTCCTGTGTGTGGACGTTCTGTTCCTTTTTCTCTCAGAATTTTATAGCGTGCTTCTCCAAGCTCCGCTTTCCATTCTGCTTCTGTCTTATTTACTGGATACTGCTTACTCATCTTTTGTAGGTATAAATTTTAAGGCTGCGCCATTAATACAATGTCTTTTACCAGTAGTAGCTTTTGGGCCATCACTAAAAACGTGTCCTAAGTGGCCTCCGCAAGTTGCACAATGCTCTTCTGTACGAATATAGCCTAAGTTATTATCTGTATCAAAAGCCACATTGCCTTCTATCTCTCTGTCAAAGCTAGGCCATCCTGTTCCGCTATCAAATTTATGCTCGCTTTCAAAAAGAGGCGCTGCACAAGCTGCACAAACATAGATTCCTGTTTTGTAGTTTTTATTTATTGGGCTAGAAAACGGTCTTTCTGTTCCCGCTTCTCGTAATACATTATAGGCTAGAGGCGATAACGCTTCTTTCCATTCTGTATCTGTCTTAACAACCGAAAATGATGTATTCTCTGTTTTTTTTGTTGTGTCCTGAGCTTTAGAATTACAACTAAAAGCTACAAGGGCTATGGCAATGATTAAAAGGTGTTTCATATATTAATTTAAATTAATAACGTTTATTTCTGAAATATTAATAGTCTCTAAAAGGATATCCATACCCATTGTTGTGTCTGCAAATTCTGCAGGAAGGATAGCAATTCTGAACGTTTGGTCGTTGGTAAATTCACTTCCTAACGTATCTAAATTAAAGTTAGAACCTAAGAACAAACGTACGTCTACAAAAGTGTGATCAAAGTTGTACACTAACGTTCCTTGAGAAGGAAAAAATGTTTGCGGTAGTTGGCTCCAAACATCAAAAGAACCGCCTTGACCGTCCGGAACTACATCTTCTAAAAGGTACACCAATATCACATCGCTTTCAAAAACTTGTATATCTAAGGGTATCGTAATAAGCGCACTGTAATTGTTATTAGGATTAAAATCAATGGTAGTTTCAAAAACGCTGCCTAATATATTTATTCCGTCTTCACCAGAAGCTCCTTGATCTCCTTGACAGGCTGTTAATGTGAGTGCGGCCACGATAGTAAAAATGCTGAAAATCTTTTTCATAGTGTTGTTTTTTATATATTGTTTATATCAATAGTTATTCCAAATTATAGATACTTCAAATTTTTAGCATAAAAATAGCAACTAATTTTTATTATTAATATAATAGTATTCTAAAATGAAAAATTTAACTTTATCAACTATTAAATAATCCATCATGAAAACTAAAACTATTTTATCTTTGTGTGCCATCGCCGCAATTGCTTTAGCCTGCGCCACGAACCCCTTTACAGGAAAGAAAACGATAGCCATTATTCCTAACTCCCAGATCTTGCCAATGGCATTTCAGCAATACGATCAATTTTTAGCAGAAAATAAAGTCGTTAAAGGAACTACAGATGCTAATAGAATTAATAATATTGGACAGAAAATAGCTGCTGCTTCAGAACGCTATTTAACGGCTAATGGCTACGCAGGATATCTAAAAGATTATGCTTGGGAATATAACCTAGTTGAAGACGATGCAGTAAATGCTTGGTGTATGCCAGGAGGAAAAATTGTTTTTTACACGGGGATTATGCCTATCGCACAATCTGATGGTGGTGTAGCTGCGATTATGGGACATGAAGTTGCACACGCTTTAGCAAATCATGGGCAGCAACGTATGAGTGCTGGACAAATACAACAATTAGGTGCTGCGGCAGGAAATATTGCACTAGCAAATGATTCTGAAAACCAAGAGATGTTCAACCAGTATTATGGAGTTGGGACACAGCTAGGTCTTATGTTACCATTTAGTAGAAACCACGAAAGCGAAGCAGATAAAATTGGTTTAACGCTAATGGCAATGGCAGGATATGAGCCTTTAGCTGCGGCAGATTTATGGAGAAGAATGAAAGCTAACAGCGGAGGAGGAGCTCCGCCAGAGTTTATGAGTACGCACCCTTCAAGTGATACCCGTATCAATAACATTACGGCTTGGGCAAATGAGGCAAGAGCTAAGGCGAGAAAATATGGCGTAACTTCATTTAAAAAATAAAATATATACGATCATTTGACTTCAGTTAAAAATTGTATTTTCATTCCCGCTTAACGGCGGGTTTTTTTTGCAGAAATTTTATGAATTCCGACTAGAGCGTAAAATATCGTATATAATATGTATAATCAATTAGAGAAAGGAAGTAAAAAATTATTAAATGCTTGGGCCTTTTATGACTGGGCAAATTCTGTTTATAGCCTTGTGATTGCCTCTGCAGTTTTTCCTATCTTTTATGGAGCACTTTTTAAGGAAGCCGGAGTAGAGACGGTAGAAGTTTTTGGTGGGGCAATACGAAGTACCCCGCTCATAAGTTATACCACTGCAGCCGCATTCTTACTAGTGGCTATCCTATCGCCTTTTCTATCTGGTATAGCAGATTATGTGGGGAACAAGAAAAACTTTATGAAGTTTTTCTGTTATTTAGGGGCGCTTTCTTGCATCGGACTTTACTTTTTTGACCTCGAATATATTCATACTAGTTTGTTATTTTACTTTTTTGGACTCGTTGGTTTCTGGGGGAGTTTAGTATTTTATAATTCATATTTGCCAGATGTAGCGCATAAAGACCAGCAAGATAGCATCAGTGCAAAAGGGTATTCTTTAGGGTATATAGGGAGTGTGATTTTGCTAATCTTCAATTTATGTATGGTAATGTATCCTCAACTTTTTGGATTAGGAGAGGGAGGAGATGCAAGTATGCTAGCGATGAAGATTTCTTTTTTAACCGTAGGAATCTGGTGGATCGCTTTCAGTCAATATTCTTTTTATCACCTCCCAAAAGGGAATAAAAACAGTGAAAAAATTTCTAAGCAAGTACTTTTTAATGGCTTTAAAGAACTCAGAACGGTGTATCATAGCTTAACAGGAAACCTAAGGCTCAAACGATATCTACTTGCATTTTTTGTTTATAGCATGGCGGTGCAGACCGTGATGTTGGTTGCTACTTATTTTGGCGAACAAGAAATAGCATGGGCCGGAGATGATGCAAAAACGCTAGGTTTAATTGGGAGTATTCTTCTTATTCAAATAGTAGCGGTCTTGGGTGCATTTTTAACTTCACGTAGTTCTCATCGCTTCGGAAATATTAATACCTTAATAGTCATTAATGTCATATGGGTCGTGATCTGTGTTGTAGCTTTCTTTATTACAGAACCAATTCAATTTTATGCAACCGCAGGTTTTGTAGGGCTAGTGATGGGTGGAATTCAATCCTTATCTCGTTCTACATATTCAAAATTTTTGCCAGAAACAAAGGACACCACATCGTATTTTAGTTTTTATGATGTTGCTGAAAAAATAGGGATTGTTATAGGAATGCTACTATATGGCTTTATTGACCAGATAACAGGATCGATGCGAAACTCTATATTGTTTTTAGTGATTTTCTTTATAGCTGGAGTAGTTTTACTTCTACGAGTACCGAAAAAATAAGGGCTTTTAGGCAATTTTTTGGTATTTTTACGTTTAATAAAAAAACTTAACCGCGCATTCTATGAAAATATTTACATCCATAAGATGGATGATGATCCCAATGATTGTCCTTCTTTTTACTTCCTGTGATAACGAACCTATTGATCCTAACTTTCCTGATATTATGGAAGATGTGATTTTAGAACCAGGTTCCTTTGTTGCGACTATTAACACTACTTCCTCTTTTAATGCGGGCGCATCTACTGCTGTACTTGATACCGACGGTTTATTAGTGATCTCTGGAGCCAACCAAGGCACGGGCGAATTACTTTTTCTGTCTGTTGAAAATGCCGAAGTAGGTTCGTTTAGTTTAAACGCTAGTGATAATACATTAAATGCTGCTGTGTATATTCTTTTAGAAGAAGCAGCTAACCCATATACAACTGCGACAGCTATAGGAGGTTCTGGATCCATGATGATTACAGAACTAGATATGACCGCACAAGTAGTGAGTGGTACTTTTAGTTTTTTAGGGAAAAGAATTATGCAAGATGCTAATGGGAACCCTGTTACAGATAGTGCCGGAAACCCAGTAATAGAAACATTTACCGTTACTGACGGCGCATACCTTCAAATTCCTTTCACAATAGAAGATGCTGGTACAGGTGGTACAGATGATGACCCAGATCCAGACGATGATACGACCGTGAGTAATTCTTTTGAGGCAGATATAGATGCAGAAGGAGATGACAATGATGGACAATTTACCGGTGATTCAATTCTTTCAGAACTCGCAACAGTGGGGGGCATTCAAGTTGTACGTATTTTAGCGCTTAATAATAATGGAGCATCTATTAGAATCGATATACCTGAAAATTTAGGATTGGGAACCTACGATATGGTGAACCTTTCAAATGGAACGGAATTGATTGCACTATATAACGATGGACAAGGAACAGCAAACCTAACTTCAAATCCTGGCACTATAACGATTACAGATTTTAGTAAAGCAACAGGAAGAATTGTAGCGACTTTTTCATTCACAGGAACCGATCCATTGAACAATAAAACAAATGTCGTGGAAGCAACGAACGGTGCATTTACAATTTACTATATGCCAAACATAGAAAATGTACCAGATCCATTTGCAGCAACAGTAAATGATGTCATTTTAGTGCCTACATTAGTGGAGAACGGTGTCTTTTTATTTGCAGGATCTGATGTAGAGGTTGTCACTTTTACTGGAGCAGATGATTTACAGAGTATAACGGTTACATTTCCAAGAAATATTACAACAGGAACGTATACAATGGTTCCAGAACAAATAGACGGAAGTGAAGTAATTGGATTTTATACGCCAGATACGACTGTTTTAGTACCACAAGTATTTACCTCGACAACTGGAACTTTTACTGTTAATAGTTATGATACTATTACCGATAATATAGAAGGGACATTCAGTTTCTCTGCTATAGACCCAACAGAGCAAGACCCTGCGGTTTTTGAAATAACAGAAGGTACGTTCTTCTTCACTATTGAAGATGAGTAAAAAAACCCTGCTTCTTGGTTGACAGGAAGGAAAAAAAATTATATTAATAAAAAAATGCCACGATTTCTCGCGGCATTTTTTTATTCTTAAAGTGTATTCTTAGTTCGCATCAATATCACCGGAGCCGCTTATCTTAGTGTCTACTTTATCAGGGTTACCGCTATATGAGATATCACCAGACCCATTTACTCGGGCTTTAATACTCTTTTTAGCATTCACTTGTAAATCTCCAGATCCTGCAACGAAAGCCTCTGTATATTGAGCGTCAAGAGCGCGTGCATCAAGATCTCCACTACCACTTACTTTAGCCTTAAAGTTGGTGGCTTTACCTTGTAGCCGAATATCGCCACTTCCACTTAAATTACCGTCCAGATTTTCTGCTTCGATAGTAAGATCCATATCTCCAGAACCCGTAACCGAAATATCCATTTGACTTGCTTTTATGGTTGCTTTACTGCTCACATAACCAGAGCCTACTAAAGAGATGTTATCGAGATCCATAAAGGGCACTTGTATATTGATTCCTTTTTTGGTACGCAACCATCCTTTCTTTGTCAATGAGATGGAAAGTTTACCACCGCTCGATGTGATGTCTACATATTCTTGTAGATTTTCATCCGTAGTCACTTTTATAGCACCTTCTGTCCCATTTACCAGGGTAACATTCATAGACCCTACTGCATTAATTTCGTCGTAATCTGCCACTTTAACTGTCTCTGTAGTTACATTACCATTGCCTTTTATCCCTTTGTTATTCCAGGATTGGGCACAGGATGATAATGTAATTAATGCTAGCGCTAGTAGCGTCGCAATTTTTGATACTGTTTTCATGAGTTTCTGTTTTAATTTATTGGGTTTAGTTTTCAAAGAAAGTCACACCACCATATTCTGATGATATGTTTATAGTGTTCCCACTATTCTTTTTGTTGTGATAGCCTTCATATCTTTTTTCTGTAGAATCACTTTGAGATTTTGTTATCTCTACAGAATCAGACCCTTTAAAGCCAGCGTAGTCAAGGTTTATTACAAAGTCGAAAGCAAAATCACTTGCGAACCCTACTTTTACTCCTGTATAATCAGAGTTAATAATAACTTCTTTTACTCCATTTGTTAATCGTTCTACATATATAGAACCGTAATCTGTATTTAAGTTGAGATCACCACTTACAGTTCCTATTTTGTTAGAGATATAATCTCCACGACCTATTATTTTTCCCGCCTTGCCTACTTGTACTTTTCCGTAGTCACAATTATAGTTAAGATATGCCACTTCGCCTATTTCAGAACGCGAGTAGTCCGCGTTGAGTTCTAATCGACCTACCTTATCAAGTGTGAATCCAGAATAGTCTGCCACGATTTTTCCGCTTTTCATATATGCAATGGTAGACTTGTCAGTATAATCAAAGTTAAGGTAATTATTATCTGCCATAAGCTCTCCTATAATGAGTTGCCCATAATCACAATTGATGCGCGCATTTCCTTCGAGTCTATTGATACGAATACTCCCGTAATCATTATCAAGATCTACAGAGTTGGTAACGGGTATCTTAACTGTATAATTGATTTCCATAGATACGTTATCGTTATCGCCAAACCAGCTACTCCATAAAGATTTATTGTCATCGTTAAATCTAGTCACCGCTTTTACTAGGCTACTATTTACAGTAAAATCAATTTTTATTTCTCTTAACTTCTCTTGTGCTTTACTTTCACTGCTTGCGTTGGTAATAATAGTAATGTCTATTACCGTTCTGTTTTCGTCCCAAGTTACAATGTCTATACTACCGTAGCTGTTGTTTATTTCTAAACCAGCACTCGGGTTTACATCATATTCTTTGTGGATCTTCTTTTCAGCTTTATATTTTCCTTTTGGTTCATGATTCGTGGCTATCGCCATAAAGGGGAGGAAGAAGGCAATTATTAAGGTGTTATAATAAGTTCTCATCGCTATCGTATTTTAGGTTCTTTAATTCATCTATTTGTGACGCAACTTCCTTGAGTAAATCTATTCTACTCTGGAAATTGGTAATCATCGCGTAAATTACGCGCTTGTCTTGACCACTTTTCTTTAGGTCCATTTTCAATGATTGATATTCTGTTTCTAGTATGGTTAGTTGGGTGATAGCATCATCTACAAGTCTTTTGGTCTCTGGAGTCTGTAAATTCTGTATTGTTTCTAATTCGTGGTTAATTGCATTAGTAAAAAATGATTGGGTTTGT
This sequence comes from Patiriisocius sp. Uisw_047, assembly GCF_047730165.1. Lineage (GTDB taxonomy): Bacteria > Bacteroidota > Bacteroidia > Flavobacteriales > Flavobacteriaceae > Patiriisocius. The sequence continues at coordinate 2,294,279 of NZ_CP159834.1, forward strand.
TGCATTTCTGGCGAGACACTTGCTAGATCAGATTCCTGTGGTTCTGCTTGTATAAAAAACAAACTAAAGCCTAGTAATAAAATAACAGAAGCCGCAATAGATAATGGTCTCCAAGAAAATTTACTTTTCTTTTTCTCCAGCGCAGCAGTACGCTGCTGCAGTCTATCTGTAAATCTGTTTTTATGTCCATCTGCACGCACCTGTGTTTCTAACTCATCTTTGAGTCTCGCAAACATATCTTTCATTCCGTCATTGCTCATAATTGGTCTATTTTAAATCTTAAACTATCTTTTGCTCGCGAGAGTAAGGTTCTCGCATTTCCATAACTAACTTGCATAATTTCGCTTATTTCTTTGTGGTCATATCCTTCCATATAATGCAGGGTAATCACTTGTCTGTACTTTTCGTTAATCTGATCTAATGCTATCATTAACTGCGCAGCCTCGACGTTCTTGTAATCTGCTTCAGAAATTCCTTCATAGGATACTTCTGTCGCTTCATCTTCTATTGTTATCCCTTCGTCATCATCAACAGAAACAAACCGCAAAGACTTTTTATACTGGGCAATACTATTGTTCACGACTATTCTTTTTAACCAAGCCCCAAAAGTTGCCGTCCCGTTAAAACTATCTATTTTGTCAAAAGCCGCAATAAATGATTCTTGCATTACATCTTCTGCCTCTGCTGTGTTCTTAACAATTCGTGCTGCAATAGTATACATCGCTTTGTTGTACCTATTATAAATCTCTAATTGCGCAAGCTGGTTCTCCTTTTTACACAATGAGACAAGTATCGATATGTCAGTCGTGGTTAGTGACAATTTATTTGGTGGTTGTTTATTAAGAGATAAAGGTAATTATGGATTGTTACACTTTTTATCAAATTTTATAAATAAATGTAGTTCTTTTTCGTCGGGCAGCATTTCTAGCGTTTTAAAGTACTTTCTTATTTCTGAAATTTTAAATTTTGAAGATTTGTTCTTGCTTTGAACTTTTAGTTATTTGAGTGCCTAACGGAACCAAAGTTCTTCATACCTAGCGAAGCTAATAGTTCCGCTTTTCTGAATAGGAAGGGTCGCTAAGCGAAACATCTTAATTACTCCTTACACTTAAGAAAACCAAAAATTCCAAATCATTACCCGATGGCAATAGGGACTAAAATCTAATTATCTATTCAACTCCCTTGGCATAACAATTGAATTATAGACATAGTAGATCAGCTAATGCTAGATACTTCAAGGTTTTAGCATTTCAGAAGTAAAAAAACTTAAAAAAAAAAGGCCTTGTGTCAACATTTATGACACAATGTCGTTAAACATATATATGTCAAAATCAAAATTATTATCCATAGACAGCATGTCACTGCAAGATTTGCGAGATGAAGCGGAATTAATACCATTGATGAGCGCCGAAGATGAAGATGAAATGCAACGTGAAAAATTACCGGAAACATTGCCGATACTTCCATTGCGGAATACGGTGTTATTTCCTGGTGTAGTGGTGCCAATTACTGCTGGCCGCGATACCTCTATAAAACTGATTAATGAAACCAACAAAGGCAATAAAGTTATAGGTGTTGTTTCGCAAAAAGACGAAAATAAAGAGAACCCTGGGATTGAAGATATAAATACCATTGGTACCGTTGCTCGTATTTTACGTGTCTTAAAAATGCCTGACGGAAATACTACGGTCATCATTCAAGGTAAAAAACGTTTTGAGGTGGCAGAGGTAATGACCACAGATCCTTATATGACGGCTACTGTACGTGAAGTTGCAGAAGCGAGACCAGGAGATAAGAACAAAGAGTTTGATGCTATCATTGAATCTATAAAAGAGTTGGCTTTAAAAATTATTAAAAACAGCCCAAATATTCCTAGTGAAGCATCTTTTGCAATCAAGAACATTGAGAGCAATTCTTTCTTGATCAACTTTGTGTGCTCTAATCTTAATATTTCTGTAGCAGATAAGCAGCGAATTTTAGAGATTAACAACTTGAAGGACCGCGCGCTGGAAGCATTGAAGTTTATGAACGTAGAGTTTCAGAAACTATCATTGAAGAACGATATACAGTCTAAGGTACAAGAAGATATGAGCCAACAGCAGCGCGAGTATTTTTTACACCAACAGATGAAAACGATACAAGAAGAACTGGGTGGTAATGGCAGTGAAGCAGAGATAGAAGAAATGAAGTCTCGTTCTAAGTCTAAAAAATGGACAGAAGAAGTTCAAAAGCATTTTGATAAAGAAGTATCTAAGTTACAGCGTATGAATCCGCAAGTAGCGGAATACAGCATACAACGTAATTATCTTGATCTAATATTGGACCTGCCTTGGGAAAAATTTAGTAAAGATAAGTTTGATTTAAAACGTGCTAAAAAGATATTAGATAGAGATCATTACGGTCTTGATGATGTAAAAAAACGAATTATAGAATATCTCGCTGTATTAAAATTGCGTAACGACATGAAGTCGCCTATCCTTTGTCTGTATGGACCTCCAGGAGTAGGGAAGACTTCCTTAGGGAAATCTGTTGCCGAAGCTTTAGGAAGAGAATATGTACGAATTAGTCTAGGTGGTTTAAGAGATGAAGCAGAAATAAGAGGACATCGTAAAACATATATTGGTGCAATGCCGGGAAGAATCATTCAGAGTTTAAAGAAAGCAGGGACAAGTAATCCTGTTTTTGTATTGGATGAGATCGATAAATTATCTACAGGAAATCAAGGAGACCCTTCTTCTGCAATGCTAGAAGTATTAGATCCTGAGCAGAATAGTGCCTTTTATGATAACTTTTTAGAATTAGGATATGACCTTTCTAAGGTGATGTTTATCGCAACGTCTAACCGTCTTGACACGATACAACCTGCATTGCTTGATCGTATGGAGATTATCAATGTATCTGGTTACACGATTGAAGAAAAAGTAGAAATCGCTAAGCGTCATTTGTTACCTAAACAATTAGAAGAACACGGGCTGACTAAAAAGCACTTGACAATAGCAAAGCCGCAATTAGAGAAGATTGTTGAGGGATACACAAGAGAAAGCGGCGTGCGTGGCTTAGAAAAGCAAATTGCTAAAATGGTTCGATACGCAGCAATGAATATCGCGATGGAAGAAGAATATGTGGTAAAAGTCACAAACGAAATTATTATAGCGGTACTTGGTTCTCCTAAATTAGAACGTAATAAATACGAAAACAATGATACCGCTGGTGTTGTCACGGGCCTTGCTTGGACGCGAGTAGGTGGAGACATTCTATTTATAGAAAGTATTTTATCTAAAGGAAAAGGTTCACTTACCATGACGGGCAACTTGGGTAAAGTAATGAAGGAGTCTGCAACGATTGCCCTAGAATACATTAAAGCAAATGCAGGGAAATTAGGGATCGACCCAGAAGTGTTCAGTAAGTATAACGTGCATTTACACGTGCCAGCTGGCGCTACACCTAAAGATGGACCGAGTGCGGGTATTACAATGCTAACTTCTTTAGTTTCATTATTTACACAGCGCAAAGTAAAGAAGAGCATTGCGATGACGGGCGAGATTACCTTAAGAGGTAAAGTGTTACCTGTTGGCGGAATTAAAGAAAAGATATTGGCAGCAAAACGAGCGCGAATTAAAGAGATTCTTTTGTGTGAAGAAAATAGAAGTGACATAGAAGAGATTAATCCTGAATATTTAAAGGGATTAAAATTTCATTATGTAAAAGAGATGAGTGACGTGCTTACACTGGCACTAACTAAGGAGAAGGTGAAGAACGCAAAGAAATTATAGTTGCTATTTCATAAGAAATCAAAACCACAAATGATAGGATCATTAGATCTTAAGCATATGTGGTTTTTTGTTTGTACGCATCTAATAAATCGACACTATAAAAGCTTTTTTACCTTTTGAAAATAAATTAATATTGCAGTCGTTACTAGTATAACTATTGGTGACAAAAACCTTATATGCAGAAGCAGCTTATTTTTATTTTATTAGTATTGATGACTACTGCCGGCATTAGCCAAATAGGGGGGCGTTCTACATACCAATTTCTTAACCTTGTAAACAACCCAAGGCAAGCGGCGTTAGGAGGAAAGATCGTGACCAATTATGATTACGATCCCACGCAAGGATTATTTAATCCAGCCAGTATCAATCCAGAAATGGATAACCAGTTGTCTCTTAACTACACTAACTACATAGGAGATGTAAATTATGGTACGGCAACCTATGCGTATTTATGGGATAGAAGAACACAAGTGCTGCATACTGGAATTACCTACGTTAATTATGGAAAGTTTGATGGCTATGACGAAAATGGCGAACCTACTGCTAGCTTTAGTGGAAGTGAAGTCGCTCTTTCTTTAGGACATGCACGTAACATACCTTATACGGATTTTCACGTGGGTGTAAATGCAAAATTGATTTCATCTACACTAGAGCAATATTCGTCTTTAGGTGTGGCACTAGATATAGGCGTAATGTATGTGTATGAAGATTGGGATTTGCACGTCACTGGAGTAGCCCGAAATGTAGGAACTCAAATTACACCCTACGACAATCAATACGAGCGCTTACCGCTAGATATTATTTTTGGAATTTCTCAAACGTTAGAAAATATACCTATCCGTTGGCACTTTACAATGGACAATCTACAACAATGGCAGTTGGCTTTTTCAAACACCAATAGGGAACAAACAGATCTTGAGGGAGTAACTACCACAGAAAAAATTAACTTTATCGATCACGCGTTTCGTCATATGATTTTGGGGATAGAGCTGTTCCCTGAGAGTGGGTTTAACCTTAGGTTAGGGTATAATCTGCGTAGGGGAGAAGAGTTAAGAGTTCTGGAACAGCGCTCTTTTGCGGGCTTGAGTGCAGGATTTTCTATAAAGTTAAATAAATTACGCCTCAGTTATTCATATGCTAAGTTTAATGGCGCGGCATCTTCTGGATATCTAGGTCTCAATATTAACTTGAATGATTAAAAAAATCACCATTGCTATTGATGGCTATTCTTCTACGGGTAAAAGCACGGTTGCAAAACAACTAGCGGACTATCTAGATTACATTTATGTAGATACAGGAGCGATGTATCGCGCGGTGACTTACTTTGCAATGCATCATGGGTTTATTTCTGAAAATCATTTTGATAAAGAAGGACTCCTTAATTCATTAGATCAAATAACGATAGGCTTTGAAAAGGCGCCACAATTTGAAACGGCAGACGTATTGTTAAATGGTAAAAACATTGAGTCTGAAATAAGAACGCTTGAAGTTTCGTCGTTTGTAAGTCCAATTGCGACAGTACCCGAAGTTAGAAGAAAATTAGTACATCAACAACAGTTGCTAGGTCAGCAAAAAGGAATCGCTATGGATGGCCGAGACATTGGTACCGTCGTATTTCCTAACGCCGAACTTAAAATATTTATGAATGCCTCTGCAGCAAAGCGCGCTAATAGGCGTTATGAAGAATTAATAGAACGTGGTGACAAGGTAACCTATCAAAAAGTTTATGATAATGTGGTGGAGCGTGACCGTATTGATACAACTCGGGAAGATTCGCCTTTAGTAATGGCAGCAGATGCTATTGAGATTGATAATAGTGATATGAATATGGAGGATCAATTTCAGATCATTCTGCAACTGGCTAAAGACCGTATTGCAGGTCGTATTTAATCTAAAATCTTACGACATTTTATAACTGCCCTGCTGTTATCTAGTAAGGTGGTAAAGAAGAGATAGGTGTCTCCGCCATCTTTCAATTTCCATTTTTTTCTAAGTATTGCTACTGTTTCCGGAAAGTTACGTGTAGTCACATTTACTTTGAGTCCGGCTATGTGAGCTTTCATTTCTTTTTTAGCATAGGGAACCACTTGTAGTATCTTAAAACGCCTCCCTGGGAAATCCCTTAAGACTTCCGAAGTGAAAAGATGCGCATGTTGATGAAGCTTAGAGAATCCCAATTGTTGCGAAATATGACTAAAGCCGCCTCCTTTTAGTAGCGCAGCATTTGGCTCATATAAGTAGTGTAATGGAGGTTCGTTTATTGTTTCTGAAACGGAATTTAGTTCAAAATCAAACACTTCGTTCGTTACCTCTTTGAGATTGATAGTTTTTATTATGACAGCCTCGTTTGCACCTTTCTTACAAAGCCATAGCAATTCTTTAACCTCATTATTTACAGCGACTACGTGTATTTCATAAACACCTTGAAGTTCTTGCAATCCAGCTTGAATATCGAGCATTGGCGACGTTTTGATGAGTAAAAGGTCACAATGGGCAAGAAGAGTTTCTATATGTTCTGGAACATTAGGTTCACAGTCTTTCAGGAAAAACACCTTTTGCTTACTTTCTGTTCTTCGGGAAGGATCTATGTAAATGGTTTCATACTGCTCACCATTATTAAGGATACTTAAACCAGAATCGTTTACTACGGAAATGTTATTCGCTTGAAGCGTACTAAAATTATGATCTGCAATGAGAGCCAGATCCGCATTGAGTTCAAAATAATCAACGTGAGTTGCTTTCTTTGAGAAGTAATACGCGTCGATACCAAATCCACCCGTAAGATCGGCAAGCCTCCCATTATTGACTAGAGAGGCCTTATAAAGGGCTGTATGTTGCGATGAGGTTTGTTCTAGATTCAGTTTTGGTGGAAAGAAAATACCTTCAGTTTCTAGTAGATATTCTAGTTTTTTCTTTGCCTTTTTTCTTCCTTCTATTTGTTGGATAAGTTCTTGAGCAGTTATTTCTGGAAATGGGCTACCGGCAAAAGCAAGGGTCGCGGTAGGACCTTCAAATTCCTTTATAAATTCTTGAATGTGTGGTTTGAGTAAGGCTTTATTCAAAACTAATTATAGATTTATTTTTAATCGCTGCATGATCTTATACTCAGATAAAAACTCTTTTGAAATTACTTTTAATGCTGTGTATACTGGAATGGCAAGAATCATTTCTGAAATACCGAAAAGAAAACCATCTGTTAAGATTATGATAAATATCTCTAGAGGATGCGACTCTGCACTCTTTCCAAAAATAACGAATTGTGTTATTAGATTGTCAAATAACTGAGCCAAGCAATACGCTATAAAGAGAAATAATGCTTTTGTTTTGTAAAGAAACCATCCCAAAATAAGAACCATCAATGTTACGACTATTGGACTTAATATCTCAATTGAAATAGATTTAACCGTTGGTTTCATAATAAATAAATGAGATTAAAAACATACGCAAAGTACTATGTTATTCAACTGTAACGTTAAAATTTATATATAAATTAATCTGCTAGTAAACTTGTAATTGAGTAGAGTGCAATTCCTGCAGATTGTACCACATTCATACTACTATTTGTTCCATACATAGGGATGTGATATACTTGATCCATTTGAGCCAGTAGGCTACTAGATATGCCGTTTTTTTCACTTCCTATAAAAAGGGCAACATTCTTATTGTTTGCGAATTTGAGTTCACCTATGGCTTGGCTACCTTCTGTGATTTCTAAACCTATGAGTGGTGTGTGTTTTTCTTTAAAAGTGTTGACAACATCATTCACATCCATTACAGATCTAAAAGGCACTAATGTCTGTGTATTTCTAGCGGTTCTTTTTAATCGTGAAGAGTTGATGTGTATGGCGTTTCCGAAGAAAATAATTTCTTTGACACCAAATGCCTCACAAATTCTGAACAAGGCACCCTGATTTGCAGGGCTTTCTAGATGATCGCAAATTACGGTAATCTCAAATGCTCTTTGCGTAAACTTATTTTCTTGATGTGTAAGTTGATCACTCATAGGAGGGAAGTAATCAATTTTCAAAGGCGTAGGTGACAATATTTGCACCCATGCGAAGTGCTTTAAGCCTTACTTCTCGCGGATCATTGTGAACTTCAGGGTTTTCCCATCCGTCGCCTAGATCGCTCTCAAAGGTATAGAGTAGCACAAGTCTTCCTTCTATGGTAATGCCAAAAGCCTGTGGTCTTGCGTTATCGTGTTCGTGAATTTTAGGCAATCCATCAGAGAACGAATATTTATAGCTAAAAATAGGGTGATTGCCAGCTAGTTCTTCTAATGGCGCATTTGGAAAAAGTTTTATGATTTCTTTACGCACATAGATGTCCATTCCATAATTATCATCTATATGTAAAAAGCCTCCACTTAGTAAATAAGTCTGTAGGTTTTCTACATCTTCATCGCTAAAAAAAACATTACCGTGTCCAGTCATATGTATGAAGGGGTAATTGAAAAGGTCTATGCTGTTAGGTTTAACAACTACAGGTTTTGTAGATAGTGTGGTGCTTAATTCTTGATTGCAAAATTGTGCAAGATTAGGCAAGGCAGTAGGATTTCCATACCAATCTCCAGCGCCTCCGTATTGCAGTACGGCAATCTCTTGTGATAAAACAGTTTGGAAAATGCAGAGTGTATAAAAAATGAATAAGGTTTTCAGCATAAACTCAAAAGTAAAAAAAGGAAGTCAGTTTGTTAAGCCTGTGTTTATATTTTTTCGAACATTTCGCAGAAGAGTTGATTTATAAAAATCTTATGATCTGACCTTAAGTCTCTTTTTCGCCCAATATGAGGTATAACGTAAGGTGCCGCTCCAGCTAGATGAAGGCGCCTAGACTTTCTTATTATATTTTTCAAATCTAACGTCAACGTAGTTTCTGACATAATTTTTATAAATAGTCAATAACTCTAAAGAGGAATAAAGAGATTAGTAAATTTGTTCAAAGCAATATAGGGTATTAAACCTTAACACCTACAGTATTAACGTTACACTACTCAAATTACCGCTAATGAGTCAAAACTAAACGCTATTATGCCAGTAACTGCTATTGCAGCAGTCTCAGTTCGTAATCTTCTATCTCCTAATGAGATTGCTTTAAAACCTAATTTACTTGCGTTTTTCACTTCCGTTTTAGAAAAGTCTCCCTCAGGACCAATGAGTATTAAATAACTAGACCCCGGGTTCACGACGTTTTTGAGATGTACTTTAGAGACATCATCATCACAATGGGCGATACCCTTAAAATTTTCGCTGTGAGGCAATTCCAAAAATTTTGAAAACGGAATCGCATCGTTAAGTTTTGGCAAATAGCAGGATAAAGACTGTTTCATTGCACTTACTATTATTTTTTCATACCGTTCCTTTTTAATCACCTTGCGTTCACTGTGATCACAAATGATAGGTGTGATTTCTGTAATGCCCATTTCTGTTGCTTTTTCTAAAAACCATTCAAAGCGGTCATTGAGTTTTGTAGGAGCAACTGCCATGTGGAGGCTATATGGCAATGGCTTTTTCAATTCGATATTCAGTACCGTAGCGATACAGTTTTTGGGACTGCTACTTAGTATTTCTGTGGTAAAGAGTTGTCCATTTCCGTTTGTGATATGCAGAAGGTCCCCTTCTTTTTTCCGAAGAACTTTATTAATATGCCTACTCTCTTCTTTATCAAAATTGATTTGAGATGCATTTGGACGAATGTCTTGTTGGTAAAATAAATTCACAATTATTTTTTTTTCTGTTGCTTTACGTTCTAAGTGTGCAATGCCTAGTTCTAAACATCGTTGTAATTTTTCTTCTGTATCAAAACCCGGGCTGTGTACAAATATAAATTCTTTCATTGGCTTGCCTTTACAGTACACAGGGTATCTGTGAACCTGCGCTAATGCTGCTTCAGTTTTTTCTGAAACTACGCGAACCATTAATTTTCCTTTCTCCCACGCTCATTTTCCTTTATACAAAACACAGTATCTTCCAAACATTTTCTTTTCTGAAATGTGATTTGTACCTGGGCAAGGTCGCCAAACGCAACCTTCTTACAAGGTCTTTTCCAATTTCATATTATCTGTCACTTATTTTCTATTAATGATTTTGCTGTTACTCAATTTTTTTTTTAAAACTTCATCCTGGCGTTCGCTGAAACATCGAGACCTGTAAACAGTTGCTGTTTGTATTTTAATTCGCCCACAATAGCAATCATCGCTGCGTTATCTGTACAATATTCAAATTTTGGAATGTGAGTTTTCCATCCGTATTTTTCCTCTGCATCCCGCAATGCTTTCCGAATCCCGCTATTGGCAGAAACACCACCACCTATGGCAACCTCCTTAATTCCTGTTTCTTTTACGGCATTTTTAATCTTATCCATCAAATAAGATACAATAGTATACTGAAGACTCGCACAAATATCTTCAAGATTTTCTTTTACAAAATCTGGATTCTCTTTTACCTCTCTTTGAACAAAATAAAGAACTGCAGTCTTAAGGCCGCTAAAGCTAAAATCCATCGGTCCCACCTTTGGCTTTGTAAATGGAAAACGCTTGGGGTTTCCAGTCTGCGCAAATTTGTCAATCAAAGGACCACCGGGATAAGGGAGGCCTAAAATTTTTGCGCTTTTATCAAATGCTTCCCCTACGGCATCATCTATTGTCTGTCCTAATATTTCCATATCAAAATGTGAACTCACTTTTACTATCTGAGTGTGTCCGCCACTTATGGTCATTGCTAAAAAAGGAAATTGTGGCATTTCGTTATCGCCATTATCAATAAAATGTGCTAAAATATGAGCTTGCATATGGTTTACATCTATGAGCGGAATGTCTAATCCCATCGCTAAAGACTTTGCAAATGAGGTGCCTACAAGCAATGAACCCATCAATCCTGGACCTCGTGTAAAGGCAATGGCTGATAACTGTTTTTTGTCGATATTTGCCTCGCGTAACGCTTGATGAATTACAGGAACAATATTTTGTTGATGTGCACGTGAAGCAAGTTCTGGAACAACTCCTCCATATTCTTGATGAATTTTTTGAGTTGCTACAACATTAGAGCGCACCTTACTGTTATGAAGTACAGCGGCAGCTGTATCATCACAGGAAGATTCAATACCTAAAATGTATATGTTTTCTTGCATAAAAGAAAAAGGGTATATTATTTGGTGTCAAAAGTAAAACAATAATAGCTATCAAAAAACTAGGCAAAATACTTGTTAAGATTTTTATGTTGATCGTAGTATTCATCATTCTACTGGTCATCATTTTATCTATTCCTGCCGTCCAAACAAAAATTGCCAAACGAGTTACAGATAGGTTAAATGAATCTTATGATGTGGATATCCATATCAATAGATTGGGTCTCAATTGGCGAGGGCAAATAGACGCTAGAGAAGTTTATATCGCAGATCATCGCCAAGACACTTTAATTTATGCACAAGAATTACAAGCAGATGTGCTAAATTTTAAAAATCTTTTAAATGATAATTTTGGTTTTGGTGACATAATTTTAACAAAAGCAAAATTGCATTACCATACCTACAAAGGGGAGGAGAAGGACAACCTTTATCAATTTTCTCAAAAATTTAACACCGGGAAACCAAAAACTAAAGTCTTCGTCTTATTTGCAGATCATTTAGAACTATACGATAGTGAAGTTTACATTAGCGATGAAAACCTAGAGAGATCAGAAATATTGATGCTAGATGCTGTCACGCTAAGTGCAGATAATTTTAGGATAGAAAATATAGATGTTACTGCTCAGATTAATAATATGACTGTTGTAGCACAGCGTGGTTTTAAAGTAACAAGTTTACAAACAGATTTTTCATATACGAGAGAAGTTATGAAGCTCGAAAATCTCACCTTGGTGTCTTCAGATTCTGAGCTTAAAGGAAACTTGATTTTTAAATATGGAGAGGATGGAATGGCAGACTTTATGAACAGTGTTGTTATAGATGCCACCTTTGATAATAGTAAACTTGCCACAAATGACTTGAATGCTTTTTATAAGGAGTTCGGGCCTAATCAATTGTTGTATGTAGACGGCAAGTTTGATGGGACACTTAACAATTTTAGATTTAAGAATGCTAGGATAGCTTCTGGAGAAACACGAGTAAGAGGAGATTTCACGATTAAAGATTTGATTTCTCAAGACAGAGAGTATTCTATTATTGCAAACAATCACTATATCACAACTAGCTATTACGACCTTCGGCGTTTTATGCCACGACTAATAGGGAAAAACTTACCAAAGCAACTAAAATCTTTAGGTAATTTTCAATTTATAGGAAACACTCAAATTACTACCTCAACATTAAACTCAAAGAGTAATTTAAAGAGCACCATTGGTAATGCTTTAGTTGATATTGAAGTGGGTAGTATAAATGATTATGAAAAAGCAAATTACAAAGGGAAGATCAAGGTCGATAATTTTAATTTAGGGAAACTAACCGAAACAAGATCATTAGAAAATATCACAGCAGACCTTACAATAAAGGGAAGTGGATTCTCTCAAAAATCTGTAAATACATCAATAAACGGGACGGTGTCATCCTTTGATTTTGAAGGCTATTCCTATAAGAACATTATCATTTCTGGAAATTTAAAAGACCCTGTGTTTAATGGAGATTTATCTATTGATGACCCTAATGTTAAACTTGATTTTAAAGGAATTGTTGATGTCTCAAAAGAGTTTAACCAGTTTGTCTTTGAAGCAGATATTGCCTTTGCAGAACTAAATAAATTGAATCTCATAAAACGTGACAGTGTGAGTATTTTTGCAGGAAGGCTTATCATGGATATGTATGGTACAACACTTGATGATGCGCGAGGAACTATAGGTTTTAAAGAGACTTTTTATCAGAATGAGCGTGACGATTATTATTTTAACGATTTTAATGTAATTTCAAGATTTGAAGGAAAAAAAAGGACGATTGAAATTAACTCGCCAGATATCATTGACGGAAATATATCTGGTGTCTTTAAATTGGAAGATATTCCAAACCTATTTAAAAATGGTATCGGTAAAATTTATGCCAATTATATCCCAGAGGAGGTAATTTCAGATCAGTATGTTAATTATCAATTTACGGTCTATAATAAAATTATAGAACTCTTTGTACCGTCTTTAGCTCTTGGTAAGAATACTCAAATAAGCGGCAAGGTATCATCAGATGAAACTAAGTTTAAACTCAATTTTAAGTCTCCAGAAATATTGCTTTTTAAAAACTACTTGGGCAATGTTAATGTAGAAGTAGACAATAACAACCCGCTCTACAACACCTATATTTCTATAGACTCTGTGTATACGGGAGTGTATGATCTCAAGGATGTGGCGATCATTAATAAAACCATTAATGATACGCTGTATTTGCGCTCTGAGTTTTCGGGAGGAAAATACAAAGAAGACATTTTTAACCTCGCGCTGTATCATACCATTAATCCAGAAGGTCAATCTGTAATAGGTTTTTCAAAATCTGATATTTTCTATAATCGGAATACTTGGTACATAAATAAGGAGAATAATAGGCAGAATAAAATAGTCTTCGATAACAACTTTTCTCGTGTAAAAATTGACAGCTTTAAACTCAATCATAATGACGAGACTATAGAGCTCGGCGGGATGATTAGAGACTCTACCTATAAAGATTTGAAGGTTCGGTTTAGAGATGTTAACATGGGTAATTTGACACCTAAAATAGATAGTCTTCGTCTCGACGGAAATATTAACGGACGTCTTAATTTTCTTCAAAAAGGAGGCTCGTTCTTCCCCGAGAGTAATGTGACGATAGATCATGTGGTTATTAACGAAACGGAGTTTGGCGATCTTTCATTAAGGGTAAAAGGAAATGAAGATTTAACAAATTATAGGATAAATACCACGCTAGTAAATAATGATATAAAGTCGATAAACGCGGTAGGTGATATAGATGTATCTGGCAATACACCTCAAATAGATCTCAATGTTTCACTCAACGATTTTAATATGAAAGCTTTCAGCCCTTTTGGCGGTAATGTGATTACAGAAATTAGGGGTTCGGTCTCCGGAAACGCCAAAGTAAAGGGTAATTATAAGTCACCTGATATTTTTGGCCGACTTAATCTAACAAATAGTGGTTTGAAAATACCTTATTTAAATACTGATTTTGATATTGAAAACAGTACCATATTGAACCTCTCAAAGAGCAAGATCACTATAGAACCTGCGGGAATCACAGATGTTAAGTATAGTACCCAAGGACGTTTGTCTGGTAATGCTACCCATACTAACTTTCTAGATTGGGCACTGGATCTTACTATAGATGCTCCACAAAGATTGCTGGCACTAGACACAGCTCCAGAAGAGGATGCATTGTATTATGGGACAGCTTTTATTAGTGGCAGTGCTACTATCGCTGGGCCAATACAAGAACTGGTGATTGACGTGGTCGCCACAACAGAGGACGGAACTACTTTTAAAATACCAATTTCTGAAACAGAATCGATAGGGGATGATTCATTTGTTCGTTTTTTATCTCCAGAAGAAAAAGAAGCGCTTATTAGTGGAGAAGAAATAGACATAGAAGAAGTAAAAGGACTCACACTTAATTTTGATCTTGATATCAATCAAAAGGCGGAGGTAGAGGTGGTTGTAGATCAAACTACGGGAAGTACTTTAAAGGGTCGTGGTGCAGGAATATTGTTAATGGAGATCAATACACTGGGTAAATTTAATATGTGGGGAGATTTTTCTGTCTTTAGTGGAAATTTCGACTTTAGATATGGTGGGGTTATACAACGAAATATAGAAGTAGAACCGGGCGGAAGTATAAACTGGGACGGAAAACCAGAAAAAGCAAGACTCGACTTGAGAGCGATTTATAAAACGGAGGCAAACCCTTCTATTTTACTTGATAATCCGACGGTGAACCGAAAGATTCCAGTGGAGGTTATTGTAGATCTCTCTGGAGAATTGAGCCAGCCAGAATTAAACTTTAATATCAACTTCCCTAGAGTGAGTTCTATTGTGCGCAGTGAGCTTGAGTATAAATTACAAAACGAAGAGCAACGCCAGAAGCAAGCATTATTTCTTGTAGCGTCTAATTCTTTCGTGAATGATGACTTTGCGGGAGCTGGTGCCTTCGGCGGTAATTTATTAGCGGATCAAGTGTCAAGTCTTGTGGGTGATTTATTATCTGATAAAGATGGAAAATTTGGATTTGCCATTGATTATAAAACGGGTCAAAGTTCTCCTATCGCCGAAACTTCAGATCAAATAGGTGTGTCTATTACGACAAAGATTACAGATAAGTTGCTGATTAACGGAAGTCTAGGTGTGCCTATTGGAGATGTAAATGATTCTACAATTGCGGGAGAAGTGGAGGTACAGTGGCTCGTAAATGAAGATGGAAGTCTGCGTATGAATTTTTTCAACCGCCAAGCAGATATACAATTTATAGGAGAAGATCAGATTTTTGAACAAGGTCTTGGTATCTCTTACACGGTAGATTTTAATACCTTTAAAGAGCTTGTTTTTAAGCTTTTCAATAAGAGACTGTCTTTAGAAAAAGAAAAGTTAGAAGAGCTTCCTGTAATCCCTGATGACAGTGGTCTCCCAAGGGGCTTCGGTAATCTGCCAGAAAAAGAATAAGGTCTTGGATTTGAATAAAGAAGAAATACTATTTCGCTGAAAAAAGAAAGATTAGGAAATAAAGGGATACTATATATTCTGAAAAATTATTTTTCAACTACTAACTACTAACTACTAAACATTACCTGCTCGCTATCACAGAAATCTCAACATTCACGTATTTTGGCAAGTTTGCTACTTCCACCGTTTCCCGGGCAGGAGCAGTATCATCACTAAAGTAGATTCCGTAAACAGAATTGATATTAGCAAATTGCTCCATATCTTTTATAAAGATGGTTGCTTTTAATACGTTTTCAAATGTCATATCTGCGGCATCTAAAACTGCTTTAAGGTTTTCCATCACTAGCTTTGTTTCGTCTTCAATGTCCCCTTTAAAGAGTTCACCAGTTTTTGGATCTATTGCAATCTGTCCAGAAGTATAGAGCATGTCGCCATTGAGGACCGCTTGATTGTAAGGACCAATAGGAGCAGGAGCGTTTGGAGTTGTAATTATTTTTTTCATAGTATATTTTTATTATCAGTGCCTAATATTAGTCTGAGCCTGTCTTAGACCGGTTGATTAATAGAGACGCATCGTTAACGCTCTATTATTAGAAAGAGTCTAAAATTTTATCATTAGTACGCATTAAGTACTTCAATTGCAATCAGTGTGACATTGTTCTTTACATTTCAGGAAAAAAACAATCAAAATATCTAGATTCTCAAAAAAAGTTTTTAATGCCACTTCGGCTGAATACTAATAACCAAAATTAAAATTAAACAGAAAATTTCCGAAGTAATACTTACAAGTTCCTATCTGGAATCCTACGCTTATCATATTTGATATCGCTCAATATACTACTCTTTATCCCAACAAAGAAAAACCAAGAAGTATTGATGCTTCCTATGGGTGTCCAATTAAAACTCATCTGCCAACTCTCTAAATCCCGCTGAAATCGAAACTGCGTTAAGGTCACGCCTTTGTTCTTAAAATCATAACCAGAAGAAACCCCTACGCGCCATCTAGGCGATAAATCTAGATTAGAACTAAACATCAAAGACTGAGATGAGATCTCACTCTGGCGTCTAGTATTACTATAGGTCATGGTGTATGCCAAGCGTAAATCCCAAGGGATACTAAAGTTGTAAAAATCTTTATTTTCGTATTCAGATTGGTTTTCAGATTCAAAAATATCACCGTCAACCTGGCTGGTAGAATCTCCAAAGAGATCATCCTGTCTACCTCCGTTTCTAAATGTGTCGTTATCTAAACGGGCATCGTCTTCGTTCCTGCCCTTTAAATCCCTACTAGAAAAATTATAGTTAAGACTTATGTTGGCACCCGTTAATCTAAACAAGCTTCCACCATTATTAATATTAAAAACATCAATAGGTGTGTTGTTGTTATCTAAAGCATACGGATTTAAAGTACCTCTAAAGTTTACACCCAGCTTATCGATTATGGGGATTGCTCCGCTGATAGTTAGCGGACTTATCTTTAAAGAATCACCAGCAATATTGTACGCTGTAGCAAAATTAAGATTGTTAAGTATGGTGATTTTTTTAGGCTCTGTAACGGTAGTGTCTCTTGAAGTGACTTTAGCCTCTAGTGTATTACTTAAAGAAAATCCTATATTGCTACTAAAAACACGACTTGGTGCGCCATAGAGTGTATTCTCAAACCTCGAGTATTGCACTGACTCTGAGGAGGCAGCTTCATCTGCTGTTGCAGGTGTAGTTACATCATATTCTTCATAATAGCGATCAAAGGCTGGGTTAATATTATAACTTACAGAAGGTCTGACTACGTGACGAATCCCTTGTATTTTTTTATCTTCTCCAAAATTAAATGTCCCATACACTGTTGTCCCAAGGCTCGTAGAAAAGTTATACGTTCTATAACTGTCAAAGCCAGGAACGGTGTCCTGTATTACTGCACCTATTCCTTCTTCTGCTTGCTGGTCAAAACGCCTTCTTATAGTTTTTAACAACCATGTCTCTTGATAATTAGTACTCATAGAAGCACTTAAATATTCTAGAATTTTAAAATTTGTAGCCACAGGAATGCTATGTCTAACACCTACTTGTGCATTTTTAAACATTTCTGGTTTAAAGAATAAGGAGTCAACGGTACTTATTCTGTTTTCTGCAGTGACGTTGTATTGTACATTTATATTATCGATAATACCTT
This sequence comes from Patiriisocius sp. Uisw_047, assembly GCF_047730165.1. Lineage (GTDB taxonomy): Bacteria > Bacteroidota > Bacteroidia > Flavobacteriales > Flavobacteriaceae > Patiriisocius. The sequence continues at coordinate 2,311,840 of NZ_CP159834.1, forward strand.
TCTTGGTTCCTACCCTAGGGGCAAAAGGATACATACGCGCCACACTCCCATTAAAGTTAGGCAATGACATATTAATAGCTTGGGTCTGCGTATTCTGGGAGTGTGTAGCAGCAACACTTATATTGACTTGCGGTTCTACTTCAAATGTTTTTGAATAAGAAACAGAAGAACTCAAGGTGTTTACTAAGGCACTGGCGTTGTTCGTTTGATTCTGTGATTGCCTAAAATAACGGCTACTCCCTAAATTCACATTGGCAGAAAATCGAGAAGTAGGATTCACTTTAGGATCTTGTCTGTGGTCCCATCGTATGTTGTAGATAGCACTTTGGCTAAAATCTGGGAAGCCACGCTCGCTTTCCACAATGTTTTCATACCGTAAACTAAGGTTCCCACTAAACTTATACCGAAGCGCGTAATTGGTTTCTGCTCGCAGCCCATAGCTACCATTGGTATAGTAATCACCCAGCATTGTGAGGTCTAAATAATCATTTATCGCAAAATAATACCCACCGTTCTGAAAAGAAAATCCACGACGGTTATCGCCCACAGAAGGTAAAATAAAACCTGAAGCGCGATCTTCAGACATCGGGAAATAAGCAAATGGCAGTGCAATAGGTGTAGGGACATCTGCGATATACATATTTGTAAAACCAGTGACTACCTTCTTTCCAGGGACAAACTTTGCCCTACGTGTGAAGAAGTAATACTCTGGATCATCCACATTTTCTGAGGTAGTAAATTTTACGTTCTTTAGAAAGATAACAGAGTCATTTTGTTTTTTAGTGATTTCTGCGATCACGTTAAAACCACTTTGTTGTGTGCGTGAATTATAGATGATAGCCCTCTCTGTAATATTATTAAAACGCAAAGAATCTGGGCGTACTTCATTTGCTCCTTGTACAAAAACGGGCTTTTGCATATAGACGCCTGCGCTGTCTATCCCTCTAGCATAAATTTCATTTGTGTTATAGTCTAGAATAATCTCACCGGCATCTATGCGCGTATCACCGTAAATAATGTACGCTTTATTATACATATAAGCGCGGTTATTTTTTTTATCGAGATAGACATAGTCCTCGCCATAATAGTCTAAAATGTGCTTCAAGTCTTCTTTAGGAGGGCGTATGGTATCTGATTTTATTTTAGCAGGAGTTTCAGGAGTTGTTTTTGTATTTGAAGGAACTTGTCGTGGGCTTGTCTTTTCTTCAGCAGGTAAATTGAGAATGTACTTTGGAGCAGGATCTTGCGCGTAAAGGGTCCCGCTACCTAGCTGCAGGAACACGAATAATATAAAATAGAATTGCTTAATTGTCTGCAATGGGTTTTAGTGTTTTAGGCACTTTTACTGAAGCTAATTCAGCATAAATATTATTTCCGAAATTTTCTGAGCCTCGTATTAATTCAGTTTCTTTGTATAATCAATAAAACGTCATAATACGCCGTTCTTGGCTTAGTTTTTGAAAGTTCAAAATTAACAATAATTTTTCGCATAGCTTTTAAAAATTTTAAACGAGTTCAATTTAAAATATATGATTCATAACTTCCGTTACATCCCTATGAAAACGAAACTCTTACTCACTTTAGTACTTGCCGTATCAATTGCGTTGTCTGCATTTACAATTAAAGACGTATCTAGAAGCGATAGCATTTCAGCAGTACAGCAAAATCCTTTTATTGTAGTACTCGATGCAGGTCACGGTGGTACAGATCCAGGCAATCTCGGAAATGGCTATTACGAAAAAGATATTGTTTTAGATGTGACGCTGCAAGTAGGTAAGATTCTTGAAACGCAGCCAGGATTTAAAGTAATCTATACAAGAAAGACAGATGTCTTTATAAAACTAAATGAACGTGGGCCAGTAGCAAATGAAGTAGATGCAGATATTTTTGTATCCATACATTGTGACTCACATCATACCCAAGCTTATGGAGTGGGAACCTTTGTAATGGGACTTGATAAATCTGGAAAAAATCTTGAAACCGCAAAAAAAGAAAATGAAGTTATTTTTCTTGAAGATAACTATGAAGAGACTTATGCAGGTTTTGATCCTAATTCTCCAGAGTCCTTAATAGGGCTCACTATTATGCAAGAAGAATACCTTGATCAAAGTATTATGCTTGCTGGACTTGTACAAAATAACATTGTAAACAACTTAAAACGTAAGAATAGAAATGTGAAACAAGCACCATTCTGGGTGCTACATAGCAGTTATATGCCAAGTGTTTTGATAGAATTAGGTTTCTTAACAAACAACACAGAAGGCAAGTATGTGAACAGTAAGAAGGGGAGAAAGGAAATGGCAGAGCAGATTGCAAACGGGATTATGAGTTATAAGAAGAATCTTGAGTTGGCCACTAATGATTTTAAGAACCCAGCAATTACAGAGCAGGAGATTGATGAAGCGATTAAGGTTTCAGAGAAAAAAGTATACAGGGACATTAATTTTAGAGTGCAGATTGCCGCTTCTGGGAATAAGCTTGAGACGAAGCCTGAAAACTTTAAAGGTCTAAAGGGTGTAGATCGGGTTCAAGTAGGAGCGCTCTATAAGTATTACTACGGAAATACTTCAGATTATAATGTGATTCAATTACTACAAACCTTGGCTAAAGAAAAGGGCTATTCCACTTGCTTTGTCGTCGCTTATAAGGACGGAAAAAAGTTAAATCTTTCTAAAGTTCTAAAAACCGAGGATAAATAACCCGCCTTGTTTCTGATTAATGCCTAAATTTGCTTCATTAAAACACATTAAATTGAAATTATCAAGAGAAGTAAAAACGGGAATTCTTGCCATTGGAACGATATTATTATTCATATTTGGATATAGCTATCTTCAAGGGACAAATCTTCTTGAAAAACACAGAACCTTTTTTGTGAAATATAGCAATGTAGAAGGACTTGCTAAATCTGCTCCTGTTACTATCAACGGACTAGTTGTAGGTAAGGTAACGAGTATTGAATTTGAAGATAATAAAGGAGGGCTCTTGGTTGAGTTTACAGTGGAGAATGATTTTGTGTTTTCTGATAAAAGTCTTGTGCTTATTTATAGTAGTGGAATTATAGGCGGAAAGTCTCTAGGTGTTTATCCCGATTATAGTGGTGCTCCAGTAAAATCTGGTGACACACTTCCAGGACAGGTAGAAAAAGGGATGTTAGATATGGTAACTTCGCGTCTTGGCCCATTAGAGGATAAGGTAAACACGACACTAGCGACTGTAGACACACTATTATTGGCATTTACAGAGGTGCTAAATCCACGAACGCGAGTGAACTTAGAAGAAACATTAGCAACTTTAAACACCACAACTAAGTATTTCAAATCTATATCTAAAAATATGGATGAGCTACTTGATGCAAATAAAGAAAAGCTAAGTTCTACTATTACAAACCTAGACATTACTACAAAAAACTTTGCAAAGCTCTCAGATTCTTTAGCCCAAATAAACACAGGCCAGATTGTTCGGCAGATGGAAGAAGTTATTTCTAGGCTTAATGCAATCGTAACAAGTATAGATAATGGAGAAGGAAGCATCGGTAAATTGCTTAAAGATGAAAAGATGTACGATAACCTAGAAGGTGCGTCTAAGCAACTAGAAGAATTATTAAAAGATATGAAATTGAATCCCAAGCGTTATGTGCATTTCTCATTATTTGGAAAGCGTGACAAGGGATTTGAAGAGCCAGAAGATCCTAACAAATAATCTATGCAGTACATTCCTAATATTATCTTTTTGCTGGTCCTCTTAGCAGGGATTGGTTACTTCTCCTTCAACATAAGAAAAGTAATTAGAAACATTAAACTCGGTATTCCCGTGTCTGTATCTAATAAAGGAGAGCGACTGGCTAACGTAGGTCGTATCGCAATAGGACAATCTAAAATGGTAGTACGGCCAGTATCTGGGGCGATGCACATTGTCGTGTACCTAGGTTTTATTATCATTAACATAGAAGTATTAGAGATCATCATCGATGGTCTTTTTGGCACTCATCGTATTTTCTCAACTTTTTTAGGAAGCTTTTATGGAGTGCTCCTGGGTACTTTTGAAATTCTCGCGGTTTTAGTATTTGCCGCCGTTGTTGTTTTTTGGATACGCCGAAATGTGATAAAGTTGAAACGCTTTATGTCTAAGGAAATGACAGGTTGGCCTAAAAATGACGGTAACTTTATTCTCTATTTTGAAATGGTCCTAATGGGCCTATTTCTAGTAATGAACGCAACAGATGTCCCTTTTCAGCAAATTGATAGTGGGAACATCGTATCTCAACACATTGCAAGTTGGTTTTCAGGAACATCTGAGGGTACCTTGCATATTATAGAGCGCACCGCTTGGTGGATTCACATTGTAGGGATCTTAATTTTCTTGAACTACCTATATTTCTCAAAGCATCTACATATTATGCTGGCTTTCCCTAATGTATACTTCGGAAGGGTAACACCCCAAGGACATTTTAAAAACAACAAAGCCGTTACCAAAGAAGTTATGATGATGATGGATCCCAATGTAGATCCATTTGCTTCTCCCCCAGAAGAAGAAGCAGAAGAGACTCCGGCAAAGTTTGGTGCGAGTGATGTGATGGATTTGACACAAATTCAATTATTAAATGCCTACACCTGCACCGAGTGTGGACGTTGCACTAGTGAATGCCCTGCAAATATTACAGGTAAAAAATTATCCCCACGAAAAATAATGATGGATACCCGTGACCGTCTAGAAGAAGTAGGGAAGAACATAGACGCTAATAAAGGCGTTTTTGTGCCAGACGGCAAACAGTTATTAGGCGACTACATTACAAATGAGGAGCTTTGGGCTTGTACAAGTTGCAACGCCTGCGTAGAAGCTTGCCCCGTAAGTATTGATCCTCTTTCTATCATTATGGAAATGAGACAATACTTAGTAATGGAGCAAAGTGCCGCACCAAACGAACTCAATGGAACTATGACAAACATTGAGAACAACGGAGCACCTTGGCCATTTAATCAACAAGATAGATTGAACTGGGCTAAGGAGTAATATTAGCGGTATGTGTTAATGGATAGTATTTACCTCCGTGTCCTTTGTGCCTGTGTGGTGATAAGAAATTGAGAATAAGACTAGAATTTTTAAATAATAGTAAGATTCTCTTTTTAAAGGGAATGAAAAGAAAACCAACTTATGAATAAAGAAGAAGCAGAAGACTTATTGCATGCAAAAGTAGAAGCAGGAGAAACGGTGAGTCCAGTATTACCAGAAGGAGTGAAAAACTACCTTATTGACATTGATGGTACTGTAACTGAAGATGTGCCTAATGAAGAGCCAGAACGCATGGCAACTTGTGAGCCTTTTCCTGATGCCTTAAAGACCTTAAATAATTGGTATGATCAAGGACACCTTATTTGCTTTTTTACTTCTAGAACAGAAGACCACAGAAAAGTAACTACAGATTGGTTAAATAAACATGGATTTAAATTTCATAGCCTATTAATGGGGAAGCCTCGCGGCGGAAATTATCATTGGGTAGATAACCATCTAGTAAAAGCAACACGGTATAAAGGAAAGTTCACTGAACTAATAGATAAAGAAGTGACTATTCAAGTGTTTGAGGAATAATAGTAAAATAGAGCATCCATTTTTAATATTTCAATATGGAAGAAACAATAAAAGTCCCAACAATGGCCGAGTATACGGCACAAGGCAAGCAACCAGAAGTCTTATTCTGGGTAGGCTGTGCTGGTAGTTTTGACGACAGAGCAAAGAAGATTACAAAAGCATTTGTAAAATTATTACATAATGCAGGTGTAGATTTCGCCGTATTAGGAACAGAGGAAAGCTGTACAGGTGATCCGGCAAAACGTGCTGGTAATGAGTTTTTATTCCAGATGCAAGCGGCCACCAATATTGAAGTGATGAATGCTTATGAAGTAAAAAAAGTTGTAACGGCGTGCCCGCATTGCTTTAATACGATCAAAAATGAGTATCCAGAATTAGGTGGAAATTACGAAGTAATGCACCATACGCAGTTCTTAAAATCTTTAATGAATGAAGGGCGTCTAAAAGTTGAAGGTGGTAAGTTTAAGGGCAAGCGCATTACTTTTCACGATCCGTGTTACCTAGGTCGTGCCAATGGCGAATATGAAGCACCAAGAGAGTTACTTCGAAAACTAGAAGTAGAGCTTGTAGAAATGAAACGATGCAAATCTAAAGGATTATGTTGCGGAGCAGGCGGCGCACAAATGTTTAAAGAAGCAGAACCAGGAACAAAAGAAATTAACATAGAGCGCACACAAGAAGCCGTTGAAGTAAAGCCAGAAATTATCGCAGCAGGATGCCCATTCTGTAACACGATGATGACAGATGGAGTAAAAGGAGAAAACAAAGAAGGCGAAATTGAAGTAATGGATGTGGCAGAGATGATTGCATCTGCGCAGGATCTTTAACTTGTTTTTTCTAAATTAGAATAGAAATTACACATGTTCAGCCAGAGAATAAAATTAAAACCAATACCCCAATTAACATTTAACCATCAACGTTTAACTTTTTCCAAATATGCTAGTTGATTTCTCAAACCTTCCTGACGATTCAAGAATCTGGATTTACCAGTCTAACCGAAAGTTCTCGGAAGAAGAGGTGTCGGCTATGGAAGAAAAAACTAAGGTTTTCTTAACCCAATGGACTGCTCACGGTGCAAACCTAGAAGCTGGCTTTGAGATAAAGCACAGTCGTTTTATAGTTTTCGGTCTCAATCAATCAAATGCCTCGGCATCTGGTTGTAGTATAGATGCATCCGTTCACTTTATTCAAGAACTAGAAAAAGAATTTGATCTTGACCTCATGGATAAAATGAATGTTACATTTTATAACGGTGATTTTATTGCCCACAAGACTTTGACAGATTTTAGAAAAATGGCAAAGAACAGGTCTGTCTCTAAGAATACCGTGGTTTTCAACAACTTGGTAAACACAAAAATCGAGTATGAAGAAAATTGGGAAGTACCAGCATCAGAGAGTTGGCATAACAGGTTTTTAGCATAGTTTTTGTACCTTACAAATACGAAAGAAATACGCATTATATTAAGGATGTGACTCACTAAAAATTGCATTTCTTCGTTGTCATCTTATATTCCAGTTGTATTCAATGAAAAAACTTTTTGCCCTCGCACTATTCCTACTTTCCACAATTGCCATGTTTGCACAACAGGCAAATCCATTAATTGTAAAAAACAGCCTTCCCTACCAGCAAAAATGGGTGGATAGTATCTATGGAGAAATGTCATTACAAGAAAAGGTGGGACAACTTTTTATGGTAGATGTTTTTTCTAGTGATCCTGTAGAAAAAACGAATAAGATTAAAAAACTCATACGAGAACAACACATAGGCGGCATCATCTTCTCAAAAGGAGGTCCTGTGCGACAGGCTGAGCTAAATAACGAATTTCAGAACGAAGCGAAATATCCACTGATGATTGCTATGGACGCAGAATGGGGGTTGGCTATGCGGCTAGACTCTACATACGCCTTTCCTTGGAACATGACATTAGGCGCCATACAGGATAATAAGATTGTAGAAGAAGTAGGACATCGTATCGGTTTACATACCAGAAGGATGGGAATGCATATTAATTTTGCACCCGTGGTAGATATTAATACCAATCCTAAAAATCCAATTATCGGGAATCGCTCTTTTGGAGAGGACATGGTAAACGTAAGCGAGAAAGCTTTGGCTTTTATGAAAGGGATGCAACGCGCTGGTGTCTTAGCAAATGCAAAGCACTTTCCAGGTCATGGTGACACCGACCAAGATTCGCATAAAACGCTTCCTACCGTTGCTTTTTCTAAAGCACGTATAGACAGTGTCGAGCTCTATCCTTACCGAAAATTGATCAACGAAGGGCTCAGCAGTATTATGGTGGCACACCTAAATATTCCTAGCCTAGAAAGCCGCGAAGGTTATCCTTCTAGCATTTCAAAATATATAGTGACAGACATGCTCAAAGGGCAGTTGGGCTTTAATGGGCTTATTTTTACAGATGCCTTAAATATGAAGGGCGCGGCAAACTTTAGTGCTCCAGGAGAGATAGATCTCGCTGCTTTTATGGCGGGTAATGATGTCCTTCTTATTTCCGAAGATATTCCGAAAGCGCATGCACTTTTGGTCAATGCCTATCGTGAAGAAGTGATTACAGAAGCACGATTAGCGCACTCGGTGAAGAAGATTCTTTTTGCCAAGTTTAAAGCCGGATTACACAGGTATCAACCAGTAAGTCCTTATGGTTTGGTGCCTAGTTTAAATGCGGCTGCAGACGATGCGCTGTATGAAAAGGCAATGGAGTCAGCGATTACTGTGGTGAAAAATGATAGCGTTCTTTTACCTATTACAGATTTGCAAAATAAGAAATTTGCCTATGTAAATTTTGGCGATGCGGATGGGAAGCCATTCTTAGATGCACTTCGGAAATATGACAAAATAGACCACGTTAAAGCAAATGACATCTCGTCTATGTTGAAAAAACTAAAAGGCTACGATCAAGTGATTATTGGTTTTCACAAAAGCAACGACAACCCTTGGAAAAGTTATACTTTTTCTACTAATGAGTTGCAATGGTTACAGAAAATCGCAGCAAATAACAAAGTGATATTAGATGTGTTTACGAGTCCATATGCCTTGTTACAAATCCAAAACATTTCCGAAATTGAGACAGTAGTAGTTTCGTATCAAAATAGTGATGTCGCACAATCGTTGTCCGCACAGATTATTTTTGGGGCACGCCAGGCAAAAGGGAGATTGCCTGTAAGTATAGGCAGCGCAATTCCAGTAGGATCTGGAGTAGATACCAGACTATTGAAACGCCTACAATACGGTACTGCAGAAAGTGTAGGGATGAGTAGCTATAAGTTTTATAAAATTGATTCACTGGCAAGAGTGGGGCTATGGGGAGGAATGACGCCAGGAATGCAAATAATTGTAGCCAGAAACGGAAAGGTAGTATATGATAAGAATTTTGGTTATCACACGCAATCTCAAAAGAACACAGTAAAAAGTAACGATCTATATGACGTTGCTTCTTTGACTAAAATTTTAGCAACTTTACCAATGATTATGGACCTCTTTGACCGCGGTGTGATCAATATGGATACCAAGTTAAAAGAAATGCTCCCAGAATATCGAGGTACTGACAAGGCCAATATCACATTAAAAGAAATGCTAACGCATACAGCAAGACTTAAGGCATGGATACCGTTTTACATTAAGACGATGGATAGTGTTACCAAGAAACCTTCTGCCAAGTGGTTTCGAGAAAATAAACAGGAAGATTTTACAATCCTAGTAGCGAAAAATCTTTTTATGAAGCGCGAGTACAAAGACTCGATATACAGGTTTATAAAGGAAAGTGAACTGCGGGAAAGTAAGGGCTATAAATATAGTGACTTACCATATTATCTACTTAAGAAATACGTAGAAGAATTTTACGGAACTCCTTTAGAGGTTTTAGTGCAGCGAAATATATATGAACCTTTAGGAGCAAACAATACAACCTATTTACCCCTAGATAAGTTTACTAAGATTGACATTGTCCCAACGGAATATGACACATACTTTAGACAACAAGTTGTTCATGGCTATGTAAACGATCAAGGGACAGCTATGCTGGGTGGTGTAGGAGGCCACGCTGGTCTTTTTAGTACTGCAAACGATGTGGCGAAAATTATGCAGATGTATTTATGGAAAGGGACATATGGTGACAAACAGTATTTTAAACCAGAAACGATAGATGCATTTAACACCTGTTATTTTTGTGGTGATAATGTAAGGCGAGGCGTTGGTTTCGACAAACCACAACTAGGAGATGTGGGTCCAACATGCGGATGTGTATCTATGAATAGTTTTGGGCATAGCGGATTTACCGGTACCTTTACTTGGGCAGATCCTGATCAAGACCTTATCTATGTTTTTATGAGTAACCGTACCTATCCTGATGCGGAGAACAGAAAACTAATAGAGAGCAACCTACGGAGTAATATTCAAGAAGCAATTTACGAAGCAATTAATGTAAAGTATTAAAAATTATCCCGCAGCGGATTAGCAGTTTATGAAAATAGCAATGGTATGTTATCCTACATTTGGTGGGAGTGGAGTAGTAGCTACAGAGCTTGGTGTCGCCTTGGCAGAGAGAGGTCATGAAGTTCATTTTATAACCTATAAGCAACCCGTCCGATTAGATCTTCTTAGTCCTAATATTTATTTTCACGAGGTACAAGTGCCGCAATACCCTTTGTTTAAGTACCAACCTTATGAGTTGGCCTTATCAAGTAAACTAGTTGATATGGTGCGATATTACGGGATAGATATGATGCACGTGCATTATGCCATTCCGCACGCATATGCTGGATATATGGCAAAAAAGATGTTAGAAGATGAAGGCATTATAATCCCAATGGTAACGACGCTGCACGGGACAGATATTACACTTGTGGGTAATCATCCACACTATAAGCCAGCAGTCACCTTTAGCATTAATAACAGTGATAAGGTAACCTCTGTTTCTGAAAGTTTAAAAAAAGATACCCTCCGCCTTTTTTCTATCAATAATGAGATTGATGTAGTCCCAAACTTCATTGACATGAAAAAACATGAGAACACCTACACAGATTGCCAGCGTGACCATATGGCATTGCCTGGAGAACGTATAATAACCCATGTTAGTAATTTAAGACCCGTAAAAAGAATCCTTGATATTGTGAAGGTGTTCGCTAAAATACAGGAAGAGATTCCTTCTAAATTATTGATTGTTGGAGAAGGACCAGAGCGAGAGCCTGCGCAAGAACTAGTAGATAGTTTAGGCCTAACAGAAAAGGTTGTTTTTCTTGGTAACAGCAATGAAGTTAATAAAATATTATGCTTCACAGACTTGTTTTTGTTGCCTTCAGAAAAAGAAAGTTTTGGTTTGGCAGCCCTTGAGGCTATGGCTTGTGGAGTACCAGTAATATCTTCTAATGCGGGAGGTCTTTCTGAAGTAAATACGCACGGAGTGAGTGGTTACCTAAGTAATGTGGGTGATATTGATGATATGGCTAAAAATGCTATCAGTATATTAAATAATGATGTTACTTTACAAGAATTTAAGAAGCAAGCAAAAAAAGCGGCTGCACGGTTTGATACAGATAATATTGTACCTTTTTATGAGGAAATCTACAAACAAGCTGTCCAAGTAAGTTTGGTGAAATAGCAAAAAAACAGTAAAGAAAAAGCGCCTTCTCGTTGCGAGAAGGTGGTTTTATTTTTTAATGGAGGGCTTCTTTAATCAAACTGATACCTTGTTCCCAATGCTAGGTCAAAATATAAATCATCTCTAAAATCTCCAAAACCAAATTCTGGTCTAACGTCAAGCGGGAGTAGTAAGGGAAAATCAAAATTATATTCTATCCACACAGTACCTGCAGCATATGGGAAAATATCATTGTCAGGAAAATCGTTGTCGTCAAAATTTACAGAGCCTAAACCACCACCCGCATCTGCGTACCGGTTAAAACCACCATCTATGTTCCATACCTATTTATATGTCCAGTTGCTTTGAGTACACTAACATTTATATTCCATTAAATTGCAAACCAAATTCTAGCCTGTTGTTGTCCGTCAATCTAAGTTGATAATTAATATTTGTCACGAAGCCATCATTATCTCCTATTCGGATTCCGATGGCATTTTTAGAAATCTCTTAGGCTTCAGCCTGTAAAACAAAATCAAATAAAACGAATCAAATTACTGCTAATTTTTTCATCATAGAATATATTAAAGTTAGACCAAAAATATATACGTTGGACTACCCGCTTATTGTTGAGTATCTATTAAATATTTCATAATATTAATCATATCTTTTAGTTATTTTTATACCTTAGAATATGCCTTTATGACCTCTCAAATTTTAACAGCTTTTAAAGAAATCTTTGATGGTGATTTTCAGTTTGATGAATTACATAAGATGCTCTACGCTACAGACGCTTCTGTGTATAGAAGGATTCCGCAGGCAGTCGCTTTCCCAAAGTCTGTAAAGGGCATCCAGCAACTAATTACATTTGCAACAGAAAATCAAACATCATTAGTCCCGAGAACTGCCGGAACATCTCTTGCGGGGCAATGCGTAGGTGATGGGGTAATTGTGGACGTTTCAAAATACTTCACAAAGACGCTCTCTTTTGATAAAGCAAACAAGACGGTAACGGTGCAGCCAGGAGTGATTCGCGATGAATTGAATGCCTTCCTAAAACCGCATGGGTTATTCTTTGGGCCCAATACTTCTACCTCAAATAGATGTATGATAGGAGGGATGGTAGGTAATAATTCTAGTGGAACTACAAGCATAAAATATGGTGTCACACGTGATAAAGTAATTTCTTTAAAAACAGTGTTGTCAAATGGGGAAGAGGCCTACTTCGGAAATGTGAATGAGAATGAAATTTCAGAAATAATAAATAATAATTCATTAGAAGGTACGGTCTATAGAACGATCCATGCGAGTCTTTCAAATCCAGCGATAGCAGCAGAAATACTGCAACAGTTTCCTAAGCCAGAAATTCATCGAAGAAATACGGGATATGCGTTGGATGCTCTGCTAAGCGCAAAAGCCTTTGGCGGGAATGCCCCACTAAATCTATGTAAATTATTGGCTGGTAGCGAAGGAACCCTTGCTTTTACAACAGAAATCACTTTACAACTAGATGCGTTGCCTCCTACTTTTGAACGGATGATTGCGGCGCACTATGACGCTGTTAATACCTGTATGCTGGACGTTGTAGTGACCATGGAGCATAATTTATATGCCTGCGAAATGTTAGATGATACCATTTTAAATTGCACCAGGGCTAATAAGAAATATGATCCTTATCGGTTCTTCGTTAAGGGAAACCCAAAGGCTATACTCCTGCTTGAACTAAAAGGTACAAGTGAAGAAGATGTGGCGCAACAAGCAATCGCATTAGTAGAAAGTCTCAAAAAAAGTAATCTTGCTTATGCGCTGCCTATTTTAAAAGAGAATGAAATAGAGATGGCGATGGGGCTACGTAAGGCCGGACTTGGCCTATTAGGCAATATGATAGGCGATAGAAAGGCGGTGGCGTGCATAGAAGATACAGCGGTTACTGTAGAAGATTTGCCAGCCTATATAAAAGATTTTACCGCAATAATGACACGCTATAACCAGGAGGCAGTATACTACGCCCACGCGGGTGCTGGAGAGTTGCATTTGCGTCCTATTCTTAATTTAAAAAAGGGAGAGGATGTGGCTTATTTTAGAAAGATCACAACAGACGTGGCCCATTTAGTTAAAAAATATCAAGGTTCATTTTCTGGCGAACACGGTGACGGTATCGTTCGTGGTGAGTTTGTCCCATTGCTCGTGGGTGAGAAAAACTACCAACTGTTTAAACACATTAAATCTACATTTGATCCAAACAATATTTTTAATCCGGGGAAGATTGTAGCTGCATATTCTATGGACGAGCAGATGCGCTATGTTCCAGACTCAGAAATCAAAGAAGTGCTAACAAAAATGGACTTTAGTGATTCTGAAGGTTTATTGCGACTTGCTGAAAAATGCAATGGAAGTGGTGATTGTAGAAAGACAGAAAAAGCTACAGGGGTTATGTGCCCAAGTTATCACGCCACAAAGGATGAAAAGGACACGACGCGGGGAAGAGCAAATGTGTTGCGGGAGGCTTTAAGTAATCCAAAAAGCACAAATGCATTTGATTCCGCAGCATTAAAAGATGTTTTTGATTTATGTATAAGCTGCAAAGCTTGTGCGAGTGAATGCCCTAGTAATGTAGATATGGCGAGTGCTAAAACAGAATTTCTATATCAATACAACAAATCAAATAAACCTTCTCGGGCTTCAAAGTTATTTGGGTTTAGTTCTCAATATGCTAAAAAAGCGTCACGATTCCCAAGGTTAGCAAATGCCGTTCTTGGCGGAGCATTAACTTCTGGATTAGCTAAAAAATGGAGCAGTGTTCACGTGAATCGAAGCATTCCTAAGTATTCAAATAAAGCTTTCGGTAAACTATCTCAAATAATTGTAAACCAAGAGAGGATATGTGATTTTAATGTCATTCTTTTTGTTGATGAGTTTTCTAATTACCAAGACGTTACGATTGCGAGAGACACTTTTGAACTCTTGACGGGATTAGGTTATAAATTAAAAGTTATCACAGAATTGGATAGCGCCCGAGCACTTATTTCAAAAGGTTTTCTTGATGAAGCGAAGCTTGAGATTGACAAGAATATTTTGGAGTTGAAAAAGATGGTTTCAAATAAAGTGCCTTTGGTTGGGATTGAGCCGTCGGCTATTTTAGGTTTTAGAGATGAATACCTTCGCTTAGCAGAAGACATAGATGGAGCTAAGGTGATTTCAGAAAACACCTATTTGATAGAGGAGTTCTTAGCGGGTGAGATGCAAAAGGGGCATATAAAAACCGAGCAATTTTCCGAAGCGAAAAAAACGATTAAGGTCCATGTGCATTGTCATCAAAAGGCATTGAGCAACACGAAGCATACGTTTGATGTTTTAAACTTTCCGAAGCATTATTCGCCAACCATCATAAACGCCGGCTGCTGCGGGATGGCAGGAAGTTTTGGTTATGAAAAAGAACACTACGACATTAGTATGAAAATAGGGGGACAGCGATTGTTCCCGGCAATCAATAAGACTACTTCCACTATTTTAATTGCTGCAAATGGCACGAGTTGTCGCCATCAAATTAAGGATGGTACCGGTCGTGAAGCGCTGCATCCAGTAACAATTTTAAGACAAGCTTTGATTAGCCCCCAATAAAATAGGTATCAATAGTTTGTGAACTGCCCGTAGAACCGCTTTCTGGAAAAGGAAGCTCTATACCCAAGCCGCTAAGATCTTCAAGGGTAAATTCTATAAGAACTTCAGAATTTGTTAGCCCTATGCCGTCCGTGTAAATATTAGTCGCAATCAACACATCTTGAGATTCCATGATTGTAACGGGAATAGTCACTGGACCTACCGAAATCATAGCAATTATCTCCATATTTACTCGCAGCTCTGAGGCTACTTGAGAGTCAGATTCTGTAGATGTATTTGGAGTTTCTAGCATCGCACTTGTGATGCCGTAACTGATGACAATAGGGATTTCCATAATATCCTGAATCACACTTCCAGAACTGAACCCTAGAATTGGATCGATGGCTATGTCTACTTCTGTATCGTACAATTTCATATCGCTCAAAGGCAAGGTGATATCTGGCAATCCTTCTATTGGAGCGCCCAGAGAACCATCAATAATCAACTGTGTATCTGTCGTTCGGACAATATTATTAGTTAAAAATTGTGACATAAAAGCGCTCGCAGGTAGTGTCGCATCCAGGTTTGTGTAAAGAAGCCCACTTTGCATTTGGTTCCCCGCGACATATACTGAATCGCGTGAAGTTCCAGCCTCTTCATTTTGATTATTATAGGTCCAATGCGAGTCTGCTGCTAATGGAAAGTACTCATTTGGAGTTTGTTGCGTATCATCTGAGGATGGGTCGTCTGTTTTACATGAAATAAAAGTAATGGTAAGGATAATTGTAAGTAAATAGGTGAGCTTCATTGTGGGGTGTTTTTTACAAATATAAGATTCCCAAATTAAATGAATTAAAGGATGCGCAACTGTATATAATTTTATAATATTGTTACGCAACAAAAATCAAGGATAAGCACAGTATGGCAGGTAATAGCTTCGGAAATATTTTTAAATTGACCACTTTTGGCGAGTCTCACGGGACTGCTATTGGTGGTGTTATTGACGGATGCCCGGCGGGTTTGGCCATAAATCTAGAAGCAGTTCAAGCTGAAATGCAGCGCCGTAAACCTGGACAATCTGCCATTGTTACACAGCGAAAAGAAGAAGATGAAGTTCGGTTCTTAAGCGGAATTTTTGAGGGAGTAACTACGGGAACCCCTATTGGTTTTTTGATAGAAAACACCAATCAGAAATCTAAAGATTATGGTCATATAAAGGATCAATATAGGCCTTCACATGCAGACTATACCTATGATAAAAAATATGGTGTTAGAGATTATCGCGGAGGTGGACGTTCTTCTGCAAGAGAGACTGCCTCTAGGGTAGTTGCAGGAGCCATTGCAAAACAACTTTTAAAAGATGTAAAAATAACAGCCTATGTTTTGAGCGTGGGAAGTTTACAATTGAATAAGAGATACCAAGACCTTGACTTTTCAGAAATAGAAAAAAACCCCGTACGTACTGCAGATGCAGCGATGGCTGTAGAAATGGAAAATTACATCAAGCAAATACGAAAAGAAGGCGATACTGTGGGCGGTGTAATACGTTGTGTTATTGAAGGATGTCCAGTAGGACTTGGCGAACCGGTTTTTGATAAACTTCACGCTGAGCTTGGGAAAGCGATGTTGTCTATAAATGCGGTAAAAGGATTTCAATATGGAAGTGGGTTTGAAGGAACCCAAATGAAAGGCAGCCAACATAACGATCTTTTTAATGAAGATGAGAGTACAAAAACCAATCATAGCGGAGGAATTCAAGGAGGGATAAGTAATGGAGAGGACATCTATTTTGATGTAGCGTTTAAGCCCGTAGCCACCATTATGCAGTCTCAAGAAACGATAGATAATCAAGGAAACAAAGTAGCGATGCAAGGAAAAGGACGTCACGATCCTTGTGTGGTGCCAAGAGCGGTGCCTATTGTAGAAGCTATGGCAGCACTTGTGGTTACAGACTATTGGTTAGCCAACAGGCTGATAAAGATGCAAGAATATTTTGATAAATAACAGATACAGATAGATGAAAAAATTAGCATTACACTGGCAGATTTTAATAGGAATGGGTTTAGGAGTTGCTTTTGCTCTTATATTAACCAACTTCACTTGGGGTGCAGATTTTATAGGTGATTGGATAAAACCATTTGGGACTATGTTTATTCGCTCCTTAAAACTTATCGCGATTCCATTAATATTAGCGGCCTTAATAAAAGGAATTTCAGACTTAAAAGATATTTCTAGTCTGTCACAAATGGGTGTGCGAACTATTGTTACCTATGTGATCACTACATTAATTGCTGTTTCGATAGGTTTAGGTGTTGTTAGCTTGATTAAGCCAGGTGCAACTATTAATGAAGATACCCGTAATGAGTTAGTGGAGGCCTACGGTGGGGATGCAGAAGCCAAACGGATGGACGCTCAAAAACAAAAAGAAGCAGGACCCTTGCAGGCGCTAATTGATTTAGTTCCAGAAAATATTTTTGATGCCGCATCGAGCAATCGTAATATGTTACAAGTTATTTTCTTTGCCGTATTTTTTGGTATTGGATTGATATTGATACCAGAAGAGAAAGGAAAAACAGTCAAAGATTTCTTTGACGGCGTGAATGAAGTCATACTAAAGATGGTGGACTTAATTATGCTCGCCGCACCTTATGGTGTTTTTGCCTTATTGGCTGCGCTGGTAGTAGAAGCCCCCAGTCCAGACTTATTTGCTGCATTAGGGATGTATGCTATTTCAGTAGTGATCGGACTCTTATTAATGGTAGGTGTTTATTTATTAATGGTTTGGGTGTTTACAAAGAAAACACCTGGGTTCTTTTTAAATGGTATTGCACCGGCACAACTCTTAGCATTTTCTACAAGTAGTAGTGCAGCAACACTCCCTGTAACGATGGAAAGAGTTACCGAACACTTAGGAGTAGATGAAAAGGTATCGAGTTTTGTACTTCCTATTGGAGCTACTATTAACATGGATGGTACCAGTTTATATCAAGCCGTAGCTGCAGTTTTCATTGCCCAAGCTTTCGGTATGGACTTATCATTAGGAACACAACTAGGCATTATTGCTACGGCTACATTGGCATCTATAGGCTCTGCAGCTGTACCTGGAGCAGGTATGGTAATGCTTGTTGGTGTATTAGGGTACGCAGGGATTCCAGAAGCGGGTCTTGCATTAATCTTTGCCGTGGATAGACCTCTAGATATGTGTAGAACCGTTATTAACGTTACTGGTGATGCTACAGTGTCTATGATGGTTGCAAAATCGCAAGGAAAATTAGGAGAGCCTCTTGTGAAGGATTGGGATGATAGTTATCCAGTACAATAATTTGCATTTTGTAATGGCAAGAAGTTTATGTAAATTTATTCAACCAAATCTTACCAAGAGTTAAGTACAATGCTATGTTTAATACATAGCCATGAGATATTTCTTATTCTTTTTATTTATAATCCCATTGGTTAGTTTAGGCCAAGTTGGGATAGGTACGACTACGCCATGTGATGCTTCCATGTTAGAGATAAGTGGTTCTGCTGATGGCGTAAACTATAAGGGATTAATTCCGCCCAGACTTCCTAGCCAAGCTTATAAAGCCAATATTAATCCTGCTACTACAGATATAGGTTTAATGATATTTGTTGAGGATACCGGTACACTAGAGATGTGGAATGGTACTGCTTGGGAAGTTGCCTATACACTTATGACTACGATTGTCACTGCAGCAGCTCAAGACTTTGACACAAATACCACATGGACTTACGCCGCTACTCCTGCCTTTTATTTATTTCCTGATTTACCAGATAGAGATGTTTGGAGTCCAATAACAACATTTAATCAAGTCGCAGCAGACAACGACATTGACACGATGACGCAGACATTTTTAGGATGTCGTGATTTAAATAACGCGAACGGAGGAACTCCCGCTGCGCACGTAATGATCTTTGATCCCGTTAGTGTCTCTGCACTTAGCAATATTAAAATAGCCTTTGATTATAATGTCTTTGGGTTTGATGGTGGTGATGATGTGGTATACACTTATACTATAGATGGAACGCCTACAACGGTAGTGCTAGTGTCAGGAATGAATGAGGGAGGTGTAACCGCAGAAGGCACAGTAGTCATCAATATACCTAATGGAACGACCACTGTTTCTTTTGAGTTATCTGTTAAACAAAATGGGAACGAAGATTATGCGGGCTTCGATAATTTTAGAGTGTATGGACAATAGAACCATTAATATAATGTATCCTCTTCGTTTTGGAAAGCTCACCTTGATGCTCCTATTTTTTGCAATCACTCCATCTATTGGTCAAGTAGTTATAGGAGGTACCGTACTAAGTAATGCGGCTATGCTAGAAATTAAAGGCACTAATGATAATGGTCTTACCTATAAAGGATTAATGCTCCCACGAATTCCCACAGTTGCTTTAAGAAATGCTATGATTGTTCCAGACAGTGCTAAGGGGATGCTGATTTTTGTCACAGAAATAAAATGTCTCCAGATATTTAATGGAGTGAGTTGGGAAAGTATTAATTGTCTTACCTCCACACCATTCGCGCTATTTTCAGAATCTTTTGAAACTGATGGCAATGGGACAAGATATACCTTGAGCGCTCCTGAAGGGGCAGATGCGGCATCAGACGATTACTTTATCAGAACTGATGGTACAGAAATCAGCTATGGAGGAGATGATATGATAACATTTTTGGGCACCCCAGATGGATCCTTTTTTTTTGCAGCCCAAGATATTGACGGGGTAACAGGTATTTCTTCAGGTGCATTACAAACTATGAATTTTACAGGAATCGATATTACCACAGGTGTCAATTTGCAATTAGACATATTAATCGCAGAAGATGACTCTACAGGAGGCTCTCCAGAACATTGGGATGAAACAAATGATTCTTTTAGTATTCAATATCAGATAGATGGAGGGGGTTATCAAAATATTTTTGCTATTGAATCTCAAGCTGTCGCAGGAGGTTTTAACGATGTGCCAAGAATCGATACAGATTTTGACGGGATAGGAGATGGTACCATCATAACAAATGCTTGGACTAATTATAATTCTAGCATAATAGGCACCGGAGTTGTTTTAGACTTAAGAATTCAGTTTTATTTAAATTCTGATGGCGAGGATATCGCCATTGATCATATAAGAATAAGTAGTAATTAATTGTCCTTCCTTTTGAATCTCAACTCGGTGAGGATATGAAATCTCAATACCAGCAACATCTAGTGCTATTTTACTTCGCTCTAACGTTTCAAAATAAACATCCCAATAATGCTTTGGGCGCCAAGCTGGTCTCACTGCAAAATTTACAGGGCTATCGGCAAGTTTGCAAACCTCTACAATTGGAGCATGAGTTTAAGGCACTTTTTCCTGTGCCTTTAATTCGGCCATTAGGATATCTTTTGTTTGTTTAGTATCTGCATCATAGCTTACGCCAATTATGTGAAATTCCTTAATTGCGCCTGGTGTCGTACAGTTTGTAATATTTCCGTTAGACATTGCGCCATTAGTTATTACCACTAGCTTATTTTGTGGTGTAATAATTTTTGTTATACAGATGTCAATATCTTTCAAGTGCCCTATTTCTCCGTGGCCTTCTATGAGTTCAACTAGCTCATATGGTTTTATAATCATGATTAATAATCTGCCATCCACATTTAACAAAGTCCCTTGTAATGCAAGACCTACGCCAAAAACGAAACTCGCTAGAACTCCTGCTAAGGTTTTAGACTCAAAGCCTAAAAGATCTAAACAGGTTATTAATAAAAATATGACTAAGACATACTTTAACATACTTAATAAAAACGTGATTAAAGTCGCATCTATTTTCCCAACCTCAGATTTTACTCTAATGCTATTTGTAATACGGTTTATAGCTTAAATCCCAGCGACTAGTACACCAATTACAGAAAGTACCTGAGTCGTATTCTATGAGCAGATTCTTCCCTTTTTTAATGCAGTCGGGGCTTCTTCAGTTTTGTTCGCAGCTTCTTGAATCATAATAAGTTACATTTTCATTGTAAAAACATACAATTTATTTATACTTCACAGCGATAAGCCTTTACGGGTAGTCAATATTTGTATCTTTGACGGCTTAACTAAACTACCAACTATGAACGTTTGTTTTATTATGTATCCTTGGGAAGAAATGGATCCTGAAAACGATACTACGTTAGTTCTAATTAACGAATTTGCTAAACGTAGTCATGGAGTGGCCATTACAACTCCGGCAAACCTTACTATTCGCGACAGTGAAGCATTTGCTTTTTCTAGATGTTTAAAGCGAATGGAGAAGGTGCCGAGCAATCTAAAATCATTTCATAAAAAATCTGAATTTTATGACGAGATGCTACCTTTAGCAGGTTTTGACGTAATTATCTTACGTAGCAATCCTCCTTTAGATATGATAATGCTTAACTTTTTAGACAGTGTTAAAGACGATGTGTTTATAATGAATGACCTTGACGGAATCCGTCGTGCGAATAACAAGTTGTACACAGCCGTTTTTGAAGATCCAACTAATGAGTACATCCCACGTACGCACGTAACAAAGAATAAAGTTTATCTAAAACGGACAATTAAAGAAGGTCCAGATAAAATGATCTTAAAGCCTCTTAATGGTTTTGGGGGTTCTGGTGTAATTTTAATAGAAAAACGAGCGATGTTGAGTATCAACTCACTGCTAGATTTTTATATTGATAACGCAGATGGTACTTCTAATTATGTCATATTGCAAGATTACATAGAAGGAGCAGATCAAGGGGATGTACGTATTTTACTACTTAATGGACAACCAATTGGGGCAATGAAACGTGTGCCAGGGGAAGATGATCATAGAAGTAATGTGAGTGCAGGTGGCAGTATTGTGAAGCATGCGCTCACCCAACAAGAGAAAGAATTGTGCAGACGCATAGGGCCTAAACTAGTAAAAGATGGGTTGTATTTCTGTGGGATTGATGTGATAGGTGGTATGCTTGTAGAAGTTAATGTGATGTCTCCGGGTGGTGTTACCTATATAAACAAGCTGTGCAAAACTAGAATCCAGGAGAAGATTATAGATTTTGTAGAAGACAAAGTTCAAGAACGGGTGAATGCATTTGAAAGAAGGACAAAGCTGAGAAAGTACGTGAAAGACGCCTAGTGTTAGTGGGCAGTAATGAGAGTGTGGTTATAGTAAAAGGAGCTGCCGTCTTAGCTGTAGCGAAAATGTATCATATTTGACACTTGCGCTATCTATAATTAAACTTTCAAAGGGATTCAAGCATTACTATTTCAGAATAAAAAAGATATTATAGAAATGGAAAGACTTCCAGTTTCAGAAATTATAAATAAAATACAACGTGAAGAATGTTTTGAGGCAGTAGCTGATGACTATTCGTTTACGTTGAAGGTAGCTGAATATATGCCATATGTCTGCAGTGCAGTGCACGATGGCCATCACTTTAGGAAAGAGTTGTGGGATAATTGTTTACACACAGAATATGATCGATGGTTTGAGGAAGACCCTTTTACTAAAGAGTTTGTGAAAACTCATCCCATAGTGATTGCGGGATGTGATAGCCGTTTTGAATACGATCTTAACAGGGATCCCGAGCATGCTATTTATGAAGATGCTTGGGGTAAAAAACTATGGAAAGAACCATTAACGGAAGCGCAATGCACGACGAGTCTAGACAAGCACGCTACATTTTATGTGGTGGTGCATGCATTAATGACAAAGCTTGAAGATAAATATGGGCACATTATCGTTTACGATATGCACAGTTATAACTGGAAAAGATGGGATAGAGAAGTGCCTGTTATTAATCTTGGCACCTCAAACATAAATAATGAAAAGTATGGTGACTTTGCAGAATTATGGAGGGCAAATCTTTCTAGTTTAGCGTTGCCTCATATCGTAAATTGCACTTCAAAAATTAACGATACCTTTCAGGGAAATGGTTATTTTTTAAAGTTTATTACCCAAAATTTTAAGCAAACGCTAGTTCTTGCAACAGAGTTTAAGAAAATATACTGTGATGAGTATCAAAAAATTATTTTTCCTGAAGTCGTACACGCCATAGAAAAACAGTTGCAAACTAAAATTAAAGAGCATGCGGCTATTTTTAATAGCAAATTTAATACCTGATATTTATTCCAAGCTACCGAAAAGATAGAAGGAAACAGATTTTTTTACATTATAGTATGTCGTATTATCCCCAAATGAACCAAATAGAGCCAATGACAAACGATCATCCATTTTTAATGAAAATTGATCAGAACCTCAATAAGATGGTAGTGAAGATCGAGCTACTTAATTATGTGAACCCAACTAATATAGAGCAGGAAAAACGTAATTTCTTCGCTTCAAAATACAATATTAATCCTTCTTTTAAATACAAGAAGATAGATTTTGATGCGCACAGTATACAGCAACAATTATTTTCTCAAGATATAGGCAGTATTAAAGATGATGAATCTCGAGCTTTTTATCGTGATGTGATTTATGATTATAGTGGCTTGATACAATGCATAGAAACAATAGGGCAGGGTCGTAAATTTTATTACAATGCTTTAAAATCTTTTGGAACACCCACAGAAAAAGATGTCGAGAACGCTAAGTTTATTCTTCATTTTGATGACGAGGTTTTTGATGATAATGAGATGATCCCTATATACAGTGTTGAAGAAGCAGCTGTGTATTTTGAAGAATTTGTAAAGCAGTATAATTTCAAATTGGACATTAAATTATCTACAAAGATTGCCGCGGCGGCAATGGTGCAGAATAATACGCAAACACTTATCTTAAAAAAGAATCATCGGTATAGTGCTAACCAACTCAAGGTACTTGCTACGCACGAGATAGGAGTACACCTGGTTACTACGTATAATGGATTAGATCAGCCATTAAAAATTTTCCATAATGGGTTTCCTAAAAATGTCGAGACTCAAGAAGGACTTGCTGTTTTTAGCGAATATATGAGCGGTTGCCTAACGATGCATCGGTTAAAAGAACTTTCATATAGAGTGATTGCCGCAGATAGCTTGCGTCGTGGTTTTAATTTTTGCGACACCTTTGATGTGTTACATAATCAATACAAACTAAATAGAGAAGAAGCTTATAATATTACCCTTCGTGCCCATCGTGGTGGTGGTTTCACCAAAGACTTTACATATCTTACAGGGCTTAAAAAAGTGTATGATGCCTATTATTATAAGGAAAACCTAAGCCCACTATTGGCGGGTAAGGTTTCTTTAGAATATGCTCCTATGGTTACAAAATGGATTAATCAAGGGATTGCAAAAGAGAATCGTTATGAAAACTTTGCTTTTAATCAAGTTAAGAATAAAAACCCTAAGCTTGACTTTATCTTGAAGAATTTGAAATAAGTAAATGATATTTCACCAAAAAACAGCGATTAATCACTCCTGAAAACTCACTGTTTTATAGTGAGCGAAGTGATGAAAAATGATTGCGAAAGCTGCTTTCGTGTGAGGCTATAAAAATTTATTATTCAACTCAGGGTTAGGGATCATGCAGCTATCTTGCTTTCCATACCATTTATATCTGTTTTTTGCTATGTAGTCATATACCCCATTTCTAATAAAGGCAGGCACAATCATAAATCCGTACATCAGAGGCCAGGCTCCAGAAAGTTTTCGCGACACGCGTAAAGCGGCAGAAGATTTTACATAGACCGTATCATTTTCTATAAGAATAATAGAATCTGTATCTTTAGTATCAATGTGATGATGTTTCAGAAGTGAAATACCAGGTTCTTCTTGCAATGCTGTAAAACGAAATTCATCTTTTTTATCTCGCTTAATAACAAAGTTTATGGAGCTATTGCAAAGATTACAAACGCCGTCAAAGAGTATAATGCTCTGTTTTTTTTCTACACCCATTAAGTAACTTTTTCTAGTTCGTCCACATGCACCTGAGTCGTAAACACCCCATAATTAACAAAGGCTTTTTTCTTTTCTATCGCATCAATCGTACCGATCGCCCGGCCATCTCTCATTCTCACGCGATCCCCTACCTTTATGGCAACCTTGAATGTTGGAGGTAGTTTTGCAGCCTTTATCTTTTCTTGTTTTTTCTCCTTTCGAATAACTGCTACTTTTTGTTCTACTTCTTGTTTGATTTTGTGCTTTTCTTGTAGCACAACTTTTTTCTGCTTGGGTGCAATTTTTTTACGTTTACTATTCTCTGTCATCACGAGTTTATATAACTCATCCATCAAGATTTTTTTCTTCTTATTGTTATGAAATTTTTCTGCAATCCCATCAAACTTCCTACCTAGACTAATTGTTTTTTGATTAGTATCATACAGCTCTTGATAGTTTTCAAGTTTGGTCTGTACCTTCGCATTTATCTGCTCTAGTTGCTTGCCCTCTTCCAGTGCTTTCTTTGCAGAGGTCTCCAGTGTTTCTGTTGTCTTTCTGAGCTTAGACCTTTCTTTTTGTAAGTTTGCAATTGTTTTGTCAAAGCGTATTTTCCCACGCTCCACCTTCTTTTTAGACTTATTGATTAAGCTAAAAGGAATTCCGTTTTTTTGTGCCACTTCAAATGTGAATGAGCTTCCTGCTTCCCCTAGGTGCAATTTGTATAAGGGCTCTAATGATGCGCTATCAAAAAGCATATTCGCATTAATGGCGTCTGGTAATTCATTAGCTAGAAGTTTTAAATTGGCATAGTGTGTTGTGATAATACCGAAAGCTTCTCGCTCATAAAACACTTCTAAGAATGTTTCGGCAAGGGCACCTCCTAATTCTGGATCACTTCCTGTACCAAATTCATCTATAAGAAATAGGGTGTTGTCGTTGCATTTCCGAAGAAATTGATTCATTTTTTTTAAACGATAACTATATGTACTTAAATGGTTTTCTATCGATTGATTGTCACCAATATCAGTAAGTATCCTGTCAAAGAAACAAAATTCGCTGCCTGCATCCGCAGGAATGAGTAAGCCGCTTTGGAGCATCACTTGCAAGAGTCCTACTGTTTTTAAGGTAATACTTTTACCTCCAGCATTAGGGCCAGAAATCACGATTATACGCTTTTTCGGGTGCAAGGAAATGGATTGCGGGAAGGTTTTTTCTTTACGCTTTTTATTGGCAGCAAGCAATATAGGGTGGTAAGCATTTATAAGGGAAAGTTCTTTTCCTTTAGAAAGCATAGGGAGTGAACCGTTAATCTCAACGGCATATCGTGCACGCGCATACATAGAATCTATAGAAACTAAGTAGTCTTGATAACTAGCCAGCAGCGAGGCATAAGGTCTTATATGTTCTGTAAGTTGCTTGAGTATCTTTTTTACTTCTTCGCGTTCTTCAAAAATGAGGTTGCTCAATTCTGTTGTAAACTCAAAAGTTTCTTGAGGCTCCATATAGGTAATCCTACCTGTTTTACTCTGACCAAGAACGGTACCTTTTACCTTGCGACGGTACATTGCTTTTACCGCAAGCACGCGCCTGTTATCTACAATGGTCTCTCGTATCTCATCTAAGTAGTCTGCGCCAGAATAACGACTGAGTGCTTTGTTGAAAGAAGAATTTACCTGACTTTTAACAGAGATGAGCCTTCTACGTATTATTGCTAATGACGGTGAGGCATCATCCTTGACTTCTCCATACTTATCAAAAATCTTGTGAATTTCTTGAGAGATCGTCTGGATGAAAGTGACATCGCTAGAAAACTGCTGAAGTTCAATATAGAACTCTTCAAATTTTTTAAAGAATATGAGCAGGCCTTTGGTTGTTTCTGTTACAGAAATGATTCTCCTAAAACTAGAAGCCTCTAAGACACTGTTCTCAATAGCTAATAATTGTAATTCTCTGTGTATAGCCTCAAACCCGTGATTAGGAATAGGAGAGTCACTCCCGAACGAAGCCATAAACTCTTTTACTCGTTTTAAAGCAGGAGCAATAGCATCTGTTTCTGGAAATGGAACAATGGCTCGTACTGCAATTCCACCAAGCTCAGTGATGCAATGTTGTGCTGCCTGGTCCAAGACCATTGGAAACTCTAAATCTTGTAATGTTTTTTGATCAATCCGTATCATAAAGGACTCCAAATGTGAAGTATATTATATTTTATATAGTGTCTTTTAAATGGATAGGCACTTTGAAAGAGGACTATAACTTTTTCATTAATTTTACACAAAAATACGGAATATGAATGTAAAAATAGAGACAAGCTGGAAGGAACAATTGAGCAAAGAATTTAACAAGAAGTATTTTAAAGAATTGAGCCTATTTGTCGCAAATACATACCAGAAAAATTGCTGTTACCCACCTTATTCTGAAATATTCAAGGCGTTTTACGCAACACCGTTTAATGAAGTAAGAGTGGTGATCATAGGCCAAGACCCCTATCATGGAGCAGGACAAGCAAATGGTTTATGCTTTTCGGTAGCAGATGGGATAGTGCATCCACCTTCCTTAAGAAACATTTTTAAAGAGATACATGCTGACTTAGATGTCGAGGTTCCAGCTTCGGGAAATCTCGAACGTTGGGCGTCACAAGGGGTGCTTTTATTAAATGCAACTTTAACCGTAGAAGCACATAAAGCAGGGAGTCATCAAAAGAAGGGGTGGGAACAATTTACGGATACTGTAATTCAGCAGATTTCCGAAGAGAGAGAGGGTGTTGTGTTTTTACTATGGGGGGGCTTTGCAAAGAAGAAAGGATCAAAAGTAGATATAACAAAACATTTGGTTTTAACAAGTGGTCATCCTTCGCCATTAAGCGCTAATAGGGGTTATTGGTTTGGAAATGAGCATTTCAGAAAAACAAATGAGTACTTTGTAGAAAAAGGAAAAGCTCCCATAAAATGGTGAGCTAGTTATAATGGATTGACTAGATAAAGAGTTAGTATATTCTAATAAGGTAAAGTGCTTACTCGTCGCTCTCCGTGATCTCCGGATCATTACAGCTAAATTGTAACATAATGATATTAGTAACTAACAGGCTGCCGAGAACAATAAAAAATATGGTCATAATGAGTGAAATTACATCAGTAAGATACCTTAATCATTGAAGGGTTGCGTGAGCAGTAATAAATTTTAATAAAGAATTTGATTTACGGGTACCGTTGCAGATATTAACTCAAGTTGGAATAGTTTATTTTGTATTTGTTCTAATTGCTTAATTGTTAGTTGTTCTTGGCTCCATTCAGTTAATGAAAGCCACTGCCTTACATCTTCAATTTTAATCCCATATCTGTTTGAGATCATCGTATCGATACTCGGAATATCTTTAAATTCTAAAGTAGTATTATTAATAATCTTAAGAATCGATTTTATGCAATCCGGTTCATTTTCTAAGACCTCGGTACGCACGGCAATGACGAAACAAGGCCAGGGAGTAGGGCATTCCCCTATAATGTTTAATGGACCGTTATCTACGTGAGGTTTAGTCATAAACTTCTCCCACATA
The DNA here is from genome assembly GCF_047730165.1 of Patiriisocius sp. Uisw_047. Classification (GTDB taxonomy): domain Bacteria; phylum Bacteroidota; class Bacteroidia; order Flavobacteriales; family Flavobacteriaceae; genus Patiriisocius. Next base: position 2,340,046 of record NZ_CP159834.1, read on the forward strand.
AAATAATCGCCGCGACCTTCTGGCAAAGCTTCAAGGGCACCATCTAAGCTTTTAATTACTTCAAAATCGAGATCTTTATCTGTATCCCATCCTTGTTTTTCAGCATTTACATAGGCCATCAAATGAGAGCCAGAACCATATCTACTTATGGCGGCCTTCGTTCCTTTAAGCTCCTCAATGGAGCGATAGTCGCTATTCTCTGCTACGTGAATACCCCAGATTAATGGAGTTTTCACAAAGACTTGGACAATTTTACATTCATTACCATTTATGATATCTCTAACAATACCTTCGGTAAGAATAACCGCCATATCAATTTCTTTATCGCGCAATGCCTTACACATTTGACCCGTGCCACCAGCATAATCTGTCCATCGTAAGTTGATAGCCTCTTCGTGATATTCCTTATCGCGTAGGGTTAAATACCAAGGGAGATTAAAATGTTCTGGCACACCGCCAATTTTAAATTTCTTCATAATTATCACCCATATGATAGGGTTTTTAATGTTTTATAGGCCTCTAAAAAGTTAGAATTTTTGCTCACTTTAAAAGAAATATTACTAAAACAGTCCCTGTCTAACTGATTGATAATATAATTCGAGAATAATAAGTTCTTGTTGTTTATTGTTGCAAGATTTTACTCATAAATTCCACTTTTCATTAGTGCCTCTAAGTAGCTAAACGCTAAAGCTTCAATAATTGTTCTAATGTTTTTTCAATAAGCAAATTTACTGTCTTTTTTGGGGAATCGCTAAAAGTTCCATCTGCTCTGTTAGCTAAAATGGCATTTAAGCTAATTGCGCTATGACCTAATAATTTTGCCATCCCGTAAATTCCAGAAGTTTCCATCTCTAGATTCGTGATTTTTTGCTGCTGAAATTTAAACGATTGGAGCTTGTCATTCAATCCATCATCTTGTAATCCTAAACGCAGTATACGCCCTTGAGGGCCATAAAAACCAACATTAGTTGCCGTCACGCCCGTCACAAAATCTTTTGTATTGAAATGAGCAATCAATGCTTTGTCGCCAGTTACCATATATGGATCAGATTTCTGAGGACACCAATTAGTATGTTTTTTTAATGCTTCGGAAAAGGGAAGATCCAGAAAATGGGTATTTGCATAAAAATGCAGCAGGCTATCAAAGCCCACCGCTGCTTCAGAAATTAAAAAGCTGTCTACCGAAATCTCAGGTTGTATTGCACCACTAGTACCGATACGAATAAAGGTAAGTGGCATATGCTCCATTTTAATAGTTCGATTCTCAAAGTCGATATTAGCCAAAGCATCAAGTTCATTAAAAACGATATCAATATTGTCAGTTCCGATTCCCGTAGAGATGACAGTCAATCGTTTTCCTTTGTAAGTACCAGTAATTGTTTTAAACTCCCGTTTATGCGCTTCTACTTCAATCTTGTCAAAGTGCTTTGCTACATCCGTTACGCGATCTGGATCGCCAACTGTGATGATGGTATCTGCAATCTGTCCTGGCTTTAAAGCTAAGTGATAGATAGAACCGTCATCGTTAAGGATGAGTTCGCTGGGGGCTAGTTTTTCTAGTTTGATCAACAGGGAATGAGATTTAAAGGGTTTATAGTTTTTGGTTTGGGACCAATTTATTAATCTTGTAACTGTGATTCCTAAACTGTTAAGGAGTTATTTGAAAATAAGTATTGCTTTGGGACAAAAAGAGCCAGTCGTAAATTTAATATATATATGGATATATAAAATTGTAAATCAAAAATTCCTAACCTCCCACACGCTTCGTCTTAAACCCTCTCTTCTGCAGAAAAGCCATAATACGATTCCGAAAATCACCTTGAATGATAATCTGTTCATTCTTAAAACTACCGCCAACGCTGAGCATTTGTTTGATTTCTTTTGCTAACTGTTTAAAATCTTTGTCAGCGCCGGTATATCCTTCAATAATCGTAATGGGTTTTCCTTTACGCTTTTCATACTTACAGATGAGCGGATCATCTTGCAGCCATATCAAATCATTAGCATCATCCTGCTTAGGTACTTCTTTTTCTTCGTGTTCTGGGAAGAGGCTTTTAAGTTGGTCTTTTAGATCCATATCTCGGCTCCGCTCAATAAGCGGGTTAATTTTATTATAATTAGTAATACATTCCGGTGGCTGAGCAGAGTCGAAGTCCTACTTTTTAATTAACCCAATATCAACCAGTCGTTGGTGTAAAAAGTCACCAGCTGTAATATCTTCAAAAGCTTTTGGGTGTTCTTTGTTTACACATTCTGGCATACAGTTGAGCTTCATGTCGCCGCGAGGGTGCATAAAAAAAGGAATACTGTAGCGAGGATTTCCCCATTGTTCTTTTGGAGGGTTAATAACTCTATGTATTGTAGATCGTAATTTATTATTTGTGTGGCGTTCTAGCATATCTCCTACATTGATTACTAGTTCGTCTTCTTGTGGGATAGCATCTACCCATTCCCCTTCTTTTGTCAACACTTGAAGTCCGCCAGTAGAGGCTCCCATTAATAGCGTAATCAAATTGATATCGCCGTGAGCTCCTGCACGAACAGCTCCTTTAGGTTCTGAGGTAATAGGAGGGTAGTGAATAGGGCGAAGGATGCTGTTTCCATTCGCGGCCCAATGATCAAAGTAATGTTCATCAACTCCTATATATATTGCCAATGCACGCAATACATAAATCCCTGTTTTTTCAAGCATTCTATATGCCTCCATTCCTGTTTTATTAAAATCTGGCAACTCATCTACCTTAACGTTTTCTGGATAGGCATGAGGAAGGTTTGCATCTGCGGTTGGTTCTTGGCCAAAATGCCAAAACTCTTTTAAATCGCCTTCCTTCTTTCCCTTCGCATGTTCTTTTCCGAAACTTACGTAACCACGCTGTCCGCCAAGGCCTTCTATTTCATAGTTACGTTTGGCGTCAACGTCCATTGCAAAAAATGCTTTTATTTCTTCATATAATCCAGAAACGAGCTCGTCGCTTAAAAAGTGATTCTTCAGGGATACAAAGCCAATATCTTCATAGGCACTCCCTATTTCATCTACAAATTTCTGTTTCCGGCTAGGATCATCACTTAAAAAGTCGGCTAGATTTACACTTGGTATATTCTTCATATTTTAATCTTTAAGCAATTTTTGTATTTAATGCTGCGATCTCGATAATAATTGGATGATTCGCTATTTTAAAATTGTGATTTGCGTTTTTTTTTTTGGATTTAAATTCCTCGCAGGCTTTAGCCTGAGGTATTTGTTTAGTGCAAATATAGGAAAAACAAGGCGTATTTCCGAAGCCAAAAAAAAGTGATTTTTTATGTGTAACCAATGCTTTTTTTCTACTTTTGATATAGTTAATAAACAACCATGAGTACGACTGCTAAAAGCAAAATATTTTACGATTACGATCGTAGTAACCTATCAGACGAAACATTAATCTATCTTTATAAATCAATGCTGAAGCCTCGTATGATCGAGGAGAAGATGTTGATTCTATTGCGACAAGGGAAAATCTCTAAATGGTTTAGTGGGATTGGTCAAGAGGCTATTTCTGTAGGGATCACGGCTGTTTTAGATAAAGAGGAGTACATTTTACCAATGCACCGTAATCTAGGTGTTTTTACAACGCGTGAAATCCCGTTATACCGTTTGTTCTCTCAATGGCAAGGAAAGGCGAGTGGTTTTACAAAGGGTAGAGATCGTAGCTTTCACTTTGGGACGCAAGAATATAATATTGTGGGGATGATTTCGCATTTAGGACCGCAGTTTGGAGTTGCAGATGGTATTGCTCTAGGAAATCTTCTGAAAAAGAACAATCAGGTCTGCGCCGTATTTACAGGTGAGGGCGGAACAAGTGAAGGAGATATACATGAGGCCTTGAACGTTGCTTCTGTATGGGATTTACCAGTATTATTCTGTATAGAAAATAATGGGTATGGCTTATCTACACCCACAAAAGAACAATATAATTGTGAGCACCTTGTAGATCGTGGCATGGGGTACGGTATGGAATCACATCGTATTGAAGGAAATAATATTCTAGAAGTATACACAAAAATAAAAGCCTTAGTAGAAGATATGCGTGAAAATCCGCGTCCTGTTTTACTCGAGTTTATAACCTTTAGAATGCGCGGTCATGAAGAGGCTAGTGGTACCAAGTATGTTCCTGAAGACTTAATAGACACGTGGAGCGAGAAAGATCCATTGAATAACTTTGAAGCCTACCTCATTGCAGAAGGGCTAATTTCGGACACATTAATATCAGATTGGAAAGCAGACATTAAAATAGAAATCGATGCAAATCTAGACTTAGCTTTTAACGAAAGCCTTATTGAATCTACTGAAAGAAAAGAATTAGATGATGTGTATCAAGAATTTGTATATCAAGAAACTAAGCCAAATAAAGAAACAGAAGAGCTTCGATTAGTTGATGCCATTTCACAAGGATTAAAACAAAGTATGGAACGTGATGACACGACAGTCATTATGGGTCAAGACATCGCGGAATACGGCGGAGTCTTTAAGATAACAGAAGGGTTTTTAGAAGCCTTTGGTCACGATAGAGTGCGTAATACTCCTATCTGCGAGTCTGCCATTGTATCTGCAGCTATGGGCTTGTCTATAAATGGTTATAAAGCTATTATGGAAATGCAATTTGCTGACTTTGCAGCTTCTGGGTTTAATCCTATTGTAAATTACCTAGCAAAATCACATTATAGATGGAATCAAAAAGCAGATGTTGTGATACGTATGCCTTGTGGTGGTGGCGTTGAAGCGGGACCGTTTCATAGTCAGACCAACGAAGCTTGGTTTACCCATACACCTGGGTTGAAAGTGGTGTATCCAGCTTTCCCTTATGATGCTAAGGGCTTAATAGCTTCGGCAATTGAGGATCCTAATCCTGTGTTATTTTTTGAGCATAAGGCTTTGTATAGACGCATAAGACAAGAAGTTCCTACAGATTATTTTACAATCCCATTAGGTAAAGCAGCAATACTACAAGAAGGAAGCGATGTTACTATCGTGACCTATGGCGCTGGGGTTCACTGGGCTTTAGAGACCTTGGAGCAACAGAATATTTCCGCAGATCTTATTGACCTACGTACTTTATCACCTTTGGATACCGAAGCTATTTATACTTCTGTTCGAAAGACTGGAAAACTAATTATACTACAAGAAGACTCTATGTTTGGTGGTATGGCGAGTGATATTTCTGCACTCGTAAGTGAGCACTGTTTTGAATCACTAGATGCCCCTATTAAACGTGTAGCCAGCCTAGAGACTCCTATTCCTTTTGCTAAGTTCTTAGAGGATCAATATCTTTCTAAAAATAAATTTGAAGCCGCTTTAAAAGATTTGATAGCTTATTAAAACATTAACATCGCTTGTTAAATTTTAGAGAAACTTTATTATTTAAAGAAGTACCTATTGTATCTTCGTTAGTACAAATATTTAAAACACAATCTAATGAAGAAATTTTTAATACTTGCTGTGGTCGTTGGCTTCATTGCATCTTGCGGAGTTCCTAAAACAGTAATTCAATCGAAAAAAGTTATTAAAGGTACTTGGACGTTGAGTAATATAAGTTATAGCGATTCAGGAAGTTTTAATACGGTGCTCCTCAATGACGTTTCTAAGGAGTGTTTTGAAAATAGTGCGTGGCGTTTTGTTCCAAATAATAATAGTGGAATCTACAGCATTAACGATGTGGCTTGTGCAACGGGAGATCGTAACTTTATTTTTACCATCCAAGAATTAGATGCGGATACAGGTTATTATGATTTCTTATTGAAACCAACTGATGCAAAAGGAAAATCTGAAACAAATGCTGGATTTCGACTTCGTCTTACTCAGTTAAGTGATTCAAATATGCAATGGGAGCAAACAGTAAATGCAGGTGAGAGCCCAGTTACAATTAGTATGAACTTTGATAAAACAATAGAGTAATGAAAAGCATAACTAAAAACATAGGAACTATCGTTATGGCACTTGCCTTAACAATTAGCTTTATGAGTTGTGAAGCAACGAAAAATGCAAATAACAAACAGAAAGGGGCAGTTATTGGAGCTGGGGCTGGCGCGATTTTAGGTGCTATTCTAGGGAACAATGTTGGTAAAGGTGGTAATGGAGAAGTAGGAGCGGTTCTAGGTGGTGTTGTAGGCGGCGCTGCTGGAATATTGATAGGTAACAAAATGGACAAGCAAGCTCAAAAAATTGAGACTGAAATTCCAGGTGCAGTAGTAGAGCGTGTTGATGATGGTATCGTTGTTACATTTGATGAGAATAGTGGTGTATTTTTTGATACAGCAAAATATAACATTAACGCTGCTTCACAAATTAACTTAGACAAGTTAGCTAGTGTATTAGTTGAGTACGTAGATACAAATGTACTCGTAGTAGGCCATACAGATAGTGTAGGTAGTGACGAGTCAAATATGTTACTATCACAACGCAGAGCGCAGTCTGTAACTAGTTATTTTACAGTAGCGAAAGGCTTAAATCCAGGTCGTTTTACGACAAACTGGTATGGTGAGCAAACTCCTGTGGGAGATAACACGACGCCAGAAGGTAGAGCACAAAATAGACGTGTAAATATCGTGATTGTACCTAATGATAAAATGAAACAAGATGCTGAAAAAGAAGCAGGTAACTAATTCTAACTTAGCAAACATGAAAATCCTTGAAGTTATTTATCTTCAAGGATTTTTTTTTGTGCTAAATCCTTCCGAACTTTAAAAAATGAACAATAACACTTCTTATGATATCGCCATTATTGGTGGAGGGCTCGCCGGGCTTTGCGCGGCAATCCATCTTGGGAGTCATTACAAGGTTTTGTTGATAGAAAAACAAGTATACCCTAGCCATAAAGTCTGCGGTGAGTATATTTCAAATGAGGTATTACCTTATTTACTTGAATTAGGAATCGACCCAATAAAAGAGGGTGCAAAGGCCATTACCAAATTTGAGATGAGCACGAGAGATGGTATTCTTATAAAGGCAATTTTGCCTTTGGGAGGGTTTGGAATTAGCCGCTATGCTTTAGATAAGCTCTTATTTGAAAAGGCAAAGATCACCTGTGACACCGTTCAAGATACAGTTATTTCGGTTGATTTAAAGGAGGGTCTAGCTGCCACGAAAACATTCCAGATTCAAACGAAAGCGTCTAAAAGATACACCGCTGCATACGTGTTAGGTGCGTATGGAAAACGAAGCAATCTAGACATACATTTAAAACGTGATTTCATAACAAAAAAATCGCCTTGGTTAGGCGTAAAGGCACATTATGAGCTTGATATGCCAGAGGATGTTGTAGCGCTTCATAATTTTAGGGGTGGTTACTGTGGTGTTTCGAAAGTAGAGAACGGAAAAGTGAATGTGTGTTACTTAACGACCTTTAAATCCTTTAAGGAAGTGGGAGATATTGACATATTTCAGAAAGAAGTACTCAGTAAGAATCAGCATTTAAAAAGAGTTTTTGAAGAAGGACGATGTCTTTGGGAAAAACCATTAACCATTAGCCAGATTTCTTTTAATATAAAAGAGCCTGTTAAAAACCATATTTTGATGATAGGTGATAGTGCTGGGATGATACACCCTTTGGCCGGTAATGGCATGGCAATGGCGATACATAGCGCTAGTTTAGTTTCAGAAATTTTAATCACGCACCAAATTTCTAATCCCCTTCATCGTGAGAATATAGAAAAATCATACAGGAATTCTTGGAACAATCAATTTAAAGACCGACTTCGCGTGGGTAGGATTATCCAAAAATTATTATTGAGTCCAAAGGCTTCAAAGATAAGTCTGGGAGTGGCAAAGCTCTTCCCTGGAATCGTGCCAGCAATTATAAAAAAAACACACGGAACCGTAAAAAAATGATTTATTTTTCAAAACATAATCGATCTACTCAAGAAGAGTTAATGGACGATTTTTCCTTACAGGGTGAGCCGCTTCAAGAAGTACTTAAAGACCTTGATACCGTAAATCGGTATTTGGGGGGTAATCAGATTACCATAGATGGATTAGAAAAAATGCTTTTAGGCTGTGATAAAAATCGTGTTGTGACTATTGTAGATTATGGTTGCGGCGACGGAGGTTCTATGGCTTTATGTGCAGCTTACTTAGAGAAACATCACTGGCGATATAAACTAATAGGGTTAGATGCCAATGCGTATATTATTGAACAAGCAAAAACTAAGGCACATAGCCTAAAACATAGTACCTTTAAGGTATGCAATGTGTTTGATAAAGAAAAGCTGCCAGAGGCAGATATAGCACTTTGCACCTTATTTTTACATCATTTTAAAGAGGCACAAATAATTGAGTTATTAAACGCCATTGCTACAAAAACGCAAGTAGGTATTGTCATCAACGACTTACAGAGAAGTAGAACTGCTTTTAGATTATTTCAGCTATTTTCTGAGGTTTTTATGAATTCTAAAATAGCCAAGTTTGATGGTTTGGTTTCAATTGCAAGGTCCTTTGTTAAATGTGATATCAAGAATATTTCAGAAAAAATAATCGGCACTCGTGTCGAGTTAAAATCTAAATGGGCGTTTAGATGGCGATGGTTACTTTATACTGGAAAAGTTTAATTGAATAAGGAGGTCAAGTGGATCGAAGCCGAAGTGTAACACTATCCTATATGCTAATTCAGTAACTGCTTGATCATTGTTCTTAGCACATTTTAGTTTGGACATTCAAACTGGTATAAATAATAATTTAATATAAGTCATAAGATAGTAGTACATGAAAGTAACAATCGCGGCAGTAGCTAAACAATTACCAAAATACTCCAGAGAGACAAAAGACATAATACCCTTTGTGGAGGCATGGATGGATGGACAGGAGTCTCGCTTTAAAAGAAAAGTAATTAAGATTTTTGAAGGAGCTGGAGTAGACAGGCGCTACTCTATGATGGAGCCTACAGAAGTGTTTTTAAGCACTTCTTTTGAAGAACGCAACGATATCTACGTTCGAGAAGTAAAGAAAATGGGTACTCAAGTTTTGAAGAAAGCACTTGACAAAGCAAAGTGGAATCCAAAAGACCTAGATTTTATCATCACTGTAAGTTGTACGGGAATAATGATTCCATCTGTAGATGCCTTTATTATTAATGAACTCGGATTAAAACAAGACATCGTACGATTACCAGTAACCGAAATGGGTTGCGCCGCAGGAGTTAGCGGAATGATTTATGCAGAGAATTTTCTAAAAGCAAACCCGAACAAAAAAGCTGCTGTGATTGCTATTGAGTCGCCTTCTGCTACGTTTCAGCTGGATGATTTTACGATGGCAAATGTTGTGAGTGCTGCGATTTTTGGTGATGGAGCCGCCTGTGTTTTAATGACTTCGGAAGAAAACAGTGAAGGGCCAAAAATTTTAGATCACGCCATGTATCATTTTTATGATGCGACAGATATGATGGGCTTTAAGCTTGTGAATACTGGATTACAAATGATTCTTGACAAAGGAGTGCCTCAGAAAATATCAGATCACTTTCCGGCTATCGTGCATCCGTTTTTAGAGAAAAATGGGAAGACCATTGAAGATATAGACCATCTTATATTTCATCCAGGAGGTAAGAAGATTGTTGAGACCGTAGAAGATCTCTTTGGAGCTCTTGGTAAAAACATTGACGATACAAAAGAAACTTTGCGTTTATACGGGAATATGAGTAGCGCCACTGTACTTTATGTTTTAGAACGTTTTATGGACAAAAAACCTAAAAAAGGAGAATTAGGTTTGATGTTGAGTTTTGGTCCAGGGTTCTCGGCGCAAAGAATACTGATTGAGTTTTAAAGAAGAAGAAATAATTAAAGATGGAAATGATGACAGAAAAAATAACGGTAGATGTAGTTTCAGATGTGGCTTGTCCATGGTGTTATGTTGGGAAAAGAAGACTAGAAGCAGCGATTGAACAATGGCAAGGCGCAGAGATAGTTGTGAATTGGCATCCTTATCAGTTAGATCCTACGATGCCTGAAGAAGGTTTTACGAGGGATGAATATTTAGTGAATAAATTTGGTAGCATAGAAAAAATGCAATCCATGACAGACCATTTAACAGCGGTTGGAAAAGAAGTCGGTATTGATTTTGATTTTGGTGAAAATTGGATGTCAGTAAACACCTTACATCTTCATCAATTGCTTCACGTTGCTGGACAAGAAGGTTTTAAAGACCAATTAAAAGAACGTCTTTTAAAGGCCTACTTTGTAGATTTAGACCGTTTAAATAATAAGGAAGTGTTGTATAGTATTCTTTCAGATTTTGGTTGGGAATCGAATAAAGTGGATCTAGTTATAAATGATAAAGAGATTGCGACGGCAGTACAACAACAAATTGCACATTCTCAAAAAATAGGGGTGACTGGAGTTCCCTATTTCATCATCAACAATAAATATGCAATAAGTGGTGCACAACCCAGCAGTGTTTTTCTAGAAACATTTAATAAATTGACGTCATTAGAATCAATAATAAAGGGAGATAGCTGTGACACATCTACCGGAGACTGTTAATATGATGAAAAAAACTCATAGTAAATATGCATTAATAATAGGTGGAAGCAGCGGGTTAGGACTAGCCACAGCTCATAAACTTGCCAGTGAAGGTTTTGATCTTTGTATTGTGTACCGCGATAGAAAAAGCAACGCAGCCATTAATGAAGCAGCATTTGAAAAAATGCGATCAAAAGGAGTGAGTATATTGAATTTTAACAAAGATGCACTCAAGGAAGAAACGATAAACGAAGTATTAGAACAACTGCCCAAAAAATCAATTTCTGTTTTAGTGCACAGCATCGCAAAAGGGAGTCTAAAACCAATGGCTTCGGAAACTGGAATGCTTAGTAAAGCAGATCTTGATATCACCATTCACGCGATGGGAACAAGCTGGTGGCTATGGGTTAGTTCTTGTATTAAGGCAGGAGTTTTTGCTAGCCAAGTACGTAATATTGCATTTACAAGCGAAGGCAATCAAAAAGTATGGGCAGGATATGGAGCAGTATCTGCCGCAAAAGCAACGCTGGAAGCATTAATGAGACAAATGGCAGTAGAGTTGGCGCCGCAGGGAATTAGCAGTAATTGTATTCAAGCTGGAGTTACACAAACCCCATCATTTGCCATGATTCCTGGAAGTGAACAATTAGCAGCGATGGCAAAAAAGAGAAATCCTTTTAAAAGACTGACGCAACCAGAAGATGTAGCAAATGCCGTTTACGTTTTGACCTTGCCAGAATCACAATGGGTCAACGGGAATGTGTTAAAAGTAGATGGTGGAGAATCACTAAGATAGCATTATGACAGGAAAAGAAATAATTGCTTTGTTGCCGTATTCAGAACCTTTTCTTTTTGTAGATTCTTTAGAAGCTGTAACAGAAACGGGGGCTAAAGGTAAATATCACTTTAAAGAAAATTCCTATTTTTATAAAGGGCATTTTAAAGAAAATCCAGTAACGCCGGGCGTGATACTTACGGAGTGTATGGCACAAATAGGCTTGGTATGTTTAGGCATCTATTTATCAGGTACTATTACTTCGGATATGCAAATGGCATTTACCACCATGCACGTAGATTACTATATCCCCGTATTTCCGGGAGAGCATGTGACGGTGGTTTCTGAGAAGATGTATTACAGATTTGGGAAACTAAAATGTAAAGTACGAATGATGAATGAGAAAGGTGATGTTGTGGCGATTGGCGAGTTGAGTGGGATGATGAAGAGCGATTGAAATCAGAATTGAAAATAAACTTAATTGAATATTGAAGCTGATCTCGTGTAAGGAGCTTCAAACCAAAGGAAGGTTTTTATAGGTTTGATGGAGAGTTTTAATTGTTTATAGTGTTTAGTTAATAACAAATTTTTGGGGGAGTATCTTCCTACATAGTTAATATGAGAGTAGTTATAACAGGATTGGGCGTTTGCGCTCCAAATGGGACAAGCATTCCAGAGTTTACAGATGCGTTGAAAAATGGACGCTCTGGACTTGCACATTTTCCAGAATTAGAACGACTTAATTTTTCTTGTCAAATAGGCGGAATGCCTACTATTTCCGAAGAGAAGAAACGGGACTACTTCACAGAATTACAACTTCGAAATTTTGATAGTGATGGGATTTTGTATGGTGTGATTGCTGGGATAGATGCGCTTAAAGATGCAAATATAGAGGTAGGTGAAGATGAAGCGTTATTTGATTTAGGCATTATAATGGGAGCTGGAACGACGAGTGTGGCAAAGTTTAGAGAGTCCATTTACCAAATTGATGAAGGTAAGGTACGGCGTCTAGGCAGCACGTCTGTGCCGCAAACGATGGCGAGTGGAGTGAGTGCATATCTTGGCGGATTGACCGGTGCAGCAAATATGGTAACGACTAATTCTTCTGCTTGTGCGACAGGCACAGAGGCGGTGTTATTAGGCTATGAACGCATTAAAGCTGGTAAAGCGACTCAAATGCTTTGTGGTAGTACTAGCGACGGAGGCCCTTATATTTGGGGTGGTTTTGATGCTATGAAAGTGACAAGCTATAAACACAATGATTCTCCAGGAAAAGCGGCGGGGCCTATGAGTGAGCAAGCGAGTGGTTTTATACCAGGAAGTGGAGCAGGAGCCGTGGTTTTAGAATCATTAAACAGTGCTTTAAAGAGAGGAGTAAAAATATATGGCGAAGTTTTAGGCGGTGCTGTAAATAGCGGAGGACAACGAAATGGTGGTAGTATGACTGCTCCAAACAGTGAAGCGGTGCAACGTTGTATTAAAGGCGCATTTAAGGATGCAAAGGTGCGCGGTGATGCAATAGATTATATAAATGGACATCTAACAGCGACGGTAAAAGACCCTGTCGAGATTGAGAATTGGTGTACTGCACTTGGTAGAAAAGGTAGTGACTTTCCCTATATTAATTCATTAAAAGGAATGACAGGACATTGCTTGGCGGCAAGTGGAAGTATTGAAATTGTGAGTACCATTTTACAACTCCAAGGAAACTTTGTTTTTCCAAATGTGAATTGCGATGTAATCCATCCTGAGATTGTCGCTTTAGTTTCCGAAAAATGTGTGCCTCGTGTAGCAGTAGAGACCTCATTAAAAACGGTGGCAAAATCAAGTTTTGGTTTTGGGGATGTGAATGCCTGTGTTATCTTTGGAGAATATTAATATTTCAATCTAAGCTAATTCTATGACCACAGAAGAGATATATGCACAATTAGTACCTATCGTAAAAACCTATTTACCTGAGGATGTGAGTGAAAATGATATCACACCAACAAGTGACCTTACGCGCGAGCTTAACATCAACTCTGCTCATTTAGTAGATGTGGTGCTTGACGTAGAGGATGCTTTTGACATAGAATTTGACAATGCAGATATGGAGAGCTTGCGCACCTTGAATGATGCGGTCGCTATTATTCAGAAAAAAATCGCTTAATATTTTGTTCAACAAACCACTTCCCAAAATTCAGCCGCAAACCTTAGCGGTAAAACTTACCAATAAAGGCGAACGCTCTGTAAAATCAAAGCACCCTTGGTTATTTTCTGATAGTGTAGAGAAAATCAACAAAGAAGGAAATGCAGGTGACATCGCGGTTATCTTTAATCGTACTACAAACAAACCAATGGGAGTAGGGTTGTATGATCCAGATTCTCCTATCCGTATTAAAATGCTTCATTTTGGCGGTGGTGCAAAATTAAACGAGACCTACTTTTCAGATAAAGTGGAGCGTGCTTTTAAAGCCCGAGAAGAATTACTCGAATCGAATACCAATAGTTATCGCTTGCTTTTTGGAGAAAACGATGGGTTTCCAGGATTGATTGCAGATGTATATGCATCTGTTTTAGTTTTAAAAATATATAATGCTATATGGTTTCCTTTCATTCACATGATATTTCCGAAGTTGTTGGAAATAACAGGTTGTGGCACGCTAGTACTAAGATTGAGCCGTGGATTACAAACCAATATGGCAGGCTTAGTGGAAGGAGAAGTACTATATGGGGATTTGAAAAATGAAGTAGTACAATTTATTGAACACGGGGTCCAGTTTTCTGCACACGTGATCAAAGGGCATAAGACCGGTTATTTTTTAGACCATCGTGAAAATAGAAGGCGCGTAGGGATGTTGAGCAAAGGAAAAACGATGCTCGATGTGTTTAGTTATGCTGGCGGATTTTCCATTCACGCCCTAGCTAAGGGAGCTACAGAGGTCACAAGTTTAGATATTAGTGCGCAAGCACTAGAAGTTGCTAAAGAAAATGGAGCTCTCAATAAACATAAAGGCAAGCATTTTACCATCGTTGGTGATGCATTTGTAGAATTAGAGCGACTCATTAGGGAAGGAAAGCAGTATGATGTGGTCGTTATTGATCCTCCTAGTTTTGCAAAAAGTAAAAGAGAGATAGTAGTTGCTAAAAAGAAGTACGCGCAGTTAGCAAAGCTAGGAGCGCAATTAGTTGCCAAAAAGGGATTGTTAGTTTTAGCCTCCTGCAGTTCTAGGATCACTGCAGACGAGTTTTTCCAGATTAATATAGAAACCTTAAAAGAGCACGGAACCTATTTTGAATTTATTGAAAAAACTTTTCATGATACAGATCATCCTGTTGGTTTTCCAGAGGGTGCCTATTTAAAGTGTGGGTATTATAGATTTTCTTAAAAAACAAAAGCCAGTATAAAACACTCTTGTGAATTTATACTGGCTTTTGAAATTATAATGTATATAAATTAATGCGTTTGCATTTTATCTTTTCTCTTTTGAACTTGAACCTGCACTTCACCTACAGCCTTTGCTATCGCTGCTTCAAAAGAAGTGTTGCTCGTTGAAGAGAATAACGTAGTCCCAGGTACATTGAGTCTAATTTCTACCACTTTACCAGTGTCTTCGCCTCTTGTGTTTTCGCTTTTGAAATACACGTCTGCTGCGACGATAAAATCATATTTGTTCTCTAGTTTTTCTAATTTCTCTGTGGCTAGTTCTTCAAGCCTCTTGCTTGCCGCTACATCTTTATATTCGAAGTTGATATTCATAAGTAGATATTTTATAATTTCCTTTTAAAGGTACGAACCTAATGTATGACATCAAAGGAAAAAAGGGATGCATTAATAATAATTTAGTTTTTGTTTAAGATATCCTTAAGTAAACTTCTAAAATGTGCTTGATTTGTTTTTTGTGCTTAATGATGTGAAACACCAGTTTATTTTAATAAAAATGAACATTATTCGTTTCTAAGTTTTAGATTATTCGTAGTTTTATGGTCCTCATTCTTAAGTATATAACAATGGAAACATCAAAAAAAAAAACACGCCGACTTTCAAATTCCTTATAGACGTTCTTCAAATTTTGGGAGTGTGACTAAAAAAGAACATTTTAAGATTACAAAGAAAGGGGTAAAAATTAAAGAAGAAGCAAAAAATTGAAAGCAAAGTAAATGTTACCATAAAGGTTTCAAATTGAATATCTTTATCAACACACAAATATCTTTTTATGACCTTTTATTCTTTTCTCTCTTTTCTTTTTATTCAAACCCCATCTTCAACACCTAATCCTGGTGATACCACTGGGCTAGATCTCAGTAATCCTTTTGATCTTATTGTTTATATCATCCTTCCTATTGCTATCTTCGTTTTCTATCTTTTGTATCGCAAGCAGAATAGAAAAAAATAAGTTTCATTCAGCTTATATCTTTATTGCACCAATGCCAGCTGACCATAAGGCGTCGTTAAACGCAGTAAGTTCTTTGCTTATTAGTTGTGCTCCATTAGTTTTAAGGTCGCTCCAGATTAAATCAAGTTCTGCTTTCCTGTTTTTATTTGACTGATTCACACGTGGCGAAGAACCGTTTGTTTGATTCATTACAAACAAGTATTCTGCAGTGAACTTATTTACAAAATTCTCTACATCGTCGTACGCTTGTGATCTGCGTTGCACCATGTGTTCATCCCAAGCTTTCATTTTTACTACTAAGGCTTCCCCTTGATTTACTAAGGTAGTTTTCTTATCTGCTTTTAGTTCCTGAAGTAAAGACACGATCTGTTCCTGTGCAGTAAATATCGTATTGACCATGGTGTGCATTTCTGTGACATTTGCTTCCATCTCGCCCATATAGATGTCAAACTCCTGTAGGTCATTTGCATCGACTTTGATAAGTGGATTATTTATAATATTTCCGAAGGTAGAAACAGACTCATCATTACTTTTTAAGGTGAAGGCATATTTTCCAGGGACAACACGTCTGCCATTAAAGCCAGCTTCGATATAGACATTAGGGATGCTCGGCACAATGTTGTGTCCCATATTCCAGACAAATCTATTAAGACCTTTCTTGTTTGACAAGGTAGGAGCTGGAGGTGCGCCACCGCCATTGTGTGCTATGTAATTAGCGTCTTTTTCAGAACTTAGAGTTCGAATCACCTTGCCATTTGAATCACTGATTGTTAATGTAACTTCACTATCTTTTGCTACTGAAGGAAGGAAATAATAGATTTCAACACCGTTAGCAGGATTTACACCAGTGAACGGTTGCGTCCCGTCAAACTTCTCATTAGTACCATTAAGCGGACTACTCCAAGACCCATATAAAGCATCTTCAGGTTGATAGAGCATAAGTGTGTTATTGCTCTTTTTATATTGAGATAGTAATTCTAGGTTGTCTAAAATCCAGAAAGAGCGTCCTGAGGTTGCTACTACTAGGTCATTATTATGAACGCGTAAATCTGTAATAGGCGTCACAGGAAGATTACGTTGAAAAGCCTCCCAACTACTACCATCATTAAAAGAAATGTAGATTCCTAGTTCTGTACCTGCATATAGCAAGCCTTTCGTGTTTTGATCTTCACGTACTACGCGGGTGTGCGCACCATAAGAAATGCCTGAAGAAATATTCTTCCAACTCTTCCCATAATTATCACTCTTATAAATAGCTGGTGCGTAGTCGCCTAGTTTATATTTTGTGGTGGCAATATATACAGTTGCTGGATCGTGTGGTGATATTTCAATAGCGTTTACCAGTGTTTCACCTAAATTTTTAGGAGTGATGTTCTGCCAACTTTTTCCGTTGTCTTGAGTTATGTGTACGCTACCATCATCACTTCCTGTATAAAATACTCCAGCCGTATGCTGTGATTCTACCAAGTAAGATATAGTACCATAGTTTTCTGCACCAACCGCTTCGTTCGTGTATGGTCCGCCACCGTTTCCTTGTTTTTCATCAATATTACGAGTAAGGTCTGGAGAGAATTCTGTCCAAGTACGCCCCATATCTGTAGATTTTAAGACGAGCTGTGCCGCGTGAAATATAGTTTGAGGTTCGTGTTGTGACCAGATAATAGGTGCGTTCCAGTTGTATAGGTATTTCATGTCACGAGCTGCTCTCCCTAAGTATTGTTGCGGAGCCGCCATAATCTGAGTACTCGTACCGCTTTCCATATCTAGGGCTTCTATGGTTCCTAAATAACTGCCACCTACTACTGTTTTTGGCGCATCTTTATCAAAAGCTAAAAACGCACTTTCACCACCTGCGGCGGCTGTCCAATTACTTTCAGAAATTCCGTCTCCCTTTAGATTCATACTGGCAATCTTTACAGAGGTGTTATCTTGTTGACCTCCATAAATATTATAAGGAAATAAATTATCTACATTAATTCTATAAAATTGTGCCGTTGGCATAATATCTTGTGAGGACCAAGATTTACCAAAGTTGAAGGACACCGCGGCGCCTCCGTCATTTGCAATACAAAGGTTTTTAGAGTTGTCTGGGTTTATCCATAAATCGTGATAATCACCGTGAGTTCCCGTAATACGCTCCCACGTTTTTCCGCCGTCTTTAGAGCGTAATGCTGGTGCACTCAAAACATATACAGTCTCATCATCATTTGGATCAGGGAATACCTCTATATAATACCAAGAACGCTGCGTTAAACGATTATCACCACTTACTTGAGACCAATTGTCTCCTGCATCCATAGATACATACAATCCGCTCTGGTCTGTTTGGGTATCACTTTCTATAAGGGCATATACTTTATTGCTATTACTTCTGCACACAGCGATTGCCATTTTCCCCATTTCTTTAGGAAGTCCGTTTTCTAGTGGCACCCATGTTTCTCCCGCATCCGTAGATTTGTATAGTCCGCTGCCGTCTCCACCACTTATCATTTTCCAAGGAGTACGTTGATGATGCCACAAAGCAGCATATAAAATTTGTGGATTATTCATATCCATGGATAGCTCTGACGCCCCAGAAAAATTATTAGCAAACAATGTTTTTTTCCAAGTTTTACCACCGTCAATAGACTTGTATACGCCTCTTTCTGCAGTAGGTGAGGGATATTTTCCTTGCGCCGCTACATACACGATGTCTGGATTTGTAGGATGAATTACGATACGAGAAATCTGTTCTGTAGCGGTCAATCCAATATGTTGCCAGGTTTTCCCTGCATCTGTAGATTTATAAACACCATCGCCATAAGAACTCATTACACCTCTAATTGCGTGCTCTCCCATTCCACAGTACACTACATTAGGATTGCTTTCTGAAACAGCTAAAGCGCCTACAGATCCTGTTTTAAAAAATCCATCACTTATATTATTCCAGTGTGCTCCAGCGTCTTCCGTTTTCCAGAGACCACCCCCTGTGGTTCCCATATAATAGGTGAGGGGTTGCCCAACGACACCGCTAGACGTGACAGAGCGTCCGCCTCTGTAGGGGCCTATGTTTCTATATTTTAAAGGTGAAAAATATTCGTCTGCTAGCTGCCCAAAAGCTGTAACGGTACATAAAAAGAGAAGGGCTAGGGTGGTTAGTTTTTTCATAGTTGATTTTTAATATCTTAAAAGTACTGCTTTATTCTGAAATTTTAAACCCAGTACTAGCATACTATACAGAGTAAAATTTTACTAGAGCTCAAATATGTACTTCGGAAAAGTGAATGGGTTTAACAACGCCCATAAAAAAAATCTCCTGTTCAGGTTTTTAACCAAACAGGAGATCGTTTTCTTGAAGTATTATTAGCGTTATTTTAGGAATTACTGCTTAATGCTTTAATAGTTAGTTAAACTGTCATTATGTAGTGTAACGCCTTTGAGTGATTTCCAAATGTCTGCATCAAATGATGCTGGTGAAAATCTGAAAATCACCGTCGTTTTCTTTTCTTTTTTGCAGTAATACTGTTCAGCAAAAGTGTAGAGTGTCATCATCTTATTGTTATATCGACCTTCATATAAATATAGAGTACCTGTGTATTCTTGTATTGATTCTATGGTGTCATCACTTGTAATTGCCGCAATAGTCGCAAGGATGGTGCTCCCATTTTTCCGGTTTTGAATATCCATTAGCCCGTCAAAGTGTAAGGATAAGTTCGTTTCAAAATCTTCCGTAGTTAATGGCGTTGCCACGTCTATTTTCCAAGCAAAACATAAGACCAAAATTCTAGGCTTTCTTCATTTGACCACCCCGGTGGGAAAATAGCCTCTTCATATCCTTATTAAGGAATGGCTGGAGCAAAGCTAATAGGGAACGTAAAAAACTCTGACCCCCATTGTGCAGCATCTAGTATGGAATCGTGTTCTGCTTTTTCTTCTTCTTGCGCAATTACAAAAAACGAACACAAGATAAGAGCCCAACTAAGTATGTGTTTTTTCATAGTTTGATTATTCAAATTGTAAGGTAATGTCAAATTCCATAGCGTCTGATATGGCATCATCCTTAAATTTATTCGTATAGTTTACGTTCCAGTCTCTTCTGTTTATTTTAAACTTAGTCTTTATTGTTTTTGCGATGTCATCAACCCTCGCTTTAATCATTATAGATTTGGTGATGCCTTTTATAGTTAAATCTCCTTCAAATCTGTGCTCGTTGGTGTTACTATAATAAGTGACTTTATTTAGGTCAAGCCTTGCCTCTGGATATAGCGTGACATCAAAGAAATCACTATTCTTTAAATGCTCTACAGGACCATTACTCTTGTGTAAACGATGTTCTTCATTAGTTATAGTTGTCATATCTATAACAAATGTTCCCCCCGTGATAGCCCCATCTTTGGCAAAGAGCTTACCTTTTTTAAACTCAACAGTACCATTATGTTCAGCAAATTTAAAAAGATAGGAGCCCTTCCAGTTGATCACGCTTTGAAAGGGGTTTAATAAATAAGACTCCTCTAGGACTGTTTCTTTTGATTCCTGTGCTTGAGACAGAAATGAAAAGCTTAATATAATACCGAGTATAATAATTGATTTTTGCATACTAATTTAATTTTGATGTAAATCTATATAGTGGAGCTGTAAAAAGTGTCAAAAGAATGTAAAAGAACTGTCAACACTTGTGAAAAGTCGTCAAATTGAGTGTTCTTTGCATTATGAATTCGTTTAGACTTTTTTTAATTACTAAAAAATTGCGCTTTTAAATATCAAAAGCCTGTCCTGAAAGCTTTAAGGATTGCCTAAAAACATAAAGTCCAAAGGAGTTCAATCAATGATGAAAAAGAACCAGTACCACCTTATTATAATTTTCGCAGTACTGCTGTTGCTCAGTTTTTCTTGTACGACTCAGGTTGATACAGACGACGTAGCGGGTAGAACAAAGGTCGCTTTGCGTGCCGTAGGGAATGAAGTGTTAATATCGCAAGGAGATACTACTTCTGTAGTAATGCCTGTTGTGCAAATTTCTGCAAATACCTATCAGCTTTCTTTTGAGTATCCGCTTTCATTTGACCCTACAGATTTACATAATGCGTTGGCATTAAATATTGAAAAGGCAGGATTGCCTCGAGCCTATAAAGTAGAAGTGATACAATGTAGCGACGGAGAAGTTGGCTACAGTTATCTATTGCGAAATGAGAAGCATCACAGTATTATACCCTGTGGCGGTAGATTGTTACCACAATCTTGTTATACTATTCATTTTAACTTTTTAAATAGTGATATTGCTGAGACACAGAATAGTCCACTGTTTTATCTGCTTGTTTCTTTAGTGTTGGCATTTCTAGGTTTTGTTTTTTATAGCAGATTTCACTCAAGTAAGAATGCTACAGGAGGAATGAACGCTACTATCTTAGGAAGCTTTTACTTCTATCCAGATCAAAACAAACTAGTAAAGGCGGCTACGGAAATTCCATTATCAAGAAAAGAATGCGAGTTGCTTGAAATTTTAGTCACTAACGTAAATCAGATTGTCAAGCGTGAAGATCTAGCAAAGCAGATATGGGAAGATCAAGGAGTAATTGTAGGGCGAAGTCTCGATACATATATTTCTAAGCTTCGGAAGAAACTAAAAAGTGATGAAAGTTTAAAAATAGTAAACGTTCATGGCGTAGGGTATAAGCTAGAGATAGAGCCTTAAAAACGCTTAAAAAGTCTTTTTTAGATTAATTAATAACATTTTTCATTTTTATAATAATAAAAATTGCTTTTATTATTATAATACTATATATTGAGCGAAATAATTTTAAAAGCATTAATGGCAAAATCACAACAAACTTTTAGTAAAAACGAAAAAGAAAAGAAGCGCTTAAAAAAGCGTGAAGACAAGAAGAAGAAAATGGATGCTCGAAAGGCTGATAGAGAAGCAACTGGAGGCAGTGGAATTGAATTTGCATATGTAGACCATATGGGGAATTTAGTTGATACTCCACCAGATCCAGATTTAAAAGTAGAGATCGAGGCAGAAGATATTATTCTTGGTATTCCAAAAACTCCAGAAGGAGAAAGAGAAGCATTTGACCCAGTAAGAACAGGTACAGTGGATTTCTATGATTCTTCTAAAGGATTTGGGTTTATCATCGATGGTGTTGATAAGCAAAAATACTTTTGTCACGTAAGTGGTCTTAAGGATGATATCACGGAAGGCAACTTAGTTTCTTTTGAACTAGAAAAAGGACAACGCGGAATGAATGCCGTGAAAGTGACCTTAGTAAAATAATATTTATTTTATAGAAGCGATTACACACAAATCAAAAAGCTTTCAAGTATCTATTGGATATTTGAAAGCTTTTTTAATTTTAATCTAGCTAACACGGTATTCTTTTGTGTTAGGTTGACATGGTCTACTGCCACAATCTATTTCCTAATTTGTATTTCCCTTTAGTACAAGGACAATCACTAAGTTCTTGTATCAAATCAAACCCTATAGTGACTGCGTGGGTACCCGTATTAAAACCGGTTAAGTCATTAAGTGTTAATTGATAGGCATAAGAAAAATAAAAGATATTCTTTTTCACTCCTACCATTGGACCTATATTTAAAGGATTCATAAACTGATCATTTAAAAATCTATAAGAAGCTCCTATCCAATAGAAGTCATTATCTCTATTATATTTTCTATACTTAATGTTTACATCTGTACTTGACCTTCCATCACTAGCAAACAATTGATAATAGATAGATGGTTCAATCTCTGAGTAATTTTTAGTTGGCACAGAATATCCTGAGTAAAACTGCAGGTTGAGTAGGGCGTTAGGTTCTAAACCCGCAAAATTATTTGTTTCCTTTTGCAGAATGTTATTTGCATTTGCACTCAACCAGAAACGATCGATTCTGTATAATGCTCCCACATCAAAGTTATTATTAGTAATCGATCTATCATCTGTAATACTAGGGTCTATAATAGGATCGTCAAAAGTAGGGTCAAAGTTCTCTATCGCTAATCTAAAACTGTTTACATTAAAAGAAATCCCAAATGATAAATACTGTTCTGTCTTATAATCTAATATTAAATGATGTGCGTAGCTAAATTTTATTCCTTGTTGTCGTGTATTTCCATTACTATCGTTGAATGCAGAGACACCAACTCCAGAATTATTTGCCATTCGTATATCTGCATAGACAGCTTGATTTTGCGGGGCGTTTTTAATCCCAACCCACTGCATCAAACCATTAGCACGTATCCTAAAATTATCACCTATTCCAGCAAAAGTTGGAGAAACAACAAAATCATTATCTGCTAAGTATTGTGTAAATACGGGTAAGTTAAGTTCTTGAGCGGAAGACTGTGCAAACACAATCAGCAGGAATATTTTAAGTAGATTTCTCATAGGATTAAATTTATTTGGGGGATTCAAATTCTGTTTGTTCTATCTATACAGGGTAAAATGACCAACAAACTCACGATCATTTTCTGTGCCTAGTTGGACTACATACCAGTAATCTCCAGTAGGAAGCTCGGCATTATTGTAGTTGCCATCCCAGTATTGTCCTGCGCGTAAATATGCCACCTTACGTCCATATCTATCAAAAACTGAGAAGTGGAGGTTAGGGTAATTTCCAGCACATCCGGGAAACCAGTAATCGGCAACGCCATCACCGTTAGGTGTAAAATAGTTGGGGATACAGATTTCAATAAATTCTTTTTCTATAGTTGCAGACACAGAACAACCGCTGCTATCTGTAACCGTTATATTAAAGACGCCAGATTCTTCGATGATAAAAGTATTATTACTTCCATAATCTTCATCATTCAATGTAAATTGATATACTCCAGTACCACCTGCAGCAGTAGCAATAATTTCATTTAAGTCTCCCTCACTTAATTCTATTGAAAGTGGAGTAAAACTCTGGATATCAAAAAACGCAGTCATTTGGATACATCCGTTCGAATGCTGTACCGTAAAAAAGTTGTCAGTACTTGGAGGTAGGTTTACAAAAGTATTACTGCTTTGATAAGGCCCGTCATTTAATGAATATTCTAATTGTGTTGTGTCAACGATACTATCATCAATGGTAACCGTCACGATGTTTTCAGTTTGATTATTTACACATACATATTCAATAACAAACATTGGGTCAATAAATACAGAATCTGGAAATGGTATACTCCATTCAGACTCACAGCCAGAACTATCAATCACATGAACTGTGTGAACTCCGCCACCTAGATTTTCAAAATCAAATATGGTTTGATCAGCTGAGCCTAATACGTGCGCGCCATCGTCTAAGCTCACGCTGTATGGTAACGTTCCTCCTTCAACTTCAATGCTGAAAGATCCATCAGCGTCACCTTCACAGATTTCTGGAATGATCGAGTCTGGTATAATTGTGATAATAACAACTAATGGTTCCATAACTTCAAAATCGAAGATTAAGAAACAACCCAGTTCATCTTGCACGATCACATCATACACTCCAGGAGCTAGGTTTTCAAATACACCCATTTCAAAAAATTGACTCAATTGTGGAGAAATAGCATATTGAATAATCCCAGTTCCACCTTCCGCAAAAACCTCGATACTTCCATCATCTTCGCCATTACAAGTCACATCACTTAACTCATACGTAGCGCTTAAAGTGGTATCAGGTTCTGTAATTTCTATAGCTGCGGAAATAGCATCACAATCACCACTCTCCACGTACACCACATACGTTCCAGCTGTTAAGCTTGTAAAGATACCTGGGGTAGTTTGAGTTGCAGGAATTGTAGCGCCACTTGTATCTTGTAAAACATAGACATAGTTACCAAGGCCACCAGAAGCTGTAGCTTGAATAGTTCCTGTGTTATCACCAGTACAGTTAATTTCTGGGTTTTCAGAAACTAACGTTATTTCAAGTTCAGGCAGTGGATCGATTGTAATTTCATTAGAAACAAATGCGACACATCCATTGGCATCTCTCACATAATATTCATAAACACCATCTGTCACCGGGAATGTTATCAAAGTTGTAAACGTCCCCAGAATAGGGATGAATGTATCGTTATCACTATACTCATAGTCTCCAGTTCCTCCTGTAGCATTTAAAGTAAGTGTAGCATCTATTTCGCAGGTTGGGGTAGAAGCAGCAATTAAACTCACGACAACCGGGTCAGGTTGATTAATTGTAATTTCTATTGTAGTGAACGAACATTCTAGCCCGTCTGTAATAGTTACAGAATATGTTCCAGCTCCTAGGTTTTCAAAAACATTTGAAGCCTGTGGTCCAGAGCTTGCAGATACTGGTGTAATTGTGTTAAGTGTGTAGAGGTAGTCGGCACCTTGCCCTCCTAATACATTACTCACAGTTAAAACGGCATCTTGATCTCCAAAACATTTCAATAGTGTTGTATCTGCAGCAATATCTGCACTTATAGGCGTAGGGGCTATAAGTGTGGTCGTTTCTGTTTCAATACAACCATTTGCATCTCTAGCATTTATGGTGTAGGTTCCTGCGGCTAAATTTGTAAATACATTATCAAATGAATAAGGTACCGTTGCAGCTCCGGTTAATTCAAATTCATACGGGCTTATACCTCCAGCGGCAATAGCCGTTAAGGTACCTTGATCGTTATCACAGGTAACATTTGATGTTTCTGAAATAGTTAAGACTAAAGCACTTTGTGGCGTCCCGATATTTACAACGTTAGCCGTCGTGGTACAAAACGGCGTTTCCGTTTCGACAATAATAACTGAATAATTTCCAGAAGCTAAGCCTGTAATAATCTGCGGATTTGTTGAAGTGTTCACAGCAACTGTCCCACCTATAGGAGTTCCAATCTCATCTACCAATTGATACGTGTAGACTCCAGTGTACCCATTAACAGTTAATTGCATCTCACCATTCAAGTCGCCAAAACAATCATTCGCTTGGGTCGCTACCAGTACAGCTTCAATAGTATCAAATGGAGCAACTATAAATGGCTCTGTTAAGAAATAACAATCTGTATCTGTATCGTTAATTTGGAAATAATAGGTTCCTGGTCCAGTAATATCAAAAGTGTTTGACGCCTGTGGCAGGCCATCTGGTAATATTTGATACGTAAAGTTTCCAGAGCCTCCGGTTACTGTTATAGTCACCGTTCCAGTCTGATTACAGTCAATAGGAGTCGCAATGGTAAAAGCCGCTACCGTAATAGTAGGCAATGGGTCAATGACAACCGTGTTAGTCGCAGTACATCCATTTGCATCCGTTACGTATACCGTAATATTTTGAGTTGCGCCTGTATCTGTTACTTCAAATATATTTGAACTGAAATAATTGATCCCGTTTATACTATACGTATATCCTGAGGTTCCGCCTGTTTCTGTTAGCGTAATCGTAACCATAGAAACAATGTTATCTGCATCACAAGAAAATGTAGTTGCTACTGCCGAAACCTCTAGTAATGGTGGCTCGGTAATAGTGACGTCTTGTATTAATACACAATCTCTTCCAGAGGTTACTTGTACAGTATACGTTCCCATAGGAAGTCCCGTAAAAACATTTTCAGTTTGTGCAGGTACTACGATGGGTGCTATAATCTCGTAGGTGTAGATAGGGTTATCATTACTCGGTGGTAATATCACCGTAATCGTTCCATCACTATCGCCATTACAACTTACGTTTGTTACTTCCGTAGTAAAAATTACTGGAGTCGCATCTTCTAAAGTTACTTGTACATCTTCAGTACACATCGTAACAGTATCGGTTACTGTAACTGTATAGGTTCCTGAAGGTACTCCAGAAAATATGTTTGTAGTTAAGACAATAGAAGGTGGATTTGGCGCTATTGTATACGCGTAGTTTCCTGTTCCTCCAGTTGCTGTTACGGTGATTTCTCCATCGTCGTCTGCACAACTAGGTAATGCAGTAACGACTGGGCTTACTCCCAATGGTGGAGCAATCTCCACGACGATACTATTTCCGCAGCCATTAAGATCATTTACTTCTATAGTGTGTGTCCCACTTGATACATTCGAAATCGTAAACGGCAGACTTTGAGTCTGAAACGCGCCGCCATCTACACTTATGCTATAAGGTGGAGTTCCGGCTGTAATGAGCGTAACATCGATTACAAAATTACCTTCACTAGCGGTACATTCATTGGTTGCTATCGCCGCTATTTCTGGAGAGGCATCCAACGGAACCACTTGCACAGGACTTGTCACAATACATCCATATGCATCTAAGGCGTGTACATAATAAGAGCCGGCATCTACATTAAAAGTACTCGGTGTTGCCCAAGCAGGATCTGTTGCAATTGGTGCTGCAGGAGTTGTTGTTATTTGATATAGATAAGGAGCTGTTCCATTTTGGGCTATGGCACTTACCACTCCTGACAATGGGTTACAGTTCGCGTTTTGATCTACGGAAGCTGTTATACTTAATAGAATAGCAGATTCTGTAATTGAGAATGACGCAGTTACTACACCACAACCTGCGTTAGGTCCTGTCGTTTCTTCGATCAATACATAGTAGGTTCCGAAAGGTAATGGTCCTAAATCTGAAACAACAAGAGATCCTCCAGCAGGCACCGTGCCTACACCAGATATGGTTGTTGAAACTTGAGAAAGAGAATCAAAGATCTCATACGTTACGTTTACTGGAGCGCCATAGGTACTGTTTACAGTAAAAGATACGTCACCGTCATCACTTCCTGTACAGGTTACATTGTCTGAGCTTACAGCGCTTAACGTTAATGTCGTGTTAGTAGGAATAGGCGTTGTTGCTGGTTCATAATAACTACACATTGTAGATTCATCGTATACTATGAAAGTATATGTAACATCTGGAGTTAAGTTTGAAAATATGGTGGATTGACTCCCTGGTGGGTTTTCTGGTAACCAAGCCCCTGCTGGTAATGGATATACTGTTCCTGGACCTTGGTAAATAGCAAAATGAAAGGGCCCCATACTACCCAGTGTAGAACTCACCGTCACCACGGCCTCACCACCTGCAGTACAATCTACCGTAGTGTTTATATCAATATCTAAATCATCGGGTGGAGAAGCTATTAATATATCCTGTACTAATACAGAACATCCGTTAACATCGACCACATTTATTTCATACAATCCAAAATCGACAACGTCAAACGTCACTGATGTTGAACCGGTTGCATTAAATTCTGATGCTGAATATCCGTTTGAGCCGGTTACAAAATAATTGTAAGGCGGTATGCCACCAGTCACACTATTGATGATAATAGATCCTTGCGAAACTCCACCGGCTTCACAGGTGATATCTATTGTATCAAAGTCCACAATAATTGGGTCCGGTTGGTTGATAGTGATTATTTCAGTTGCCGAACAAGAATTTGCATCTGTAATAGTTACAGTGTATGTTCCAGCAGCTAATCCAGTAGTTTGTGTTCCGTAGTCAGTTCCTGTTGTATCATTATTTACATTGATGACAAATGGGGGAGTACCCGTTGTTGGATCAATAGTAATTGAAATCGCTCCGTTTTCATCACCGTTACAAAGAATAGGTTGTGTTTCTAAAAGCGCACTTATTGCTGGGAATGTAATAGGATTCACGGTTATTATTTGTGAAGTAGCAACACATCCATTAGCATCTGTAATTTCAAATTGATACGTTCCATCTGTTCCTGTAGTATAGGTAAATGGAGTTCCTGTAGCTCCCAAAGGTGCGAATGGAGCGCCGTTAATTGAAACCGCATAATTAAAAGGTGCAGTTCCTCCTTCGATTGTTCCTGTTATAATTGCATCTGGCGAAGTCGTACAATCTAAATCTTTTGTCAACACCGCATTCACAATTAATTGTGGTGCAATTATTTGAGCAGGCAAGATCGTTTCACAGCCAAAGGCATCTCTCACTGTAATAGTGTAGGTTCCCGGAACTAAATTTGCAAAGACATTACTAGATTGAAATGGACCTCCATTCAAACTAAACTCAAACGGAGCTTCACCTGAAGTTACTGTAACTTCAATCGTTGCGCCATTATCTGTATCATAACAAATATCTGAAGTCACACTTATGTTAGCCACTGGTGGATTAGGTATTGTAAGATCAAATGTTTCTGAAATAATACAACCGTTTAAATCTTCTACAGTGATGGTATACGTCCCACTTTGTGTAAGATTTGTAAAGGTATTAGTCGTCTGCGTAGGTAAGGTTGTAGTGTCTGGAAGTGTTAGGGTATAATTATAATTTCCCCATCCACCTGTTGCGTTAATAACTGCACTACCACTACCTATACAGGTAATTGGTGACGTATCTACAGTGATCATTAATGGATCTGTTGGTTCTTCTACTGTTGCCGTTGCTGTTGCTTCACAATTTGTTACTGTATCTGTTACAACTATTGTGTAGACATCTGCTGGTAATCCTGTTAATAGAATAGGTGATGTTCCTATCATAGGTGTACCTCCGTTAATAGTATATCCAAAAGTGGTTGTTCCAGAAACGATAAATTGAACTAATCCATCTGCATCTCCTACACAACTTACGTTTGCAATGGTATCGCTAATTATTGATATAGTAGGTAATGGTGCTACTGCATACGATTCTGTGTATACACACTCATTAGCATCAATAACTTGAAAAGTATAAATATCTGGTGCTAATCCTGGAAAAACGTTTGAAGTTTGATACGGAGTTGCCGCTCCTGCTGGAGCTATTATTTGGTATTCTAAAGGTGGAACGCCACCTGTAGTTCCAGTAATGGTAATCGTCGTCGTATTGTCTGGACAAGTTAAAGGAGTATTACTAAATTGTAAATCTGTAGGTGGATCTAATTGCAAAATCACAACCTCGTTTGTAGTAAACGTACAATCGTTTGCATCTTTAATGATAACCGTATAAGTTCCTGGAGTCAAACCAGTAAATGTAGGACTCATTTGAAAATTAATGCCATCTAAACTGTGCATATAAGGAGCAGTCCCACCAGTAACATTAACCACCGTAATAGAACCTGTTGAAGTACAAGTATATGGAGCTACTAATTCTGCTTCACCATCTATTGCTGTATTTTCATCAATGGTGATACTTTGAGCGTCTGATACACATACGGATGGTCCAGTAATGTATTGAACTACCGCACTATAATTACCTGCTGCAAGCCCTGTAAACACGGGTGAGGCACTATAAGAGAATCCTCCATTAATACTATATTGAAGACTATTCCCATTCGGGTTAGTTACATTAAAAGTGATCGTTCCATTGCCGTCGCCATTACATAAAATATCTGTTTTAGTGACAGTGAATTCTGGTGGTAGCGTAGCTTCCACAGTGATTGTGGTTTCTGCGCTACAGTTATTAGAATCTACTACGGTGATATTATAAACACCAGGTGCAGTCACTATGTATTCTGGAACAGTTTGAAAAACTGTAGTACTATTTATAAAATAGAAATAGGGAGCCGTTCCTCCTTGCGGATAGATGGTAATCTCACCATCATCACAAGTTAGTGGTATGGTGATAGCCGCAGTTACCGTAAGTAATGGTGGCTCGATAATAATAACATCTTCTATATACATACACCCGTCTTCGGTTTCTACCGTTACGGTGTATGTACCTGGATTTAGATTTTCAAAAGAATAGTTGTTTTCTAAAATTGGACCTACACTATTTACTAAAGTTCCACCTTGATATATGGCAAAGAAGTATTGTGGTTCAACATCGTTAGCAGCCAAATAAATAGAACCTTTGTCGCCATTACACAGGGGCTGTTCAATAGTAGTAGAAACTGTAAAATCGCGTTCTCTAACTAAAACATCTGGTATAGTAAATACACAGGCATTTGTAGGTACTCCCACTTGTTGAATATACACGGTATATATTCCTGCAGTATTAATTGTAAAGACATTACTTGCTTGCCAGTTGGCACCATCCAAGCTATATTCATAACCACTAGGAACATTATTTACAGTAATACTTCCTGGGGTGGTACAGATGATATCTGCTATGGTTACGTTAGGATCAAGGAGGTTTTGATATACATTAAAATAAAACTGATTAAAACACCCTCCTTGGTAGTTAATGGTAAGTCTGTATTGTCC
Source organism: Patiriisocius sp. Uisw_047 (assembly GCF_047730165.1). Lineage (GTDB taxonomy): Bacteria > Bacteroidota > Bacteroidia > Flavobacteriales > Flavobacteriaceae > Patiriisocius. The sequence continues at coordinate 2,370,693 of NZ_CP159834.1, forward strand.
TGAGACATTGGCAATAAAGTCAGGTCCTGTGCCTACTTGGTCCCAGGTACACGCGTTATTTTCATTTGCACAATCTGTATTTCCAACAGGTGCACAACTAGACTCATCTAATTTTTCCCAAATGATAGAAATGGCTCCATCGATATCAGTTTCGATTTCTCTAAAGGCGTTTTCTCCACATAAAAATATATTAGGTAATTCTTTTCCGTCATCTGGACAAATTACAACTTCATCTGCATATGGAATGACAGGGTTTGTAATGTTTCCGCCATATAGCTCAATGTCAAATTGTTCCACAATAGACTGGCAAGGGGCAATCGCCGTGTTAAATGAATAATAGGTGCCAGTAGCTGTCACGGTGATCGTTTGTGTTGTTCCTATCACAGGAGTACCTGTTGGGCTCGTAGACCAGGAATACGTATCGTATCCGTCTGCAGCTGTTAACTGTAAACTATCACCACATAATGTTTCATTCTGAAGAAAAATACAATCATCAAGATCTGCTAGAAAGTTCGTTGCTTGTGGCGAGATTAAACATCCAGTGTTCGTGCTATAACTAGGGTCATCGGTAATAATAAAAGTAGGGTTCAGCGTTCCTTGATATGTTGCGAATGCTTGGTTGTTAATAATGTTAGAACATGAATCTGCTAATTGTTGGCAGGAATCTACGACCTGAGCTTCAATTCTAATTTCATAGGTAGGATCATTTTCTTCTACTAAATAATCTTCAATACCAAAAATGATTTCTCGAGTAGGAACATTATAACTCAATATGCTAACGCCAGCGGGAAGTGTGAGTCCAGCAGGATAATCAAAAATGATATTGATGGGTAGTATATCACGAATTGTCAAGTTTGTCGCATCATCATTTCCCACATTTTGAAAGCCAATAACGTAATTTAAATCTTGTCCAAGACCCACTACTTGGCCACCTATATTATTTCCAAACTCATCTTCTACAATTTTTGTTAGGAGAATGTCTGGTTCTATAATTTCCACAGCAAAAGCAAAGAAGTATGGAAAATATGTATCTCCACCTGTCTCTAAACTCACGGTGGCTGAGGTTGCATCATTAGCAATCACGGTATTCCCTGGATTGGGAACTTGCATGACTCCGGTATCAAAACCTAATGTATTAGTGCTATTAGGATTTCTGTTGTTTACAGGTAGTGCGGTTAATTGTGTTACTGAACTATTGAAAAAGTTACTTGCCTGGCGGTCTAATGTCGAAAGGTCAGTGCCATTTATTTTTAATCTATCACCAAGAATAGGCTTATCTCCTTCTAGCGCGGCAAAAGCAAAATTAGCTCTCACTGGAGCAGGAGCAGGTACCGTTCTAAAACCAGAAACGGGTACGTCTACATTTGCATTATTAGCTAAACTAATAGCACTAAAACCATCAAAACTAGTAATTGATTTTCCAGGTAAAGTAGGATCTTCATACACTACAAACAGCGACCATCCCGAGGAATATCCGGTTCCGTTATATGGATTAAAAGTTGAAGTCTCCCCAAGCGCACTAGAAACATTTGCCACGGTGTAGGTTCCAAGATCATTACCAGCAAAGGCACTTACTATACTCGTAACATCTGCGAAACAAGCGTATGGAAAACTATTACCACCATCAACAGAGGTACCGTTTGCTTCAAATATTAAAGTACCTGTAATATCATTATATGCACCTGTTGGGCCTTTAAATTTTACTTCCCTAATGGGTTCGTCTCCATCTGTAACTGCTCCCCAGTAGAGGCCTGCATAGCGTATTACGTAACAGTCTGGATTTGGAATTTCTAGGTCTGCACTTGATGAACTAAAAGTAGATGCGTCTCCATCAATATTGATGTATTGCATATCCACATTGTGATTATATACATTATCATTATTGAAAGGATTGTTATCTGGCCCGAGAATATTATTTCCTATTAATACAATATCACCTTTGAGATCTTGGTCAAACCTAGGTGTGAATGGCACATAATTTTGGGCAAATGCCTGTAGGGTAGGTATTAGTAAGATAAGAATTATTAAAATTCTTTTTATATTTAGCTTGTTCATAATAACTGAGTTATGCGATTCTAAATTCTCCCAGAATCATAACATTAGGAGGCGGGGACTTTATTAATGGTATGCGTTTATTAATTTTCTATTTTCACTATTGATGTTTTTAAATTATACATAGTATCTGTTTGATTATCTAAAGCTTGATTCGCTTGCTGCAGTGAATCATATCGTTCTGTATAGATGTAATATCTACTTGTATTTACATTATAGAAGAAGTCAATATCCTTTGAGCCAGATGCAACTGCTTTAGTCAAGAAGTCATCTCTTTTAATGACACTGTTATGAACCGCAATAATTACATAGAATCCGTTCTCTGTGTTTGCTACACTTTTAAGAATCTGAATGTTAGTATTTCTTTCTTCTCCAAAATCAAATGCCTCAACACCAAGCGGTGTAGTTAGCAATACTGTGTTCCTCTTAATGAAACCTAGCTTAGCTTTATCTTGAGTAAACCTATCAGACTCATTCGTATAAGAAGCCTTTTTTATTCTTCTTTTTCTTTCAATGACAGTGGCTTCATTTATTTCTTTTAGTGTAGAAAGCAAATAAACTCTTGATCTTTCTGTAGCAATTTGTTCGTTCTTTAACTCGTCAATTCTATTTTTAAAATAGTTATTGGTTTCGTCTTTTCTGTCAGATACTTCTTTTACACGTTTTGAATATAGATCTTCAAGTACAGAAATTTCTCTGCCCTGTTCGGCAATCATTTCTTCTATATTTAACTTTAAGGCTTCAATAGCTTGATTTTCTGCAGTAACACTTTTAAATGGCTTTGGGGTTACAAAAATTCCTTGCTCACTGAAGTCATTCTCTTCACGTAAATCTTTTAAATCTTTATTTTTACTTTCTATCGCTTCATTCAGCGCTTCCATGGTGCTTTCCTGTGTTGTCATTAATTGTTCTGTACGTAGCGTGAGTGCAGTCATTTCTTGCCCTATAGCATCAATAGGATTACTGATAGCTGCTTCTCTTTTTTCTTCTGTTACTATGCTTTCTAACTCAGCTGCGTCTTCAATAGCTTGATTTTCTACCGCAATTCTTTTTAACTCAGCTGCGTCTGCTATTGCTTTATTCTCTGCAGCTATTCTTGCACGTTCTGCATCATCAGCTTTCGCTTTCTCTTCAGCTGCGATTCTTTTACGTTCTGCATCGTCGGCTTTTACTTTCTCTTCTGCTGCGATTCTTTCTAATTCGGCAGCATCTGCTATTGCTCTGTTTTCTGCTGCTATTCTGTCTTCCTCGTTTACAGTTGTTGCTAGATTTTCTTCGGCGATTCTATCACGTTCGTCTACTGCTACTTTTGCTTCTGCTTTCTTTTCTTCTGCAAGTTTTGTTCGCGTATCTGCGCCTATGTTTGCTTCTATTTCATTTAAAGCCTTTTCAGCTTCTTCTTGTGCTTTAACTGCCGCTTGTTGTTCTACTTTAGCAACGACTGCCTTTTTCGTAGTTTTTTTCTTTCTTCCAGTTCCGGGCATAATGAGTCCAGCCATTTCATCATCACGACTATAATCATAATAATTACTATTCTTAAATCTGTAAGCGAGTGTAATCTCGTGTGCAGACCCTAACTCTGACAGTCCAATGAATGGCTTTTCATAATTGTACTCGATAGCTAGTTGGGGTGTTAGATTGACTCCAATTCCTACAGAAGCACCATATATAGTATTGTATCCTACTTGCGCCCAGATTCCTTTAGGTACAGTAAGCATTAACATTCCTGAAATTATATTGTCATCTTTTTGAAATTCTGTTTTTCCAAGTGCTGAAAATCTACTTTCTCCAAAGAAGCCATACCCACCTAAATACCCAGTATACATTATATGACCTTGAATTCCTTTTTCTGCATTCTCTTCAAGAAGTGTAGATATCTTAAAGTTATAAGTTGTCACATTAGATAGCGTTAATCCGAAATCCATATACCCAGTTCCATAATTTATACTAGGACTTGCAGTAACAAGAAAGCTTGATGGTACATTATCTAGCGCTGGGTCTTGAAAATTTATATTCACATTACCTGCATTGATACCGCTTTTATATGCGCCCACATTTGTAGCGAACGTTAGATTACTATCTTCTTGTATTCTTATGTTGTATGCAAAATTTACGATCCCACCAAAGGTTGATAAGACTCCAAAGTCCTTTTGAAATACAGCAATACCTGCACCTATATTTTCTTGTACTCTACCAGAGAAGTTAAAGAGGTAAGTAGAAGGAGCATCTTCAACATCTAACAATTCTCTTTTATTTGTTGCTGAAATATATTTGTTTTGTTCTCTCACAAAACTAAAAGTTGGGTTTTCTAAGAACCTATTAAACATCAAAGAGTTTCTTGCAGGTATGTCAAGCGCAACAGCCCCATTCTCGGTTTGAGAGTAGGTAATCTGTGTTACACAGAATAATAGTACGAAAAAGTTAATTGCAGTTTTCACTTTATTTAATAATGGTTATAGATCCTTTTTTTATTTCCTGATTCTCAGGAACAATAATGTAGTAATATAGAGCACCTTTATCTTGTAGCTCACTCAAGTCTGTCGGCCAATTGTTTTGGTAATCGGTCGTGCTAAATACGGACTCACCCCGTTTGCTGAGAATCATAATTTCTGTATTAGTACCGCTCACGTATTTTGTCGGAATTACCCACGTATCATTTATTCCATCCCCATTAGGGCTTATTAAATTTGGGATGAGGTCAACTTCAGGAAACAGATCAATTAATTCAATTACCTGAAACAGGTGTTCGCGAGTCATCTCGCATTCATTGGTTTGAGTTACAAGCACGCGATAAGCCCCAAATTCTGTAACGTTTAATGTATTTTGTGAAGCACTAGGGATAATTTCGTCGTTATAGAACCATTCAAATGTTGGGTTGATGGCGTTAGTTATCACTTCAACTGTAAGCGTTTCTCCAGCTTCCATTTCATTTACTTCTGAAATATTAATACTTGAAGTAAAGCCTCCAGATTGTAAATCTATAGTACCTGTAGCTTGACAATTTCCGAAGCTAACCACAACAGAATATTCACCTGTCACCGCTGTTTCATAAGTCTGGCTAGATGCTCCGTTTATAGGAGTTCCATCTTTAAACCAAGCATAACTATTTCCTGCAATTGTAGATAATGTAGTAGGACCATCGCTCGCACAAAATGGATTTCCTAGACTAGAAATGATTGTCGCGTTGCCACTCTCGCCAGAAGTAGCTTGGGTCACAGTAACACGGTTAGAAAAAGAATCTGAAGTACAGTTGCCATAATTGGTTTCTACAAGGTAGGTTCCTTCTTCAGTGATGCTTAATGAGTTTTCTTGTCCAACAAGTACAGAGGATGTAGGCCCCACTTCTTTAAACCAATTATAGGTTAACGATGGGTAGTTTAAGGGTGAATCATTGTTTTCATCTCCAATAGGATCAATGGTTAAAAGAAAACTCCCATTAGTGCAAAAACTTGCGTCTGCTACTAGGTTATTAATAGTAAAAGGGCTGTCTTGTAATTTATAATATGCTGTAAATACTTCTGAAGGAGCACTTGTCACTGAAGGATGTGAGCTTAAAATTCTTAATTTAAAATTTTCGCCAGATGTAGTTTCTGGAATAGAAAAACTTATAGTAGCAGGAGATGTGGTAATTACCCCAGGGTTTGATGTATAAACCACTGTTGGATTTGTAAAGTCACCATCAGAATTTGACATCTCTACACTGAATTGATTTTCAGAGGTGATACCGTTTTCAGGACTGAATATGAAATCTGTTTCAAAGGTGTTAAAATCTGCATTTGCACACGCTTGACCAAACCCTAAATTAGGAGCGCCAATAACAATCTGCGCCTCCGCTGTATTAGTGTATAAAAAACTGATGCTACTTAGTATGCCTACTGTTAAATTAAGAAGTAAATTTTTTACCATTCAATTAGTTTAAAAAATTGGCTAATGTTCTTTCAAAACGAAACCAAAGCTCATTATTACTATTCATCATCTAGTAGGTTAATTGCTATAATTTTGTTGATTTGTAATCTAAAGTCCAGATTATGAATGTTCACAGGTTCTATAAATGTTTCAAAATCAGCTCCTTTTGAGTAGACATTTTTAAAAAGGCCATTCCCATACCAATTTTCAAGATCTTCATTATTAGATTCTCCATTGGTGAAAATATTTCCTTTACAATTATTGAAATACATATTGCTGAATTCCATCTTATTAAGACTATTTGTATCAATATCAATATCACTTGAAAGAATAACAGCGGGGCTAAAACCAGAAAACACACTTTTCTGAATTGAAAAGGAGGTACCCTTTTCAACATATAGAGCCTCTTTCACTAAGCCAATTTCTATAGCAGTATTCAAATCATCACTTAAGTTAAGCAACGTAATATTTTCTGCGGTTAATGTGGTTCTTCTTCTCTCGGGATCCATTTTGTCCTCATCAGCAGTGTTGGAAGCTAAATATATGCTGCTGGCAACACCGGAACTCGTGTAATAAGGTGATTTGACAGCTAAAGAATTTGTGAGTTGCGACCGAGCACCGTTATTAAATATAAAATCATTGGCGTATGATCTAAAAGCGACAAGCCTTGATAAGTTTGTATCACCTCCTATAACAGTGAAAGAATTACCTAGGCAGTAGGTAACCATTACATTTTCTATCACCGTTTTATTTCCTACACCTGCTAATGTGAGACCATTAAAGTATCCATACTGCTTCGTTCTCTTACCTGCATATTCTATACGTACATATTTGATTACGCCAGAATCACTTGCAATATCGTTTCCTCCGTAGTTCATTATTTCTGGTGCGATAGGGTTTAAGCCAAAATCTAATTCCCGTACTTCTCCTATTTTATTCAGCGGAGCGTTTCCTAATATAAAAATACCACCCCAATCGCCTTTTTTCTTAAGTGGTCTGCTAGAAGAAAAGATAATAGGATCTGTTTGTGTGCCAATTGCAATAATTTTAGAGCCATTACTAACTATGAGTGAACCTTTCGATTTGTAATCTCCTAGGATCACAGTTCCTGGTTCAATAGTTAAGCTGGTGCTATCTGTCACGAAAACGTTTCCTAATAACAGGTATGTTTCTTTTTTAGATAACCTTGTGTCGCTCGTAATATTCCCAGAAAGGATTTGAGTGGGTGTTTTATATACTTGAGATTCTGGAGTGAATTCCGCCCAGATATCCAACCAGTTCTCTAATCCGTAAATTCCTTTTTCCTGCTGCGCATACAAAGTAAAGCAGCTGAAAAATGAAAAGATTACGATCCAAAATGATTTCATAAACATAATTGTTATTTTTTTTAATACTCAAGCTAAAGCGCTATATTATCGTTAAAGCACTTAATATATAGATAAAGAGTGGGTTTTGAGATATTTTCGTTGTATTTAAAGGTGTTTAATTTTTTTATTTAAAAATAATAGGTATTAATTCTCATTAATTGAAATCGTTATAAGTGTGTAATGCTTTTAATGTTTCTTCATAAAAAAGGATCGCTGCAATAAGATTAGATTTGTCTGAATAGGGAAGAACAATATTTTGAAACTCAATTGTATTATCAAAATATGTTGTTGTTGCTTCTATATTTTCTTTAAGAGCTTTGCGGTTATCTTTAGTGTCTGGAATACCAAGAGAAGTCATGGTTACACCTGGCTTAGTTGCAAATGCGATGTTCGGTAATATTTTAATAATAATTTCAATACGTGCGTGGTATAAGTTTAATAAATCACCTTTATGCATGTTTTTGAGTGCATCACGGTCATGATATTTTTTTATACTCACACCATCGCTTATTATATATTGTTCATCGTTCTTTTTTTGAGCAAATGTTGCCATGTGAACAATCGATAAAAGTAGAACTATAACAATATTAAATTTTAATGTACGCTGCATAATAGATTTTTAAAGAGTTAGGGGCCTTATGATTAGTTCAATTTTACAAAATATATCCTTAAAACGCAAATAACGTCGATTAAATACACAAACTTTAACATTTAAGCCATAATTAAAAGATTTTTCCTACAGAAAATAAATGATAGGTTTAGGTTTTGGTACTTTTCCTTATAATTGTATTTATTCATTTATAAGAGTCCATTTAAGTAGGTTTGTGGGTCAGAACTGAATCTTTTTATTTTGGATGATTTGGGACATATTCTCTCTGTAGAAAGTAGTGGAGTGTCATTTAAACCGATTAGTACTTTTAATATTGGAATTTCATTAATCATAATCGCCATATCTCCGGAGATGAAAAGGGCAAAATAGCGTTTTTGTACTCTTATGTGAGACTTTTTCAAACAACTAAAACCTAGTATAGATGCCTTACTAGAAGATTTCACAGTGCAATGAAGCCTCGTAAACAAAGGGTTTGTTAATATTTTAGTGTATAAATAGATTAAGAACCCTAATAATTGGCATCGTATTTGTATATTGCTGATTATTAATAAATTAAATTATAATACAATGAGTAAAGGAACAGTTAAATTTTTCAACGACACCAAAGGTTTCGGTTTTATCACTGAAGAAGGAGTTGAGAAAGATCATTTCGTACACATCTCTGGATTAATCGATGAGATTAGAGAGGGTGACGAAGTAACATTCGACCTACAAGAAGGAAACAAAGGAATGAACGCAGTAAACGTAAAAGTCGTTTAATTGCATCCCGATATTTTTTTTGCAAGCCCATCCGGTAGGATGGGCTTTTTTAGTTAAATAGTGAATCCTTTATTTAGGTGACTGAAATAGCCCTGCTGCATAGCGGGGTCTTTTGATTTAATGATTTTAGTCTTGTGTCTTACTTCTTATAGCGAGGCGGTCTTAAGTCATTATTTAGAAAGCATTATAATTATCCATTAAAAAGGACTACTTTCGCGCCCTATTAATAATCTGAATATGAAACGAATAAACGAATACAAAAAATTATTTGGAGTGGAGAAGGAGTTAGACCTTAAAGCTTTAAAAAAGAGTTACCGCAACCTTGTAAAAGAATGGCATCCAGATAAATTTCAGGATGGTGACGCGAAGCAAGAAGAAGCAGAGATACAAAGTAGAAGGATCATCGATGGGTATCATTTTTTAGTAAGTATGGCACCAGAAACAAAAGAAAAAAATCTTCCTGTATATACAGAAACGATAACAAATAGTGCTATTCAAGATTATCAGCATAAGGGATTACTTTTAGAGATTACCTTTACAGACGGATCTACTTATGAGTACTTTGGGATCACAAAACCTGTCTATCTTAAATTGCATAACGCTGGGAATTTAAATCGTTACGCTAAGCGTAATATCTACCCTAAATTTATGTATCGTAAGTCTAAGCGTATTCTCCAAGAAGCCTAGAATAAACCTAAGGGTTGTAAAATCAAAAAAAACAGAAATCTCATATCACAAAATGTGAATGCATTAGGTGATATGATTTTTTAGCTTTGGTGGTAATTAATATAGCACACTCAATTTATGGTAAACACATTTAAAAGTTTAGGCGTTGATTCATTCTTAGTTAAAGGGTTGAAAGCATTAGCTATTTCTATCCCTACAGATATTCAAACAAAGGTTATTCCCGTGGTGTTGAACCAAATGGAAGATGTTGTAGGGATCGCTAAAACTGGAACTGGGAAAACCGCGGCTTTTGGATTGCCATTACTACAAAAAATAAATGTTGAAAATAATGATGTTCAAGCCATCGTGCTCGCACCCACGCGAGAACTTGGCCAACAGATTTATAAAAATCTCACCGATTTTGCTAAGTTCAAGCCAGAAATTTCTATCACATCTACTTGCGGTGGGATTCCTATAAAACCTCAAATAGAGCGCTTAAAAGAACCTACTCATATTATTGTTGCCACGCCAGGTCGATTAATAGATCTTATGGAGCGTAAAGCAGTTGCTTTAAGTAATGCTTCTTATTTAGTTATAGATGAAGCTGATGAAATGGTGACTATTCTTAAAGAAGGATTAGATACGATTTTAAAAGGGCTTCCCAATAAACGTAGAACATTTCTGTTCACAGCTACTTTGTCTGGAGAGATAAAGCAATTAGTGCAAAATTACTTAGCAAAAAAGGTAGTACATATAGAAGTAGACATGGCTACTTTGGGACATCAAGGTATTGATCACCAGTATGTAGTCGTTCAGCCAGAAGAGAAACTGAATGTTTTAATGCACTTTTTAACCAGTAAAGAAGGTCAGCGCGGAATCATTTTCTGTAAAACAAAAGCGGCTGTAAACAAGCTTGCTAAGAACCTCGCCATTAATAAGTTTTCTTCAGGTGCTTTACACGGTAGTTTGTCGCAACCTATTCGCGATCGTATTATGGATCAGTTTAGAGCCGGGCACATCAACATCTTAGTAGCAACAGATCTTGCAGCGCGTGGTATAGATGTAAAAGAAATTGAATATGTGGTGCAATACCATTTACCAGACACCTTTGACGCATACGTGCACAGAAGTGGTCGTACGGCAAGGGCTGGAGCGAAGGGGCTTTCACTTAGCGTTATCCAACAAGATGAAGTACTAGACATTCCAGAATTAGAGGATGAGTTAGGGATTACTTTTTCTGAAATGCCAAAGGCCGACGCTTGGTCTATAGAAGAAAACAATGCTAAGTTGTGGGCAAAACAAATATTTAAGACAAAACCAAACCAGCATATTTCCGAAGCGTTTAAAACAGATATCAAGACCATTTTTCATCATTTGACGAAAGATGAATTGGTAGATAAGCTTTTAGCACATCATTTAGGACAGCCTAAAACATTGGCACCCAATGAAGATGATTTAAAGAAGAAGAAAAAGAAGAAGCATTAGTTGTCCTTCTAGAATCTATCTTTGTCCTTCACACTTTTATTGAAATCACCATTGATTTGTTGAAAGTATAGCTATCGCAATTAAAACCTAGTAACATTTAATCGCTATCTTTGAGTAACCAAATTAATAGGTTATGAAACAACTATTCGTGCTTTTACTCATTGTGCTCTCCTTAGCATCTTGTAAAAACAATACTTCAATCGATAGAATAGCCGAAAATAAATCTCAAGAACCTGTGGTTTTTGATGGCATTGATACTTCCATAAAACCTGGGGATAATTTCTACAATCATGTAAATAAGAATTGGTACGATAATGCAGTAATAGCAGATGACCAAGCGGGCGTAGGCGCATACCGATTTTTAAACATTCCGCAGCAAATATTATTGCAAAATATCTTAGACGAAGTTTCACAAGCGGAACATAACGCAGGTAGCACAGAGCAACTCGTAGGAGACTTCTATGCATCTGGAATGGACACGGTAAGTATTAACAGACGTGGGATCAAACCTATCCAGTCTATCTTAGATCGCATTAAAGAAATTGCAGATGTTCCTGCAATGCTTGAGTTTGTTGCTGTACAATTAAAATCTGGCGATTATTCAATGCTGGCTCCTTACGTTTCTCCAGATCAGGAAAACAGTTCGCTAAACATTTTACACCTCGCTCAAACAGGCTTGGGATTACCAGATCGTGATTACTATTTTGGTGATGATGCTTCAATGATTAAAATTCAAAAAGCGTATAAAACATATTTAACTGCTTTATTTGAATTGACTGGTGAAGAAGGTGCAGCCAAAAAAGCACTCGTAGTATACAACATAGAAAAACAACTTGCCGCATCTCATAAAACTCGTATTGAACGACGTAGTATTAAAGATAACTATAATAAAATAGCGGTTTCAGATTTAGTTAAAAGCCAGGGTAATATTCCTTGGTCTACCGTTTTTAAAAGGCTAGGAGCGAATATAGACTCCTTAGATTTGCGCCAACCTGCATATTACACAAGTCTGAATACGATGTTAACGACAGTCTCTTTAGAGGATTGGAAGCTCTATTTAAAAGCCAACTCTATTGGTTCTCACGATGATATTTTAAGCAAACCTTTTCAAGATGCTTCTTTTAAATATGGTAAAGTGCTCTCTGGACAAAGCGAGCAACAACCACGTGCACAACAAATGGTGCGCCGTGTAGATCAGCAAATTGGTTTTGAATTAGGACAGCTATACGTAAAGCGATACTTCAATGAAGAGGCCAAAGAACGTGCTTTAGATTTGGTTAATAATTTTCAAAAGACTCTAGAAAGACGTATTGAAAATCTCGACTGGATGAGTGATAGCACCAAGGTGAAAGCCAAGGAAAAATTGTTTTCCATCAGCAAGAAAATAGGCTATCCAGATGTTTGGAGAACTTATGACGTGACCATTAACAGGAGTGAATTCTTTGAAAATGTAGTGGCACTTCGGAAAAGTGAATTTGATTATGACTTGCGCCAACTTAATAAAGCGCCCAACAGAGATGAGTGGCATACGACACCTTCTACCGTGACTGCGTATTATAACCCAGCATTAAATGAAATTGTATTTCCAGCGGGAATACTGCAAGCACCCTATTTTGATTTGTATGCGGATGATGCTGTTAATTACGGCGGAATAGGAATGGTGATAGGTCACGAGTTTACTCATGCATTTGATGATCAAGGAGCTCAATACGATAAAGACGGAAATGTAACTGATTGGTGGACGGCTGAAGATTACACCAAATTCAAGGCAAAAACACAACAAATTATAGAGCAGTACGAAAACTTCACGGTACTGGACAGTGTGCCATTAAAAGGAGCCCTCACCGTAGGAGAAAACACCGCAGATAATGGAGGTATTGCTATTGCGTTTGACGCTTTTAAAATGACAGATCAAGGAAAGGGTGCCACCGAGATTGGTGGATATACACCGGACCAACGTTTCTTTTTATCTATCGCTCGCATTTGGCGTGTAAAGATGCGTGACGAATTTTTACGCAACTACGTGACTACAGATCCGCATTCTCCACCTATGTGGCGTGTAAATGGTCCATTAATGAACTTTACTCCGTTTTATGAGGCCTTTGCCGTAAAAGAAGGCGAGATCAATTATCGCACAGAGGAACAACGGGTTAGGATTTGGTAGCCTTAATCTAATTCTTTAACTCGTTCATATTAACTAACCTTAGTCTATGAGTATTATACAGAATTTAAAAGATTATTTTAAGAAGAAAGAAACCAACCTGGATACAGGTTCTGCGCCTGCAGGAGTATGCCCTAATTGCTATGGGAAACAAGAATGGACGGCGAGTATTATATATTTATGAAAGGCCAAGGCGGCAATCCAAGTGAAGAGACGTACAACAACTTTGTGCAAAACGTCGCTCGTAAGCTAGATAAGATTACGGTAAAGCGTGATACATACACTTGTGAGTCTTGTAAACTGAAAATTGACATAAATTAAAATAGCAATACCAATGAGAAAATTCTTATACATACTTACGATACTCTTCTCGATGCAAGGCATCAGTCAAGAAAATAACACATCTACCGTGTTTTGGAATACACTTAAATCACACTGCGGAAATGCCTATAGAGGGACATTGGAACTTCCAGAAAAAGATGAAGATTTTGGTGGAAAGAAACTGGTAATGCATTTACGAACTTGTTCTGAAAACGAAATTAAAATTCCATTTTTTGTGGGTGATGATAAATCTAGAACGTGGGTATTGACTATGAATGAAGGAATCATATCATTAAAGCACGATCATCGTCATGAAGATGGAACAGAACACGATGTAAACTTTTATGGCGGTACAGCTGCTAATCAAGGGAAAGCAGATATCCAAATGTTTGCCGCAGATGTGCATACGCAAGAGCAAATACCAGCCGCAGCAACAAATGCTTGGTGGATTACTATTGACGATAAAACCTTCACTTACAATTTGCGACGTCTGGGAACAGATCGTGTTTTTAAGGTAGTGATGGATCTTGCAAAACCTATAAAAACCCCAGATGCCCCTTGGGGATGGGGAGAATAAAAGGTTGTAAACGTTTTGGTGACCGTGTCAACCCTAATTATATGATAAATTTCATCTTAATAATATTAGTATAAAGTTTTATAACTATTTTTGAATCAAGGTTAAAAATTTATAATTTTATAAAGGAATAGAACACGGAGTTATTTGGTAGCAAATAGCGCAACATACATAATAAAATAAAAATAATCATTTATGGAAATAGCACTCATTATTATAAAGCTCATTGTAAGTTTAAGTTTATTAAATGTATGGCTTGTTCAGTATAATAAGCCTACCAGATGGCGCGGAGGAAAAGCACAAACGATAAGACAAGAATTTGAAGCGTATGGTTTACCTTCTTGGATGTTGTATTTAGTAGGCTTTATTAAAGTAGGTCTATCTTTATTACTTATTGCCTCTATTTGGTTTCTAGAATTAGGAGACCCTGCTGCCATCGGTCTTGCCTTAATGCTCACGGGATCTATCATAATGCACATAAAAATAAAAGACCCACTATTAAAGTCTTTTCCGGCTGCCCTATTTTTAGTGCTATGTTTGGTTATATATTATTTCTAATAGTCTAGAAGAAGAAAATACTTATAAGCTATAAATGCATTGAGTAAGGCAAATGCAAGTGCAGGCGTAGATATCAAAAGACTGTCCTTTATTTTTAGCCGCACGAAAAAGCCCATAAACATTAAGATTGATAGTCCTACAGCGCCAATAAAAGCCAAGGGAGGGGTGGTCCAAAGTCCTATGACTAAGCTCAACCCACCTGCTATTTGCAAAACTCCTGTTAATTTTAAATACTTCGGAATACCAAATCTTTCAAATTCTAAGGACATTTTTTTAGTAAATAGACAATTTATACCATAGAAGATAAAGGCGCTACCAGAAAATAAAGAAAGTACTTCAAATGATGTCATATAAAAGTATAGGTTGTAAAGAGTTTAACACCTCACAAATTACAAATTATATGAATACTAGAAGGTGCTAAATTTAAATTACAATAATTTATTGGCTAATTTATTAAGCTCTTTTGTGTCTTAGCTAAACCCATTCATAAAATAAATTTTAAGCTTCCTTTTTTTTTCGCAGTAATCTCACCGCTATACTCACAGTGATAGGTATCTTTTATCAAGGTATAAGTAGCTTCTGAAACATTTGGTTCCTCTTCAATATTACGCTTTGTGCCTTGTATAAAAAGATACCGAGGATACAGCCGTATGGATAGTACAATGATTAGCCGGTGTACAGCGATGGTACAATACATTATGGAGCGTTGCCGCCCATCTTTAAGAGACTGAATTTCTGCATCCTTCTCTGATAAATCCACCGCAGTTTGTTTTTTTGACACTTCAAAATTAGTAAGAAGGTCAGTTATTTGTAGCACTTTTTCTAAATTGGCAATACTATTTTTATTATTCAAGTAATTCTTATAGAAAAAATGAAAGTTTAATTGGTTACTACAATTAATGGCATTATCTTTGCAAACTATAAATTATTATTAATAAATTAAATTACATTACAATGAGTAAAGGAACAGTAAAATTTTTCAACGACACAAAAGGTTTTGGATTCATCACTGAAGAAGGAGTTGAAAAAGATCATTTCGTACACATTTCTGGATTAGTCGATGAGATTAGAGAAGGTGACGAGGTTGAATTTGACCTACAAGAAGGAAACAAAGGATTAAATGCAGTTAACGTAAAAGTTATCTAATTATATATTCTTATATATTTCAAGAGAGCCCGTCTTAATAGACGGGCTTTTTTAGTTTACAGTTTTTATGCTCTTGCTTGAGTGATTATCTTTGCTTCGGAAATACGAAGGCTTCATAATTGGTTTAAAGAATTGAATTAGATTTATTACCGAATAAACTTATCTCTCCCGAGACTTCAGGTCTAAAGGGTGGTTTATTCAAAATTCTCTAAATAATTAATGGATTTTAAATAAAGAGTCAGAGGATAAACACAGAAGATTTCAGAAGAAAAAATACAATGAACACAGATAAACCAGCACTAGATATAGACGCATGTATCAGGATGCTTCAACACTTAGTAGAAGATACAGATCAACTTTTCGAGTTGCCTGAATCGCAACGAGTAGCCCTATACAAAGTGGCTGGCGCATTGTCCAGACCTAATCGTGCCGAGTTTAAACGCAGGCGTAAAGACGCAAAAAAAGCGACAAAGCGCAAGATGATTGCCCGAGATAAGCACGCGCGTAAAACTACGGGGATTCGCTCTGCCAGAGAAGCGGCCTTATTTGTGGCGCCCAAGTTATTAGCGTCAGCAGTGTTGCCTAAAGACACCCCAGAACTAGAATCACCGCGTAATTGCTACGTGTGTAAAACAGTATACACAAAACTGCATCATTTTTATGATACCATGTGTATGAACTGTGGCGATTTAAATTATACAAAACGTTTTCAGACCACAGATTTACAAAATCAAGTGGCTGTCATCACAGGCTCTCGGTTAAAAATAGGCTATCATATTACTTTAATGTTATTGCGCTCTGGCGCTACCGTGGTGGCAACTACTCGTTTTCCTGCAGACTCTGCAATTCGTTTTTCTAAAGAAGATGAT
Source organism: Patiriisocius sp. Uisw_047 (assembly GCF_047730165.1). Classification (GTDB taxonomy): domain Bacteria; phylum Bacteroidota; class Bacteroidia; order Flavobacteriales; family Flavobacteriaceae; genus Patiriisocius. The sequence continues at coordinate 2,387,167 of NZ_CP159834.1, forward strand.
TATAAACAATGGAGTGATCGTTTGCACATCCATGGATTAGACTTACGTCATATCCCAAGTGTAGAGATTTTCTGTAATTATATAGAGCAGAAATACGATCGCTTAGATATTCTCATTAATAATGCTGCACAAACAGTCCGAAGACCTTCTGGTTTTTATTTCCATTTAATGGAGAATGAAAAGCTCCCTATTGACCAATTACCATTACTAGCACAGCCTTTATTAAAAGATCATGAAAGCTGTCTAGAAGAATTGTCAAACCTAAGTGTGGGGCATTCAAAAACAAATAAAAATAACGTGCTCCCAGTAACTTGGCACGGCCCAGAACCGGGAATTGGTTTGCGTAACTCAGCCGCGTTGTCTCAAATTCCGTACAGCTTTGATAACACCTTACAGACCGAAGAAGTATTCCCAGAAGGAGAATTAGATGCAGACTTACAACAAGTAGATTTAAGAAAAACTAACAGCTGGCGTTTAAAACTAGGCGAAATAGAAACCACCGAAATGGTAGAAGTACAGCTCGTTAATGCTGTAGCACCTTTTGTCTTGTGTAATCGTTTGTCTAACGTTATGATGAAAGAGAATACCGGTAAAAAGCATATTATCAACGTCTCTGCGATGGAAGGTAAGTTTCACCGCTTCAAAAAAGAAGACCGCCACCCACATACAAATATGGCAAAGGCGGCTTTAAATATGTTGACACATACCTCTGCAGCTACTTTTGCCAAGTCAGGGATTTATATGAATGCCGTTGATACGGGTTGGGTCACAGATGAAGATCCTGCCGAGTTGTCTAAAAAGAAAGTAGAAGTACACGACTTTCAGCCACCCCTAGATATAGTAGATGGTGCCGCGCGTGTGATGGATCCTTTAATAGATGGCATCAACACAGGGAAACACTGGTGTGGAAAGTTCTTGAAGGATTATTTCCCTATTGATTGGTAGGTTTATGAATACAAAATTAAAAAGACACCTAACATAATCCCCACTAGGGGTATTAGTTTTTGACGTTTATTTTTTTCCTTAAACACTAAGCCACCAATAACCACAGCAATTATTAGCTGACTCCGTTTTATCGCAGAGAGAATCATAATAAGTGCTTCAGGATCTTGTAAAGCTTTAAAATAAAAATAATCTGCCGCTTGCAGCAAAACACCAACAGCAACAATCGACCATCTAAATTTAAACGCACTTCGTTTATCAGCAATCGGAAACCAAGTAATAGCCAGAATCACGAGTAATATTAGTATCGTATAAAGGCAAAACCAAAACTGTAATGTTTGTGGGTTTAAGTGTAAGCTCTGTATTAAATATTTATCATACAATCCACTTGTTGCACCTAAAAATGTGGCACCAATAATTGCAAATATCCATTTATTACGCTTGAAATGAATGCCTTCTTTTTTTCCAATTCTAGAATATAAAATCACTGAAAATATAATCAAGAAGAACCCAAGCCATTGGTAAAGATTAGGACTTTCTTTATAAATTATAATGGCACCAATAAAGGTGAAAAATGGACCTGCTGAACGTATGGGGGTTACAATAGTAAGCGGTAGGTGTTTTAGTGCTTGATAGGCTAAAATCCAAGAACCAGCCATAATAGCAGACTTTATAAAAATAAAGCCGTGGGTTTGCCAAGAAATTTCCTGAAAGCTATAGCCGTTTTCTGCTGCATATTCAGGATAAAAAAGGGCCCATACATAGAATAAGGAAACAAATAAAAATCCACTAGAAATGGTGCCTAAAAGCACTGGAAACACTTCATTATCTTGAACAGCATGTTTTTTACACAGGTTGTGTAACCCTAAAAATAATGCCGCTAATAAACCTAAATACATCCACATCGCGCGAAGATACTTTTTTAAGCCAAATTCTTAGAATAGGAGTAGGTAATTAAGATACTTATTTCTCATTGCTCTGATGACTATTGATTCATAAAGAAGCTTTATCAATCTTAAATAGGAAATTAGAACTTCGCAATTAGTAGCCGCCATATGATATAGCCGGCAGTACTGCCTGTATGATTGATTCTTTAATACAAAGTACGCCCACAGGAAAAAACTGGTGTTGAAAGTTCTTAAAGTGTAGTTTTTTTATTGATAGGTAGAAATCACGCTACAATCTCATAATCAACAGAAAGTTTACGCAATGCTCTTAGCGCAAAACTGGTGTTTTTATCGTCCACCTCAATATCTACGGCATCTCCTTCTAGGAGTATCGCGGTGAGTTCGTTTGCCAAAGACGCATTCATATTTGAAGAAATCTCCACAATACAATTGGCAATCGCTCTTTTATCTGGCCTTTGAGCATCACAGGACACTAAGTTTAATTTCATAACACATATTTATTTTTACAAGATACTAAAGTTGTGGCTAGATATACGTGTAATGCAGAAATGGCAAGATTCTTATTTCCGAAGTCTATAGATTTATTCGTTTTTAAACTGGCACTCCATGAATTAATTGTATTACCAGAACTTTTTATTCTGAAATACTAAGAGTTTATATGTGTTAAAAAATATTACATCAATTTTCATTAACTTTATAAGGTAATTCAAACAGACATTTTCATGAAATATTTTCGAAGCATTATTATAGCTTTATTACTTTTAATTAGCCCAACTTTTTTAGCGCAGGAGTCTACAATAGAAAAACAAGATATTTTTGAAAAGCTAGGAGAAATCGCTATTGTAAATCAAAAGGTGATGATGCCTATGCGTGACGGGATTCGTTTGGCAACTGACATATATAGACCTAAAGGCGATACGAAAGTACCTATTATATATTCGCGTACTCCTTATAATTTTAATTCTTGGGGTGATGGCAAACAAAGAACACGAACGGCAGAGCAAGCGTATGAAGTGGTAAAAAGAGGGTATGCTTATGTGGTTCAAAATGAACGAGGACGTTATTATTCTGAAGGCACCTGGGATATTCTAGGCGTGCCGTTAACCGATGGCTATGATGCTTTTACATGGATGAAGGAGCAAACGTGGTCTAACGGAAAAATAGGAACCTATGGGTGTTCTTCTACTGCAGAATGGCAAATGGCTGTTGCTGCCTTAGATCATCCATCTCACGCCGCGATGGTGCCACAAGGTTTTGGTGCGGGGGTAGGTCGCGTGGGTAATATTATGGAACAAGGAAACTGGTACCGCGGCGGTGTGGAGCAATTATTATTCTTTTCTTGGTTATACGGAGTGGAACACGATAAATTTAAACCCAGAATCCCAGAAGGTGCTACGCAAGAAGATCTTATACGGATTTCTCGATTTTATGATCTTGCGCCAGAAAATCCGCCGCTTGATATGAAAGAGACTTTAGCCCATCTTCCCATTCAGGATATTTTAAAAAATGTAAATGGCAAACATGAGATTTTTGACAAAATGGTACGTCGCAAACCAAATGATCCTGCTTGGTTTGAGGGTGGTTTGTTTCATGACGATATGGAAATAGGCGTACCTAGTTTCTGGTTTGCCTCTTGGTATGATGTGTCTATCACTCCTAATCTGAGCTTATTTAATCACGTACGGAACAATACGAAAGACCTTGAAATGAGAGACAATCAATATCTTGTTATTGCACCTACATTGCATTGTCGCTACACCCGTGCTACAAAAAACACAATAATTGGAGAACGAAGTGTAGGAGATGCCCGTCTTAATTATGAGGAGCAAATTTACAGCTGGTGGGACTACTGGCTTAAGGGCAAGAAGAACGATTTTAAAGAGAAAACTCCTCGAGTTCAATATTACACTATGGGAAGTAACAAATGGCAAGCAGCGACCCAATGGCCCCCTGCAGATGCAAACTTGACCACCTACTTTTTAAACAGCAAAGGGAATGCCAATAGTTTAATAGGGGAAGGAACTTTGGATACAAATAAAGCAAAGAAAGATAATCCAGATTCATTTGTGTATGACCCTATGAATCCTGTGACCTCCTTAGGAGGCAACGTTTGTTGCACAGGAAATGCCGTAGAAGGTGGTGCTTTTGATCAGCAAGAAATGGAAGAACGTGCAGATATATTGGTGTACACCACAGATGTATTGACAGAAGGGATGGAAATAAGTGGATTTATCGAAACAGAACTTTATGTCTCTTCTAATGCAAAAGATACAGATTTTACGATTAAATTGATCGACGTGTACCCAGACGGAACGGCATACAACCTAGACGAGACCATACAGCGTGTGCGCTACAGAGAAGGATATGATAAAGAAGTTTTTATGGAAGAAGGCGAAGTGTATAAACTTAATTTAACGCCAATGTCTACGAGCAACTATTTTGAAAAGGGACACCAGATTAGAATTGAAATCTCTAGTAGTAATTTTCCTCGTTTTGCTAGAAATCTAAATACTGGAGGCAACAATTATGATGAGTCTGAAGCTTTTGTTGCTCAAAACAAAGTACATCACTCTAAAGAGTTTCCATCGCAAATACGCCTGCCTATTAGAAAATAGGGCAGTGGCTTAGCTACATAATTTAGCTACTTAAAAAGGGAATTAAAATTTGCCTAATCAACTGTAAGCTACTCAAAAGTATATCGTTGCTCAGCCGTTGAAGACGCCTTAAGCAATTGGTTAAACACACGTATGCTATCAAAATCACGTGTGATGGCTTCGGAAACAGCAAGTCCAGATATGCCAGCTTCTAATATGGCTGCAACATCTGCTGTTGTAATACCACCAGCACCAAAAATAGGAGTCCCAGTTTTCAATATATCTGTAATGGCAGTATAGCCATTGATGCCTAAAATTGGAGATGTATTTTCTTTAGTTTTTGATGCTCTAAACGGCCCTAAACTAATATAATTTACTTGATTGTCCAGAAGCCCTTCGCAATCTTGAATGGTATTTGCAGTACCTCCAATAATCTGCCAAGAATAAAGATATTTTCTTGCAATACTGGGGCATACGTCTGTTTTTCCTAGATGGACGCCATCAGCTTTTACTTCTTTTGCTATTTTATAATGGTCGTTAATGACTAATCTGGTTTGGAAATGAGCTGTAAGTTCTCTGGCTTCGTTGGCAAACTTTAAAAGTTTCTTTTCAGAAATATTCTTTAATCGTAAATGCACTAATTCTGCCCCAGAAGTACACGCTTTCTGAATATTTTCCAGATGCTCTTTAGACGTGTTTCCTTGTGATATATAATGTAGTTTAGGAATCATAGTAGGTTGTTTTCTTTTTGCAACTAGAATTTATATTTCCTCTTTCTTATTTAAGTCCCGACGCTTAGGGACAGTCCTTATTCTTATGTTTTAAGCGGAGACTACTTTTGGGTATTCCATAAAATAAGATTCCAGGCGTTTTAACTTAGGTTGCATTTTTTCTGAGTAGACTACATACTGGCATTTATTCATACTTTGCGTCACCGCCATAAGCGCATCATAGGTTGATTTTTGAACTAAAAATTCTGCGTCGTCTATACTAAAGATCTTTATTTGAGCGGTGCCCACCCCATTTAATAAAAGCAACTTATGCAGCGTTTTAGGTGTAGAGATAAGAATGTCTATACCCATAAAGATTTCAGATTTCTGCATATCAATATGAAGCTGATCATAGCCTGCATACACGCGCAATGAATTATGTCTTGTATAGATTATAAAAGCATCATATAATGCGAGCGCCCTTTCTTTATCTTCTACAAGTATGATGGCTCTTGGCGTATCTCCCGCAGCCTCACATTTTAGTTTATGCAAAGTAGTAAGGATAAGCGTGGTTGTTTTTCCACTATTTTCTACACCGGTGCAAAATACATTGGCACCACTCTTTATGACAGGAATACTCTTGATTTGCAAGGGTGTAGGTGTTATTATTTCTAGAGCTTCAAGCTCTTCTTGTATATTGGGATGTAATTTTTTGAAAGGCATAGGTGTTACTAGATTGACTGTTATGCAGAGTATTATAATTGATAAAGCAAAGATACTACCTGCAAGCGGTTTTAATGGTCGTTATAGGCATTCTATTTGAAGGGGATAGGCAGCAAGAAAGGTTTAACAATGAACTAGAATCTGCTCTAATCTATTGTTCTGCATACCTTGTTTCAGGTAATTTTTTAATTGAGGTAGTATAAAATGTATTCGTTAGCTATGACCTTATTGAAAAACGACCATGTTTTAGATGTATTCAGGAATCAGTCTTGAATACGATGTGCTTGGGGATTGCAAGAGCTTTAATCTAGAATAATAAAGTCGGTGTTTTGAATTTCCATTTAGAACACATAGAAAATAAAGCCAATTTTTTTTTCACACCCGCAGGAGCTGCGTGAAGTTAAAATTGACAATGGCAAAATACTTCGCAGCATAGATACCTCTAGAGCCCTCCTTTAGGATAAATCGGGCTCAGAACGTATCGACAAGATTCTATTACTTAATTATCGAAGCAGAATGCAATAATTTTATTTCGAAACTAATTAACAAAGGAAAGTTACTTAAACTAATTCAAAAATATTTTGAGACACCCAACAATACCTAGATGTGGAAAGATGGGAAGACGTTTGTTGCTTTTCTTAACACATGGCAAGTGTGCAATAGTAGTTTACATTAATATGAAAGCTGGAGCTTAGTTTAATGCAGTACTTTCAGATTTGAATGGCGCATAAAATGATTGTAATAATTACTTAACGCATTACAAAAAAAGGATCCCCTACATCACTTTATTTGCACAGGGGATCATCACAACTTAATTAATTATTCAGCTTCAGCAGTCAGTATATCTTCCATCTCTAATGCTTCATCCATATGTACATTTATAGGAGCAGAATCTTTTAGAACTGTAAACTTTTCTACTCGTTCTAATGTGTCTTCCTCGCCAGAAAAGTATGGAAAAACATCCATAATAGGAGATTCTGAAACCGCGGGGATTGTAAAATCACCCATGGTATCTTTCATCACTTCCATAGTGTTGTCAAAAGCTTCTTTTACATCATTGGCTTGCACCAATAAATATAGATTTGTTTTACGTTCTTTTCCACTTTCTTCATCTAAGGCGATTAATGAAACTCTAGATTTAAACCACCTGTCAGAATTCTCAAAGGGGTGTATTTCTGCATAGTTTGCCACTTTAATATTTGTAATCTTAATTTCATCACTATCCGTGAGATACGCTGATATTTCTTCCGTAATTCTAGCTTCTGCTTCTGTGTAAGAGATTGCATCTACCAAGAAAGGTTCTGTCTTCATTTTCTGTACGCCTGTCGCCTCGTCCAGTTTTCTATATTTTACTTTACATTCATACCAAGTTGCACTCATATCTTTTTTTTTAAGGATGCCAAATATAAGGTTTCGATCTAGGGGACCATGTTAAAAACGTGAATAAATATTCACAATTTTACAATAGATTTTCACCGCTTTTAGACTGAGGAAGTTAGACCTTGATGTTGGAATTATTTTCTTTAAACTTGAGCTTTTAGGATGCAATAACTGTAGGCGTTTTTTAAGGTTTCTAGCTTTTATTTTTGCGCGGTTTTCTTAAAAATGCTCTTTTTGTACAATTATCAACGATAAGAGTAATCTGTGCAAATTTTCCAAATCTTAACTTTTCAATAGCAATAATTTTTGGACGCCAAATTTGCTTTAAAGACTTTGTAGTCTAAAAAGCAAAATCACTTCTTTTTGTTGGTTATGTTAATTATTTAAATTCCTTTCAACTCTAAGCCTTATAAGCTTGGGGATATGGAATACCAAACGTTGGTACTTATTCAGTAATTAAATTAATAACTCTATAAAAAGATGAAAAAATTTCTAAAAGTTTTTTTAATTGCAATGCTATTTTTAAACGCAAATGTATTTGCACAAGAGCTTCCATTTGACATCACTAATGCTACTGGTGTTGATCTGCTGTACATTCAAGTAAGTGAAAGTAATGATTCAAATTGGGGTCCAGATATTATCCCAGACGATATCTTTTATGATGGAGATACCTTTAAAGTGTCATTACCTATTTATGAAAATACCATTTGTGCGCATGATATGAAAGTTACAGATTTTGAAGAAGAATATGTTATTCTTACAGGAGCAGATCTTTGTGAACTTTATGAGATCACACTATTGTTTGACGACAATGGGCAATTGACTTGGTACCTAGAATAGTACGAAACCAGTTTCACTCCACATTATTAATTTACGGGATTCCAAATTTTTGGAATCCCGTTTTTATTTTAATTTCAGATAAAAATTTTATTTTTCCCTTAAAAAGTAACTGCAGTATTTCTGTTCTTTTATTTTCAATATTCAAAATCAATAATTAAGATGAAAATTGAAGCTATGAAACCTGGTCTAAAAAATAAAAAAAAGATTAGTACTCCAGACAAAAGAAAAAGAGTTGCACCTTCTAATAAATCAAAATACCCTAAACTAAAACCTCATAAAAACAAACCCAATGATTAATTTATAAGAGAACTAACTTAATAAACAAAGTGTACAAGGATGTCTTGAGTTTTGTAAAAAGAGCTTTGGTAAAAGTGAAGTTTAATTACTGTTTTTTTATATCTTCATGTTTCTTTGCAATGTTAATGGAATACTCTTTTTACGAAACAACAATAGGAGAATAGTGTAATTTAAATGGAGTGCTACTGGAAAATATATGGGTTTTATTTCAATTAAGTTTGCCTGTTTCTTGATACCTACATTAAAATTATAACAAGGTTTCGAACTTCTCAAAAAATCTTTTTACGTCCTCTAATTTTATAGGTTTTATGTTGTAACCAGAAATTTCACATATTTTACTTGCTCTCTCGATATCGATAGGATTGTATGAAGAACTCCACATAAAGATGTTTACCTTCTTTTTTATTTCAGTTTTTATGTTTGCATATTCTTCCATAAACTGCCATCCATCCATTATTGGCATATTGACATCAAGAAAAATAATATCTGGTATATTTTCATTAATTGCTTTATTATCAGTAAGGTATTGAATGGCTCTTTCCCCATCCGAAAAAGTAATAATTCTTTCTGCTTGTTTATTATGGTTAATAACCCTCCCTAACGTGAACTGAAAAATTTTGTCATCATCTATTATACCGATCAAAGGTTGTTTTCTTATCATGATATATTTTTCTTTAAAACTATCTTGAAAGTTGTTCCTTTATCTACCTCACTTTCTACAGTTATAGAACCACCTATAGTTTCTATTTGGGTCTTAGTCATAAAAAGTCCAACTCCCTTAGAATCTGGATGCCTATGGAATGTGTTATTTAGTCCAAAAAGTTTATGCCCATGTTTTTGCAAATCTATTCCTAATCCATTGTCTTTAGCAATAAAGAGTACATCATTATTATTATTAATCTCTGTGCTGAAATGAATCTTAGCAATACGATCAGGTGAACTATATCTAATGGAATTAGACAAGAGGTTTAGCATAATACTTTCCATGTAAATTTTTGGATATTCGATATCAGGGGACTCAGAAAAATTTGAGGTTACTACGGCTTTTGAATCTAATATTTGATTGTCTAAAATCTCTAGTGTTTTATGAAAAATAGAATCAAAAATAATAGGATCATGTGTAATGCCTTTATTCCCTTGTATTTTTATCGACTCAATTAATTCACTTAATGTTTCATTAAGATGACTTATAACTATTTCTACTTTAGAGAAAAGCATGCCCTTGTCTTCTAAATCTGTACTTTCGTTATAGAAATCCTTTAATGCCATAAGGTTACTAACAGGTGCTCTTAAATTATGAGATGCGATATGGGCAAAATTTGAAAGTTGTATATTCTTGTTTTCTAGATGCAGGTTGAATTCCTCTAATTGTAATTTTTGTTTCAAAATTAATTCGGCACTACTGAGTAATTCTTTATTTATGTCTATTAATTCATTAGAAAGGTCATTTGCTTTTCTTTTGGCTATTAAAAGTTCATATTCATATTTTTTCCTTTGAGAAATATTGAATATTGCAGACTGAGTAAACAAGTGAATTCCCCCTTTATCTTTAACTTCCAATGAGTTAATGAGAACAGGAAATTTAACACCCTCTTTTTTTATAAAATTGAAATTTATTTCCTCGATTGTTCCTTTTAATTTTAATGCTGGGGAAAAAACATTTTCAAAATATATTTTACCTCCCGGAGATAGAAAATCTGTAAACTTTTTTTTGCCTATTACTTCTTCTCGAGTATAGTTTGTTAGATTTAAAAACCTATTATTGGAATCAATAATAGTACCATCGGGCAATGAACAAAAATAGCCACTAGGAAAGTTATTGTAAAGTTCTTTATAATCTATATTATAAATCATAAGTTGTTCTGGTTTTATGACCAACTATATTAAATGTTTTTTCATAGCCTCAATCGTTTGAGTAGGCGCACTAAGGTGAGGACAATGCCCCGTTGTTTCTAATACTTCAAGTTTACTATTATATATATTATCATGCACAAACTGTCCTACTTTAATAGACGCAATAGCGTCAGTTTTAGATTGTATTATAAGAGTATCAGTAGTGAGTTTTTTAAGATCACTTCTATTGTCTCCTAGAAAAGTTACTCTTGCAAAATGTCTTGCTATTTTAGGATTATTTTGACAAAAACTTTCTTTTAATTCTGCTGCTAATTCTGGTCTATCAGGATTGTCCATTATAACAGATGCCATAGCGCTAGACCAACCCAAATAATTAGAATCCAAAGTTTCCATAAGATCGTCAACATCGTTCTGAGAAAATCCACCAAAATAATTTTCACTGTTAATATATCGTGGAGATGGACCAATCATAATTAATTTTTTAAAGAGAGCAGGTCTTTTTATAGCAGCGAGGAGCCCTATCATTGCGCTCACAGAATGCCCAACAAAACAAACATGCTCTAATTTTAAAGCATCACATATTTCGATTACATCATCAGCATAACCTTCAAGCGAATTATACTTCTCGTAGTCATACGCATCCTCATCTGATTTTCCTGAGCCTACAAGGTCAATAAGAATTATTTTGTAATCGTCTTTAAATTGAGGAGTAATAAATCTCCACATATTTTGATCACATCCAAATCCATGAACTAAAAACATAGATTTACTGCCAGTGCCATAAATTGTAATATTGTTTCTGGCTATTATTCTTTGTAACATACAGTTGTTTTTAATGTGAATAGAATTTCTTTTTATCTTCTGTGAGCAGCACGTTAAAATCTTTAACTAAACTTATTTTTTTTACAAAGTTTCAATCTAATGTATTTCTATAAGACTAATTATTAAATTAGAGCAATCAAGTTAATGTGTAGGTGAGATGCAAAAAAGTGTCGATGAATAGTAAATGTCAACTATTACGGTTAAAAGAAACTAATGTGTTGAAGTATTCAAAATTGCACCTTTAGAAATTATGATACTTAATATGATATTAATAGTAATGATAAAAAAGATTCTTGAGTTTTTGTAGTTAATAAAGGCTCACAATTTATGCTGTTGTGGCAAGCTTACGAGAGTCTTCTAAAATTTATTTTAAGGTACATTTTATCGAATACACGATTTTTAATACAGTGTAAAATTGTTAGCTTTTATTTTGGTGTAAGCAGCCGATGGATAATCACTCTCGGATTTTTATTGATTTTCAATAGGACTCGTGAATGCTGCGCATTTGTAATTTAAATCAATTGAACGCCTGGTCGCGATTATTTTGCATAACGGCTAATTATAGATGCAAGTGGTTTTTACACGCTGCCAAGCAACCCTTATACTAGTTTAAAGGCCCAGGTTCCAATTATTCTTATGAGAACGAATGCTTCTTAGATATTATAGCTATCATTTAGTAAATACAAGAAGCATAAGGGACAGCAGTAGCGAAGTGGTAATGTGGATGGCTTAGGATTATTCTTAGTAATTTTCTATCAATTATGGATTCCAAAAAAACTAACTGTTTCATTTCTGTACTTTTATTGTTAACATTCAAAATCAATAATTGAAATGAAAATAGAAGCATAAACTTAATGATTACCGAATAAGATGACTAGCTTGAAAAAAAATGCACTATATTTTTCTGACTTAGGCAAAAGAGCTTTGCTAAAAACTAAAGTTATTACTTCAGTTTCTTTAAAAAATTTATTGCTAAGATTTCTTCCACGATGTTAGTGGAATACTTTTTATGCGACTAGGCAGGAGGGAGGCACACTGTGATTGGAATGGGGCAAGGAGTTAAAGGTAAAAATCCGCTTATTTATCTAAATATTAATTCTATTTATTTAAAAAGATTTAATTAATTCTTTTACCCTATATTTCAATTCTAAAAGAATAAAATGAACTTCAAATTCTCAAAAGAAAAATAACGTTTTAACTTTTTGATTAAACTTGTTTATTTCTCGCTGTATAAGGAAGAAGCGAAACTAGCTTTTTGCATCAGATAATGTTAGTGGGAAAGATGTAGGTACTTTAGTTATTAATTTTATGGAAATAAGTACAATTCATTAGGAGAAATAGACATCTTATCTAGCACATCAGGATTGTATTTTTGTACTATTAATAATTTAAACAAAGAAAGGAATATAGTATGCTTACTTGGAAAGAAGTGATTGATTTTTCTTTAAAAGGAAATCCAACTCCAGACAGACGTTCAAAAGAAGGCACTCCTTGGTTCTTGTTTAAAGATAAACACGATAATGTAGTATTCACTGATTTTCATTTAAACCCAGATGCAGCCATTGAATTTTTAAAAACACTTTAAAAATGGACGATATTCAAACTATAAAATTGTACGGTGCAGATGGTTGTCATAAAACCAACTACTACAAAGTATTATTAGACAAAACAGAATTGCCATATCAATTTTTAGATGTGGAAAAAAATAAAGAAGATGCAGAAGAACTACGTAATCATTATGAAAATAGAAAGCTTAATTTTCCAACAATAACCATTGGGAAAAAGAAATTAAGAAATCCATATAAAGAAGATTTAGAAAAATGGTTGAATAAACTAATACCAAGTAGGCTGCATATTATTCATGATAAAGAGCAGAGTCGTTTTACATTAGATATTAATGGCAAAATTGCTAAAGTAGATTACCAATTACGTCATGATAAAATGTATCTTATACATTCTGAAGTACCCTATAATTTGAGAGGGCAAGGTATTGGGGAAGTGTTAGTAGAAAAAACGTTTAAACAACTTAATCAAGAAGGATACAAGGCTGTAGCAGTTTGTAGTTATATAAAAGCTGTTGCTTCTAGAAGTGAGGAGTGGAATGAAATTATTGAACATTAGATAGAAAGGAAAAATAATGCAACTTAAGATAAAAGATACATTTACTAAAGGGCTACCAGCAGATTTAATTCTTGAGAATTCAAGAAGACAGGTAAAAAAGGCTTGTTTCTCTTATGTAACACCCAAAAAAACTAGAAAACCAGAAATGTTACATACTTCTTCCGAAATGATTTCGGCTTTAGGTTTGTCTGAAGAAGATGCAACTAGTAAGGCCTTTCTAAATGTCTTTACAGGAAATGAGGTGCTCCATAATACAAAACCTTATGCCATGTGTTATGGCGGACATCAATTTGGCAACTGGGCAGGACAGTTAGGTGATGGTCGGGCAATTAACTTAGCAGAAGTTGAACATAATAATAAGCATTGGGCAATACAATTAAAAGGCGCTGGAGAAACACCATATTCTCGAACTGGCGATGGTTTAGCGGTACTAAGGTCTTCTGTTCGTGAGTATTTGTGTAGTGAGGCCATGTATCATTTAGGCGTGCCTACAACCAGAGCATTATCATTAGCATTGTCTGGAGATGAAGTCTTGAGAGACATGTTATACGATGGAAACGCAGCTTACGAGAAAGGGGCTATTGTTACAAGAGTATCTCCTAGTTTTTTACGCTTTGGGAGTTACCAGATTTTTGCAGTAAGACAAGATAATGAGACCCTAAAAAATTTAGTAGATTTTACGATAAAAGAATATTTTCGAGATTTAGGAAAACCTTCAAAGGAGACTTATTTGCAGTTTTTTGAAGCTGTTTTAAATAGCACTATAGCGATGCTTGTTCATTGGCAACGTGTAGGTTTTGTCCATGGGGTTATGAATACTGATAATATGTCTATCCTAGGGCAAACTATAGATTATGGACCCTACGGTTGGCTGGAGGGCTATGATCATAATTGGACCCCAAATACAACAGATAAACAATTTAAGCGCTATCGCTTCGGAGCGCAGATAGATATGGGCCTCTGGAATTTGTATCAATTAGCGAATACTTTATATCCATTAATTGGAGAAGCTGAAGGCTTAGAACATACTTTAAATTCTTACAATGAGAAAGCACAAGCGCAACATCTAGGAATGATGCAAAGTAAATTGGGTTTATATCAAGATGAAAAAAGTGATGCTCAATTAATAAATAGTTTAGAAGACACGTTACAATTGACAGAAACTGATATGACTATTTTCTTTAGAAATTTGAGTGATTTTTCTATTGAAGATCCTTTAAAAGGATTAGAGATTGTTAAAGATGCATTTTACGAGCTTAATGAAATTTCAGATACGATAGAACATAAATGGAACTCATGGTTTGAGCGTTATGCAACACGTTTGCAAAAAGAAGATACAACTTCTAAAGAACGAAAAGAAAATATGAACCAAGTTAATCCCAAATATGTATTGCGTAATTACATGGCGCAATTAGCTATTGACGATGCAGACAAAGGGGATTACAAATTAATAGATGAATTATTCAACCTGCTCAAAAAACCTTATGATACGCAGCCTGAACATGAAAAATGGTATGCCAAACGCCCCGAGTGGGCACGAGATAAAGTAGGTTGTTCTATGCTGTCTTGCAGTTCGTAATGGCCTTACTTCAAAAGATAAAACAATTACCACTTGAGTTTTCAAAAGTCATGTGTAAGGACAAAAAATAGGGTATATGGCAATAGGATTAGGTACAGCGGCATTGGGAAGACCTCAGTATATAAATATACGTCAAGGAAACTTCAAAAACCTAGATTTAAATTCGTTTAAAAAACAGGGCTTACAGCTTTTAGAAGAAGCTTACAATTTAGGCGTACGTTATTTTGATACAGCCCCTGGTTATGGTTTAGCAGAAGGCTTATTGTTAGAATGGTTGCAAACTAAAAATGATCCTTCTATTCAAGTCGCAACAAAATGGGGATATACGTATGTCGCTAATTTTGTTGCCAACGTAAAAGTTCATGAAATCAAGGAACATAGTTTGTCAAAATTGAACGAGCAATGGGAGACGTCTAAAGCATTTGCATCGTACTTAAAGGTATACCAGATTCACTCTGCTACTATAGAAACAGGAGTTTTAAAGAACGATTCGATACTAAATAAACTCGCAATGTTGAAGCATGAATATGGATTAGAAATTGGTATCACCACTACAGGAACCAATCAAACTGAAGTCATCAAAAAAGCGTTAGATATTGAAGTAGAAGGCCATGCTTTGTTTGATGCTTTTCAGGTAACCTACAATATTCTAGATCAAAGTTTAGAAACTATATCAAACGTGCTAAATGAACAAGGCAAGAAGATTATTATTAAAGAAGCACTTGCAAATGGACGCCTTTTTAGGAATCGTAATTATAATCACTATAAAGAACTCTATACCACTTTAGAAAAACTGGCTAAAAAACACAAAATTGGGACAGATGCTATTGCCTTGAAATTTTGCCAACAAAACATGCAAAAAAGTATTGTTTTAAGTGGTGCTTCAAATAGTGAGCATTTAGAATCTAACCTTAAAATGAAAACCATTTCTTTATCTCAAGAAGAATTAAGAGAACTAAAAAATCATAGTATACAGGCAAATAATTACTGGCTAGAACGAAAAAAACTCGTTTGGACATAACCCAACACAACAAATTATGAAATGGTCGTAAGGTTTTTTTTAAAGCCTTTTTTTTTGGAATACTCTTTGCCCGAAGCGACGATAGGAGCCAGGTGGCAATGTGTATTCTTGGATACTTAGAGTCTCGTTTGATACTATTCTTTTAAATTAATTACGACATAGGTATGCAAACTTTCAAAATTGTTTATAGTTTCCATGTACTTTATGGAATATCGCTAAAAAGAATAGAAGAGTTATATTAATTTTGTGTTTAACACCATAGCGTAAATTTTAAAATTTGTTAGAGAAAAGACAGCAATTACTCCAAGAACAACCTAGAGATGCAGATTATTTCATTTACTGTCTAGAAGCGGTTCATGATATAGAAACGGACGTCGTTACCGAAGCACAAAAAAGTCTAGAACAATTGACCGTGCAATATGGAGTAGCCAGTATTTATAAAACTTGCGACACCATTGAAGGACTAGAAGATAGCTTAAATGCATTAGTCTTGGATGATCATAATTTTAAAGACTATGAAGTCATCTACTTGGTGATAAAGGGCGAAGCAAATAGCATTTGTTTAAATGACTATTATTATAGTCTACAAGAAATTGCAGAAATTTTTGAAGGCAGATTACAAGGAAAAATGTTACACTTTTCAAATGCAAAAGTGCTAGATTTAGACCAAGAAGAAGCGCAATATTTTTTGGATATTACGGGCGCAAAAGGTATTTCTGGCTACGGTAATGCAAGTAATGGAATCACCAGCTCAAATCTTGATAAGGCATTCTTTAACTTATTTAAAGAAGATGATAATATGTTAGCTGTTGTAGAAGAGTTGCATCAAAGACATTATACTGCCTGTAAACTTCTTGATTTTAGGATGTATTATTAAACTACATTAGATTTCTTTTTATTTAAGCATCCACTGGATAATCAAATACTCAAAAATGTATTATAATTTATATTATGTAAAATAGAATTTTTCAACACCAGAGATACTTACAAACTTACACCCTTTAATACTTCCTATTAAAAAATTAAAATCACTCCTCAACATACACTTCCATCACGCCGTCATACTTTATAAAATTACGTTTGGCGCTATTGACATCTATGGTACAATTACCGCTGGCGTATAGTGTGATGTTAAATTCGTAGTGCTCTAGCTCGTGGCTGGCTTTAAATGAAATATGGGTGCTGCTTTTCTTTTGATTGTATGCGAGTTCATAATCTTCAACGGGACCGTTTAATATGATTCCGCTTGATCCTGTATTAGAGACTGCAAATTGCTGTGTGCCATAATAAGACATATCTGTTACGACCACTCCTTCGCTTATTCTTAAAAAATCACCCCGTCCCTGGAGGTTGATTCTATTGGCCGTATTTCCAGAACCTAAAAGAGTACTGTTCGCTATTTGGCTTAACTCGCTGGTTACAAACGGATGCGCTACCGTACATTTAACTTCAAAGGCAGGTTCGCTTAACCAAGTTTCATACGTATGATCTAGGTTTGACGTTTTTAAAGTTTCCGAAGTTTTACAACTTAGCAGAATCCCTATTAGGGCGATGAGTAGGTATTTCATAAGACATAATTTTACCTATTAATGAACAAAAAACGTGCTAGCTTTTGTTTTTTGACGTCACATTTGTGGTTCTCTTTCTGCTATTTATAAAGTACACTCCTATGAGCAAGACGCCTGCTGCGAGCATAGATTGTCCCGTAACGGATTCGTCTAAAAAGTACCAACCCAGCAATAAGGCCACTATAGGATTGATGTAAGATGCGGTTGTCACCTTTTCTGTGTCTACTACTTTGAGTAAATAGTTAAAAGAGGTGAACGCTCCAATGCTCCCAAAAAGAACCAAACACACTAAAGAAATAGAAACCTGACGCTCCCAGTATTGCGGTGCAAGCCACTCCTCGCCTATCAATACACTTGAGCCAAGTAATAAGACTGCCGCGATGCCCATCTGGTAGGCCGTAGAGACAAAATGATTTTTTGGAAAATCTGCTTTTGCCACAAATACGCTCCCTATACTCCAGGCAATTACGGCACTTAATGCCATTAAGATCCCGATAAGACTGCCTTCTTTGAGGCTTAGTTCTTTCTGGCTGATTAATAAAACCATCCCAATAATGCCTAGAATAATCCCCACAATCGTCAAAGGTTGCATTTTTCGCTTATGGATTACTGCAAGAATTATCACCACAAATAATGGGTTGAGCGACGAAACTAAGGATCCAAATCCGCTTTCTATATATTTAAGTGCCCAGACAAACATTCCGTTTCCGTAAGCTAAAAATAAGAAGCCCGCAAAGGAGCAGTTTATAAATTGGCGTTTTGTAACAGCCAGTGATGATCCCATCAATTTTGCAATGCTAAAGACGATCACAGCTCCTGTGAGCATTCTGATGCCAGAAATATAAAATGGCGCTAGTTGTGTGACGGCGATTTTATTCCACAAATAGGTACTTCCCCAGAAAACATAAATGGAGAAAAACGCAAGGATTATAAACACTAGATTTTTTTTCACCATACGAAGATACTTTATTTATCAATCGACAAATACATACTTTTCAGTTTACACGTTGATTATACATAGTAAATATGTTCTTTCTGGTCCTGGCACCAATGACGACCGTAACTGCCTTCTGCATCAAGTTCAGAATAACAGCTTTGTTTAACTGGTCACCGCCAAAATGCTAAACATTTATTAAATATTACTGACAAGCCACGTTATGGAATACAATTTGAGCCATATATAAGTGAATCTTAAAAACTTAGAATTATGAAAAGTAATAGTAAAAAAGCAGGATTAGCGGCATTGTTAGGTATTGGAGCTGGCGTATTTGCCTGGTGGAAATATAAAAATCTTTCGCCAGAAGAAAAAGCAAATGTAAAAGCGAAGATTGACAATACGGGCGCAAAAATTAAAGAGACGTACAATGATGTAGAAGATACCTTGTCTGAGAAATATACGCAGCTAAAAGATAAAATTAAAACAGAAGTAGCGCAAGTAAATAGCTAAGCTTTACTTATTGTTTGCTAAAAGCCCTTTCCATATTCTGGAGAGGGCTTTATTATTTAAATTGATTTAATAATAAATTTACAAGCAAGATATGAACGTAATTATATGCTCTTCAAAAAGGTGTCCAAGTCATTTTAAATAGTTGCACAGCAACTATAAAAATCGCAGAGAAGGAACTATTTTTGCAGCTTGAAAACCACAACAAAAAAGTCCCAAATAGAATTTATCGCCTTAATGGCCGCTTTGATGTCTGTCACTGCACTGTCTATTGATGCGCTGCTTCCTGCACTTGGAGTAATCGGTAAAGAGATTGGTACCGTGACGACTGCAGATAATCAGTTATTGGTTACGATGATCTTTGTAGGCTTGGGGATTGGTCCTTTGGTTTTTGGCCCTATGTCAGATGCCACAGGTAGAAAACCCTCTGTATATCTTGGCTTTGTCATTTTTATTATTGCCAGCTTAATCTGTGTGAGCGCAGAGAGTCTTGAGGTAATGATCCTGGGTCGTATTCTACAAGGTGTCGGGCTCGCTGCTCCTCGTACGATTTGTATTGCTATTATCCGTGACCTTTTTGAAGGTGATTATATGGCGCGTATTATGTCTTTTGTCACCGTAGTTTTTCTATTGATCCCTATTATTGCTCCGGCAATGGGAAAATTTGTATTAAATCATTATGACTGGAAAGGTATTTTTTATGTGCAGATCTTTATTAGTATTCTGGTCGCTGGCTGGTTTTGGTTGCGTCAAGTCGAGACGCTAAAACCGGAACATAAAATTCCGTTTTCGGTGCAGAGAATAAGCAATGGGTTTATTGAAACAGTACGACATAAGGAAACGATGGGTTATACGTTGATCTCAGGTTTTGTCGTGGGCTCATTCTTAGTGTATCTCAGTGCATCTCAGCAAATTTTTGAAATTCAATATGGTTTGGTGGAGCAGTTTCCCTACATTTTTGCTGGGCTGGCCATTGCTATTGGTGCTGCCATTTTCCTTAACGGAACTTTTGTTATTCGCTTCGGAATGAAAAAAATGGTCACTTTTGCTTTATATGGCTTCTTTGCAGTTTCTCTATTATATGTGATTATTTTTAATAGCAACCCTCACCCTCCTATTGCTATTTTGGTTGGCTTTTTTGCCCTTCAGTTTTTCTTTATTGGTTTTCTCTTCGGAAACGTGAGAGCCTTGGCAATGCAGCCCGTAGGTCATATTGCAGGAATAGCGGCCGCCATCACCGGTTTTATATCCACACTTATGGCGGTACCCATTAGTATCATCATTGGGCGATTTGTAGAATTTAGCACCTTACCCTTGTTTATTGGCTTTTCAGTATGCTCTTTTCTAGCCATCTGTATTTTATTCTATATAAATATATCAAACAAGAAAGTTTCAGAAGTTGTAGCATAAAAAAGTACCATAGATGTAATGCTTGATCTTTTATGAAACAATGCTTTTACAATGCCTTAGCTCCGGCGCTAGTCACGGCGTGATCATCAGCTACAGTTCTTCCGCTGGCTCCTGCGGCGTATATTACCTTTCCCTTTCCATCTTTGATTGGGATACCAACCGGAAACGAAATTAAGCCGTTATTTGAAGGTTTGATGCTTTATAAAGGCGTCCTGTTTGCGATAGCTTTCCTATTTTGTCAGCAGCCATATTAAAATAACGTGCGGTCTTTGTCTTTTTAATGGGTATATCTGCACTTCCTTACCTTGCGTCATCCTTGCGCACAAATACCACTGAATTTGCACCACCATCTAAGACACAAATGTTCATCTTCACGTCCATTTCTTTTGCCTTCGCTTTCGCTGCGTCTACTACTTTTTCTGCTTGTTCTAATGTAATATTCATAGGTCTAATTTATTTGGTTTGTGATTTCCGAGTAAACGGAAAACGCTAATGTATTAATGGCTACGTGTTATATTTTTAAATTATTAAGCTTCATAACAGACTTTTCGTTCACAAACTCCATGGTGGTACCAAAGCCTTCGTGTTCCCGTCCATCACCTGAATCCTTCTCCCCAACAAAAGGCATTTTGAGCTGCGCGCGTCCGAAGCTATTAATAGATCATTCTTATTCATTTTCAGTCAATACCCGCTCTTTTGAAAGTTTAACTTCTCTATTATCTGTTGGTTTTAAAATTTCATCCTTCTTTGTGGTGTTGAAGTTTATAGAACTATTATACTTCGATTGAAAGTCTGCGTGGCCTTTTTTATCTGAACTTCTGGGTATACTTTAACGCTGATTACTAGAGTCATAAAGATATGAGTTCCATTTGTTAAAATATGTCGTCTTTATATGAGGCAGTAGTTCACGTGTGTTAAGATTCCCGTATTGGACATAAAAAACTCCTCATTACCGAGGTTATGAGGAGTGTATAATTTAAATGATAAGAATTGTAATCTATTCAATCACAGTCCCATCCTTACGGAACTCAATATCCTTATTTTTCCCTTTCTGCTTAAACTCTACATCGTAAAATTCGCCTTTTGAAGCACTCATCACGTGTTCAACCTCAGAAATCTCATAAAGCGCATACGTTGTATTAATTTTATCCTGAATCACTTGTGGCAACTCACTTACTTTTATGCTATTCTCGGTCTCTACCCAACTACCATCTGCATTAAAATCTGCTCGGTACTTCTCCCCTTCCTCTTTAAAATGTCCTTCCCAATAGCCATGTGCATCCGTTTTAAACTTAGGTGCTTTTTCATTAGGATATTTTTTCTGAAACGATAGGACAACAGCCTCTGGGACACTGGCATTATCGGTGTTTTTTTTACTTACTGGCTCTTGACAACTCGTCGTGCTTATTGCCAGTATAAATGCCAACGTGCTTAAAAAGTATTTCATAATCCTTGTTCTTTTTTACAAATTTAGAGAATCATAAAGAGCTTCTGTGCAAATAAAATCCTAAAAGTTACTAAGGTCATTGTAAGTTTTAGCATTTATGAAGACTCAACATTCGTTTTTTCTCTATTTTTGATATAAATAAAAAAACTTAACTCATGAAAAAAAAATACCTGATTACTTTGTTGGCGGCGTTTTGCCTCATAAACACAATGCGAGCGCAAGTAAACAGATCTTACGATGGTAATGGTAATAATACTACCAATCCAGAATGGGGAGCTGCAGATACTCATTTTAGAACGTTTACTACTGTAGAATATTCAGATGGTATAAGTGAGCCAGGTGGATTAGATAGAGCAAACCCGCGTACCGTAAGTAATGCTTTGGGTAGTCAAGAAGAGTTTATGCCTAATGAACTTGACCTTAGTGATTTTATTTGGGGTTGGGGACAGTTTATTGACCATGACGTCAACCTAAACGATGATGCACCTTTAGAGCCTTTTGATATTGATATCCCTAGTTGTGATCCTATGTTCGATCCAATGTGTGAAGGTGATAGGAAAATGCGAATGTTTCGCTCTAAGAACGACCTAACTACAGGAACAAGCACGGCAGACCCAAGAAGACATATTAATGACGTTACTTCTTATATAGATGCTTCTACGGTCTATGGTAGTGATGAAACTCGTTCAGATTGGTTACGTTCTAATAGCGACGGAAAGCTTAAAGTTTCGACTGGAAATACACTTCCTTGGAATACGGTTGATGGAGAATTTGATAGTGCAATAGATCCTACTGCTCCATTTATGGTACTTGATGGACCCGATGTACCAGTAAAGTTTTTTGTAGGTGGTGATATTAGAATAAACGAACAACCAGGCTTAATCTGTTTCCATACAGTAATGGTTAGAGAACACAATAGACAATGTGACCTTATAGTTGCAGATAACCCAGGCTGGACAGGTGAAGAAGTATACCAAAGAGCTCGTAAAATTGTGAGTGGTTTAGTACAGGCAGTAACCTACGAGGAGTTTTTACCTAAGCTTGGGGTTTCCCTACCGGCTTTCTCTGCGTATAATCCTTCGCTAGATGCAAGTATCATTAACGTATTTTCTGCGGCTGGATATCGTTTTGGGCATACCATGGTAAACGGACGATTAATTAGAATTGAAGAAAATGGAGATGACTTTGAGTTTGGTGCAATAGACTTAAGAGATGGTTTTTTCAACCCTGAAATTATAAAAGATGAAGGTGGAATTTCACCTTTTTTCAGAGGCTTAGCTGCTCAAAAGCATCAATTTGTAGATCCATTAATAATGAACGACATTAGAAACTTCCTTTTTGGCCCTCCTGGTGCAGGCGGAATAGATTTACTTTCAATAAACATAGCAAGAGCAAGAGAACGTGGTGTTTCAGATTATAATACCATTAGACAAGAAATAGGACTATCTGCTATTACTTCATTAACAGAGCTTACGAGTGATCCAGAATTACAGTCTAAACTAGCAACAGTGTACACAGATGTTAATGATATCGATCCTTGGATTGGTTTTATGAGTGAAGACCATTTAGACAAAGCTATTATTGGCGAAGGACTTAATGCCTTGTTTGTAATGCAATTTGGTGCACTTAGAGATGGAGATCGTTACTATTACGAGAATGATCCTGCCTTTACTGAGGATGAAATAGAAGAAATAAAAAACACAAAACTTTCAGAAATACTTTTAAGAAACACAGATATCGAAGTATTACAAGAGGATGTTTTTACTGCGGTACCTAGAGATGAATTGGCAGTTGAATTTTATCCTTTTTCTGGTGTGATGAATATGCAATTAAAGGCGTATCCTAACCCAGTTCAAAAATACTTTAACATCCAGATAGAAGCTAGAAGACCCTCTACTGCCACCTTAAATATCTACGATGCAAGCGGGGTAACGGTTCAACAGCGTGCAATAAACATTATGCCAGGAGTTACAGATCACGCCTTTGAGTTAAGTGATTCGCTAGCTAATGGGCTTTATGTAATCACACTAGTTTCTGACGCTGGTTCAGGACAATTGAAAATTATTAAATCTAAGTAAGATATAAATAATTTGACATTCGTCGGAAAGTATCATGGCTTTACCAAAGAGATAAGGCCATGTTACTTTTGTAGACTTTTTGTAATGAGATCTATCGCGGCAAATTCAGAAAATTTCCGAAGCAATACAGTTAGTTTTGGATGAATAAACTGTTTGCAAAAAGGCTTTTGAGGATTCTTATAATAGTACTCTGTAATCTGTTCTCTAGATGGTTTAAAGGTCGTAAATGGAAGTGTCTTTGTGACCAATGGTTTTTTAAATTCAGATTGAAGCTGCTTTAATATTGCTCTTAGCTCGGTGTGTTGTATTTCTGAAAAGAAATAAACAGCAGAACGATATTTATCCCTAAAACTATGATTAGCAGTGCTTTTATGCGTGTGCAAATGAATATTTATTAGGACTGACAATGGGAGCGTTTCTGGATTAAAATGTACAATCACTGCTTCACTAAAACTAGCAGCATCACCGTCTGAGGCTACATACCCTTGTTCCACTTGCTTCACTCCTATCAATGACTGAAACACCGCTTCTGTGCACCAATGACAACCTCCGCCTACTGCAATTTTAATAAGCTTACTTGTCATAAATGGCAATGCTTTAAAAAATGAATGACCTTCTCTTCTGGCATTTCACAGGGTTTTAAAATTTCATTTGTAGTTGTGATATAATAGTTAAGACTTATAAAATGTGTGCCGCCATGTTCTTCTGCGTACAATTTAATGCTCTTACCACCATTGAAGTCGCTTCGAGTAACACCATACTTCTTTCCCTTATACAAAGCTTCTGTAAAGCCAATAGGAAATTGTTGAAGGTGTGCTAAAATCGAAGCCATGCTTTTAGGTAGTTTTCAGATTGGTGAAATTTCAGAAAAAATAAAAATACGTAGTTATAGTATTTTCTCAAAACAAAAGCTCTGCGCTATGCCTTTATATTGGCCATAATTAGGAGTACGTTGATAGCCGCACTTTTTATACAATGCAATTGCCGCGTGTTGATTGATTCCTGTTTCCAGGACACATCGTGTGGCTCCTAATTCTTGTGCCCAAAATTCAAGATTCTTGAGAATCACAACTGCGTAGGCATTGCCTCTTTGAGTGTCTATGGTGAACATTCTTTTTATTTCGAAGGCTTCTGCTTCAAAAAGTTTTATAGCGCCACAGCACACAGGAATAGCATCCTCGTAGCCTATAAGCGTATGTTTAATAGAAGTTAGTTTATTAAATTTATCGTAAAAAGCGTGGTCTTCCCCATCAGATATGGCGAGGTTTTGATCTAATAGTTTTACTAATACAATAAAATCTGGATGATCAGGAGAAACACGTACTACCCGCATCATCTCTTATTACGTCTGTTGTAATTCTTGTCCCCTTTCGTCTTGGGTTTTTTGTATTTCGCTTTGATGATATACTGGTAAGAGCCTCCTTGATTTGTTTTAGAATTTTTCTCACTCTTCTCGTGAAAGCTAGGTCCAGGAACGTGTTCATCACTTACTTTATGAGGATTATTAGGTTCATTAATTTGCGGTTGTTCTTCTGGTAAGAGCTGTTTAGCAGTTTCTACTTCATTAGGGATTGTCAATAGAGGAATTTTATAATCCATTAAAGCCTCTATATTTTCTTTAGCCTGAGCTTCTTTCTCTGTAGAGAATAAAATAGAATTTCCTTGCGCTTCTGCTCTACCTGTTCTACCTATACGGTGCATATAGTTTTCTGCATACCGCGGAACATCTATATTTACTACGTGTGATATACGATCAAGATCTAAACCACGAGACATTACATCTGTAGATATCAAAATTCTATTCTTACCAGTATTAAAATTTTCGATAGACCGTAAACGATAATTTTGTGTCTTGTTGCTATGTATTACTGAAGCTTGACTCGGGTAGAAATCATCCACTACTTGAAACAAAGTGTCTGCTTGGCGTTTGTTGGGTACAAACACTAAGACCTTTGTAAATACATCTTCTTCTTGTAAGAGGTGATTTAAAAGATTTGCCTTTGTATAAAAATTCGGCACTTCAAAAGATTGTTGCTCAATATTATCTAAAGGGGTACCACTAACGGCAACAGATATTTTTTCTGGGTTTTTAAAAAAGTCATCAATTAAAACATCTACATCGTCTGTCATCGTAGCAGAAAAAAGAATATTCTGTCTCTTTTCTGGAAGGAGTTCAAAGATATTTGTAATCTGAAAACGGAAGCCCAAATCGAGCATCACATCTACTTCATCAATAATTAATTTTTTAACGTTTTTTAAACTTACGGCTCTGCTTAACGCTAAGTCATACAATCGTCCTGGGGTAGCAACCACAATATCACAGCCTTGAGAAACGGCATCTTTGTGGGTGTTTATATTCACACCTCCATACACTCCAGTAACTCTCACAGAAAGATACTTCCCTATTTTTTCTATTTCTTCTACAACTTGAACTACAAGTTCACGCGTAGGTACAAGTACCAATACTCTTGGGTTTATCTCTCTAGAATACTTCATGGTTTCTAAAACCGGAAGCATGTAGGCAAACGTTTTACCCGTTCCCGTCTGTGCGATACCTACCATATCTTTTCCTGCTTTTATAACAGAAAATGATTGTTCTTGAATAGGTGTTGGCGCTGTAATTCCTAGATCGTCAATCCCAAATTGGAGTTGTTTTCCTAGTTTTAAATCTGCAAAAGTGGTCATACCCTTAAAATTTCCGCAAAGGTACAAGAACTATTATTCTTAGGATATGTAATCTTCATTTACATAAAGCGATATATTTAAGATATAACCGCTTATAAAATAATCTCTAGCGTATTAGAATTCCTCTATTTAAAGAAGTTGAGACAGTAAAGATTAATTACCTAAGCCCTATTATATTTTATATTACTGAAAGTTGCGAGACCATAGTTTCGACTATTGCCTCCCTATATAGGCCTCCTTATAAGTCTAAGGCAAAGTATTTTACTGTACAGGTAGACTAGATGCGATAAGCCGTGCGATAGGAAAGCTTAAAGAACCGCTACACGCAGCTATTGAATCTCTTAATGAGCTATTAAGTAAGTTATAAGATTTTATTCTTCTTCTGAAGGCGCATATCCGTGAATGTCTTCAAACATCATGTCAAAATTCTCACGCAAGTAAGAACGTAACTTCAAGCGATAGTCGTTTTTAAGCCATGTTAAGAAGTTGTAAGTACTTTTGCTAATACACTTTGAGTATCGTTCTATTCTAAAGTCAATATCATCACCAAGCATTTTTGCCAAGCCAAGCGCATCAAAGATGTCTTCGCTATTCTCAATACAGATAGTGGCGTGCTGATGGATGGATCTTTCTAGAATTACTTTTGAAGTCTCTCCAGATTTTACAGAAGCTGTATATGCTTTCTTAATATCGAACGAAACATCTTCTGTTTTTGCAAATTCTGCTCTAAGTGCTTCTGGCATTTCATATCTGAAATAACTCTCTATTTCATTATCATCGAGGAGATTCTCCAGATAAAAATTAGGCGACCTAAAAATAGCTTGCCAATCTAGATCTGCTCCCCAAGGTCCAAAACGATGAAAGTTGTTCCCTAAGTCAATCACATCAAACGTACTTTTACTATTTAAAATACGCGATCCACGACCTATCATTTGATAATATAAGGTCAAGGACTTAGTAGCACGATTTAATATAATAGAACCTACCGTTGGCTCATCAAATCCTGTGGTTAAAATACTAACAGACGTTAAGATGGCGTCTGGAGTTTCTTTAAACCATTTTAAAATAAATTTACGCTGTTTTTTTGTAGCCGTATTATCTAAGTGCATAATAGGATAACCAGCATGTCTAAAGGCATCATAGACATATAATGAAGTGTTAATTCCATTATTAAAGATTAATGTCTTTTTACCCTTACTTCGTTCTTCATATGCCTGCATTAATTTGCTCAGCATATCTGTTGTTGTATATAAATCTTCAGAAGACTTTACGGTGTAATCGCCGTTAGCTCCAACTTCAAGTGACGTTAAACCTACATTATAAGAATACGTTTGTGCTTGTGCTAAGAATTCGTTTTCAATAAGAGATTCAATAGTTTCTCCTACAATAAGCTCATCATAGTTATCATTCATTGGGAGCTTGATGTTCGAACTCAATGGTGTAGCGGTAACCCCTAAAATAAAAGATTTTTCAAAAAATTTAAAAAGCTTTGTAAATGAGTTGTAGTGGGCCTCATCAATAATAACTAGGCCGACATCAGAAATGTCTAGTTGCTCATCATTCAAACGGTTATTAAGCGTCTCTACCATCGCTACAAAACAACTAAAATCTTGTTGGTCTTCAAGATTTGCAGTACTATTTACCACTTTATTGACCACACCAAACTCAGTCAACATTCCAGAAGTCTGTTTACAAAGCTCGATACGGTGCGTCATCACCAGTACTTTCTTTTTATGGTTTTTCAGGTATTGACGGACTATTTCAGAAAAAATAACGGTCTTACCACCACCTGTAGGCAATTGATATAGCAAATGATAATCCTGCTTCTCGTCATCAAAGAGTTTGAATATTCGATCAATCGCTCCTTTTTGATAGCTGTAAAGCTCCTTATCACTGCGTTTGTCTAATATAGAATTATCAATCGTTTTCATATTCTGGGGCTAAAATAAGGCTGCAAATATACAACGAATTAAAGGTTATGTAATCACATGTTCACATTTAATAATTAGTGGGTGCAATTATTAAATCCGAAATATTATTTGAACCTACCTTGGGCACAAAGTTTGTATTTTTGACATCTATTAATAACCAATGTCCAAGCACCTACATTTTAAAGTATACAAACCTTTTGGCTATCTCAGTCAGTTTATGACAAACGATAGGCACGCTAAAAACAAAAATTTTTTAGGAAGTCTTGGTGATTTCCCTGAAGGAATCATGGCCATTGGACGTTTAGACGAAAGCTCTGAAGGTTTACTCCTACTTACAACTGATGGCGCCTATAGTTACCATGTAAATAATAATACTATAGAAAAGGAATACTATGCCCTTGTAGATGGCGTCGTGAATCAAAGCCATATCGATCTCCTTAAGACGGGACTAGAAATTAGTATTAATGGAGTACTTTTTCAAACAAAACCTTGCAAAGCTAGCATCATCACAGCCCCTCTTCTTCCAGCTACGCGACAAAGAATACGAGATGATCGCCACGGTCCTAGTTCGTGGGTTTCCATCACTTTAACCGAGGGGAAATTTAGGCAAGTCCGTAAAATGACAGCCGCTGTTGGTCTGCCTACATTACGTTTGATTAGGGTTCGTATAGGAGATTTTAAGATAGACGCTATGCAACCGGGCGATACACTGCCCATCAA
Source organism: Patiriisocius sp. Uisw_047 (assembly GCF_047730165.1). Lineage (GTDB taxonomy): Bacteria > Bacteroidota > Bacteroidia > Flavobacteriales > Flavobacteriaceae > Patiriisocius. The sequence continues at coordinate 2,416,241 of NZ_CP159834.1, forward strand.
AACATAAAAAACCCCGAGCCAAAGCTCAGGGTTATAATTGGCTGCCATTAGGAAGGCAGTGTATTCGTATTTGTTTCGTTAATTATTCGGATCGAGAATCCTTTTAATACGTTCATTTAAGTCTTCTAAGTGATATGTACTCATTGTGTCATTAGTTCTTCTTGCTGCTGAAGCAGTAAGCGTCTGTAGTTTTTTAAGCTCTGCTCTCGCTACAGAACGAATGTCACTCTGACTCACATTTACACGCGTACCTCTTGAATTTTCTTGATCCTCAGTCATTAAATATTCCATTCTATCCACATAAGCTCTTTGAAGATTTCTTCTGTAGGTATCGATACTATTTCGGTTGTTCAGTTCAGAAAAGATGCCAGCACGAAGATCATCCATCATATTTAATAATGAATAACTTTGATCTCCATTAACCGCTTCATTCTCACTCATACGCGCCATTCTACCGAAGTCTAACAAGTTGTTCAAGGTCCGTACTTGTGTCCTTCTTAAGTTATTTACGCTGCCATCAAACTGAATCTTGTTGAAAATGTTTTGATCTAAAAGCCAACTTGGTGTAGCGAATAATTGTTCATTGATAAATAATAGACTCTCTTTTTGTCTATTCTTATCAACTGCTGTATATACCGCTCCATCTTGATCATAGGTTTTATAGTACTCATATACGCCACCAACATTTGATGAAACATGTCCCATATATCTATTAAACTGTCCAACTACTTGTCCATACATAGTATCTAGATCGTCATAGTTCTTGCCATCTTCTGCCGTGTACTCTATCAATTTAGGAACAATGAGTTTAAGATTCATTATTCCGTATCTACTTGCCTTAACGGCATCATCACCTAAATCTTCTGTTTGTGAACTAGGATCTATAACACCGCGTTGTTGTCTCCCAAAACGATACATAGGGTCGCCAGCATGTTCTAAAATCCATTGATCTAAAGTTTCTTTTTCATCTACAGCACTTTTGTCAAGAATGGCTCTATACCCCCAGTTAATTGAATATTTATCATAGATCCCAATGTTAGGCATTAAGGCTACGTCCCCATCTCCTGGCTGTGCTATATAATTAAAACGAGCATAATCCATAATAGAAGGTGCTGTTCCATATTTTGCAGTAAATACGGGATCACGTAAAGAGTCTACAGGATAGGCAACTGAACTCCCCATATTATGCGGTAATCCTAACGTATGACCTACTTCGTGAGAAGATACAAAACGAACCAAGCGTCCCATGATCTCATCTTTAAACTTAACGCCTCTTGCTTCTGGATTGATTGCAGCAGTTTGCACGAAATACCAGTTGCGTAATAAGGTCATCACATTGTGATACCAGTTAATATCAGATTCTAAAATCTCTCCTGTTCGCGGGTCACTTACGTGTGGCCCATTTGCATTAGGAATAGGCGATGCTAAATAGCGCACCACAGAATAACGAACATCTTCTGGAGACCATTCTGGGTCTTCTTCTATCGTTGGCGGCTCTTTAGCAATAATAGCATTCTTAAACCCAGCAGCTTCAAATGCTACCTGCCAGTCTTCTATACCTTGTTTTATGTATTTTTTCCATTGCTCTGGGGTTGCTCGGTCTACGTAGTATATAATTTGTTTTTTAGGCTCTACCAATTCTCCACGCAGATAAGCTGCACGATCTTCTGGCTTTACTTCTAATCTCCATCTGTCTAAATACCGTACAGTTTTACTTTCTTGAGCATCCAGACCATAATCTGTTTGACCTCTACTAAACCATCCAACCCGCTCGTCAAAATAACGACGCTTCATAGGAGTTTCTGGTAATAGGATCATAGACGTATTCATCTCTACCGTTATTGATGCTAAGGATCCATTACTTGGTGGCTCTTTTGCATTATAGGTTTTTACGTGTCTTGACTCAAGGTTTTCTGGATAACTTTTAATTGTTTCGATATAAGACCTATCTCTATCAACGCTAGAAACCTTGTACTCTTCTCTGTAATAAGATGGAATTCCCAATGCTTTTACATCATCTTCAAAAAGCTCATTAACTTTAATGACAGTAGCCGTAGCGTCTTTACTTATTGTTTCTATATCAAATGCGTATAAGATAGGCGCAAAATTAGAATTCTTTACAGCTTCATGAATAGGTAATGAATCTGCTGCAAATACTTGATGTGAAATTACACGAAGTAATACTTGGTCATCCTTACGATCCCAGCGCAATACTTGTGTATTTGCTTTTCCACCACCAAAACCTAAATTAGATGCTGTCTTTGCAATACGAGATACCATAAGCATCTCTTTATTAAATAAACTATCTGGAATTTCGTAATAGTAATCCTTCTTAACTTTATGAACTGTAAAAAGACCTGAGTCAGATATTGCATCTTTTGTTATGATTTCATCATAATCCTTCATTGCGTCTTTGTCCTTTTCTTTAGAGGCTTCAACGTCATCTTTTTCTTCCTTTTTTATCCCTTTCTGAGAAGAACACGCGGCAATTATAAAAAATACGGCGAGCATAGAGAGTAATTTGTACTTCATATTATGTAGGTAATTGATTTAAATCTCGAAAATAATCAAATTAGAGTCGTAATTAATTTATGAAATGTTAAAACAAAAAAAAATCAATCTCTTTAAAGATTAGGGGCCACGTTTTTATTAAGAAAGTGAATATCTAATCTGGCAAAATGCTCATCAAGAAAGACCAACCTTCTTTTAAGCCAAGTAATCATAAACAAATGATTGTGATCGCCGTGTTCTTGCGTCCAGATCATTGATTCTCTTTTAAAGATATATTGCGTATTAAATTTTGTAACAGGTTTATCTATCGAACCAAACAATGCTTCATCACTAAAATCGTTTTGTCCCAATTATTGCCACCTTTCTAAAACGCGTTGTCCAAAGTTGGAAGGGTTCTCTTCTCTTGAAATTTCAGAAATAGATTCATCTAAAGTGAAAGAATTACCAAATATAAATTCTGACCATTCTACAGTTTTTGCTATTTCCGAAGTATTCCAGACAATGAGGTTGCTTGTAGAAGCAACGACATGGCTATTAGGAAAGGGCTATTCTAATAAATTTGTCTGGCAAGAGGCCGTAAAAAAAGGTTAATGTAAATAGGCTAAGAAAAAAGCTTACTCGCTGGAGATAAAGCTTCGTGATCATACTCATTCTAATCTTTTACAATAATAAAGGTCGCCCTGTAGCCGGTAAGTAAGTTCCATTCTTTAGCAGAGATGAGCTTTCCAGTATCATCGTAGATATGGAGCTCTGCCGTGTTAGGACCTGACTCTCCTTGGTTTAAGGCAATAAACTCTATTTTATTGGGCCCTTTTTGCAAAGGTAGATCAAAACCCTGAAAACTACCATAGAGACTTACATTTGCTCTTACAATGTCTTCATTTACAAGCACCATAATACGATCTCCATCTACTGCTTCGTGATCTCGATACACCACATTGACAAGCGATCTGGAGACACTCACTTCTCCCAGGTCTTGATCCCGCGCATATTTATCTGAGACTTGTTTCTCCGCGGTAAAATACTTAGGGGCCTTATCCGTTTTATAATCTAAAAGCCCATCCCCTTTTGTAATGTCTAGAGGTTTTGGATCTAAGTTGCCTAAATTTTTCATATCGAACTTAGGGTCTTTCTCTTTAGATAATGTAGGAAGGTTAATTTTAGGTAATTCAAATCCGGTCTTTGAAGCCTTAGGGTCTGGTTTCGGCACGTCTGGATCTGCTTCAATTTTGATCACACGATTAGGTCGCTCTATTTGTGAATATAAAGCGCTGGTGCTAAACAAAAGCAAGAAGATTAAAAGGTGTCTCATTTCAGAAATAATTCTACGAAGATTAAGCAAATATCGAACCAAACTCAATATTACATGAAAAAGACACGTTAGTACCCAAAACGTTTCAAAAATACGCTATAACTTGAATTAATTCAATAAATATATGTTAACAAATTTGGAAATGTCATTTCTACGACTTATCATGCGGGCATAAATAAAACAACATCATATGAGACAACTTAAAATTACCAAGCAAGTAACCAATAGAGAGACTAAATCCCTAAATAGTTATTTGCAAGATGTAAGTAAAATTGATATGATTACTGCCGAAGAAGAGGTGGAATTAGCACAGCGTATTAGAGAAGGCGACAAAGGAGCGCTTGACAAATTAACAAGAGCTAATTTACGTTTTGTGATTTCGGTTGCTAAGCAATATCAAAACCAGGGATTAAGTCTTCCAGATTTAATCAATGAAGGAAACGTTGGGCTTGTAAAAGCTGCAAAGCGTTTTGATGAAACACGTGGTTTTAAATTTATATCTTATGCTGTTTGGTGGATTAGACAATCTATACTGCAAGCAATCGCTGAGCAATCTAGAATTGTAAGATTACCATTAAACAAAATTGGTGATATTAATAAAGTAAAAAAAGCGAGCATTCACTTGCAGCAAGTTTATGAGCGTATCCCTACTGCTCAAGAAATTGCAAATGAGTTAGATATTACTGTTGCCAGTGTAAAATCTTCTATGAAAAACAGTAACCGTAGTATTTCTATGGATGCACCTTTTCAAGAAGGTGAGAATGATAACAACTTATATGACGTTATTAGTTCTGGTGAATCTCCTAATCCAGATAATGGATTAATGCAAGAGTCTCTTAAGACTGAGATTGACAGAGCGCTTGACACCTTATCTCAACGTGAGGCAGATGTAGTAAAGTTAAACTTTGGTCTTTCTGGAAACCCAGTAATGACCTTACAAGAAATAGGCGACACCTTTGATTTATCTAGAGAGCGTGTACGTCAAATACGTGAGAAAGCAATTAGAAGATTGCGTCACGAATCTAAGAGTCACATCTTAATGAAGTATTTAGGATAATTTAATTCCTAAAATAGATACCTAAAACGGAAGCTGTAAAAAGCTTCCGTTTTTTTTGTGAATTCTCTAAAATTATTATTTTAGGCCACCCTGTATCATTACAAAATAAAACAATCTCAATGCAAAACACTACAATAGAAAGGAACAACGAAGCCACAGCGCTCACACAATACAATATAATAAATGTCTAGATTAATGAGTTGGAGGTTTCGTGGGTCTCACTTCTATTTTACTTGGTAAGGTTCTAGGATTCATTTTTAAAAGATCTACAACGAGCTCCCCTATATCTTCACTCTGTATTTTCCAAGCTCCCATATCGCTAGGCTCATTACCATTAAAATGAGTAGAAACACTTCCTGGCATTATCGTACTTACTTTAATATCACTTTGTCTCACATCTAGCATAGCTGCTTGTGTAAATCCTGTAACTCCAAATTTACTCGCATTATAAGCAGTACCTCCTGCAAAGAAGTTGGTTCCTGCCAAACTTGAAATTGAAATATAATACCCTTTGGTCTTTTTTAATGCATTGAGTGCTGCTTTAAAACTATAAAAAGCCCCTGTTAAATTTGTATCAATGACCTCATTCCATTGTTCAATAGTGATATCTTCTATGTTCCCAAAATGCCCTAATCCAGCATTTGCTACCATCACATTTACACCACCAAAGGCTGCAACTGTTTTTGCAATTGCTGTAACTTGTTCTTCATAATAACGAACATCTGCAGCAACTCCCATAGCTTTACCCGCATTGGATTCTTCATCATTTAATTTCTTTGCTGCATCATCTGCACTTTCTTGAGTACGACTCGTGATAACCACATTCATACCATTTGCTAACAGTTTTTGGGCAATACCATAGCCTATCCCTTTTGATCCTCCCGTAATGAAGGCTGTTTTATTTTTTAATTTATTCATAAGTAAGTTTTTTATAAAGTTACAAAGTCTGTCGTCCACATTTAATAAGATTTACTTAATTTTAACTTTGTTTACTTGCTTAGATAAAAATATACTTCATTTTAAAACGTGTCTATAACAATGAAATTACTCCTCGCTTCGCTCCTCTTTTTAATACCTTTAAAAACTATTATTCCTAGTGACCTTATCGATATGGCATTTTATGGAACCGAGTTTGATTACGAAATACGCTACGCAACTCCAGATAACTTTATAGGAGAAACACTATACGATTGCGCAAAATGCTTGCTTCAACCAGAAGTGGCTGCGGCCGCCTGGGAAGCCAACCAGTATTTTTGTGAGCTAGGATATAAGATCAAGTTCTACGATTGCTATAGACCCCTAGATATCCAGAAATATATGTGGTCAAAAGTCCCACGGTCCACCTACGTGGCAAACCCTTATCTAAATGGAAGTATTCACAATCGAGCAGCCGCAGTAGACATAACCTTAGTTACACTCGATGGCTGTTTTGTAGAAATGGGTAGTGATTATGATTTCTTTGGTCGCGCATCACACATCGATAATTATAATTTCTCTTCGGAAATTTTAAACAACCGAAAACTGCTCATAGAAGGAATGCAAAGACACGGGTTCCAAACCATACGGACCGAATGGTGGCATTATAGTTTCAGAAAAAATTATGGGTTTCCTATTTTGAATGAGAGCTTACCATGTGAGTAATTTAAAATTCAAGGTTCAAGATTTAAATGCGTCATTCCAAAATTGACTAAAGCTGAACCTGATTCAGCATATGGAATCTTAGCCACGCTAGACCTCTTTTTAAATAAAATAATTGTCAGGTTAAAAAACCTTACAAGATAAAAAGCACCCGGTGAAAAGAAAAAAACCCACAGGTCTCTAAAACCTCTGATGTTTGAAAAACTAAGTTTTAAAATTTATTGCTTCTCTACTTTATCAAGTTATCTATCTCTAGGATCATTAGACGTATTTAATAATCGTTTACGATAAAAACTTGTTATTATTTGTGCAATTAATATTCCGGCAACTACTATAAAATTGCTTAGGGCAATACTAGGTAGTGCGCTTAATAGTGATTCATAACAATGCTCAACTGATTCTTCGAATTACGTCACGGGTTCTTGTATCTGTAAATTTATTTGGCTAGTTTCACAACTTGTTTTTAATTTTTAGAATTTTTCAGAAATATAGATAGACCCTTTTATAGAAGCTCGCACAAAAAAGATTAATTAATGCGATAGCTATCACTAGCAATGTATCTTTGCGAAAAATTGTTGATAGATGCAAAACGCCATAAAAACATTTAAGATAATAAGTGTACTTGAAGCGCTATCATTCTTAGTCTTACTAGGGATAGCAATGCCATTAAAGTATTTGATGGATATGCCAGAAATGGTTCGATTAGTAGGTATGGCACACGGTGTATTATTTATGTTATATATTGCAATGGCAGTATATATTTCGACACTTTTAAAGTGGAATGCTAAAACACTTTTTATCGTGATCATTTGTTCTGTATTACCCTTTGGTCCTTTTTATGCTGACAAAAAATACCTCCCATGAATCAAGAAAAATGGTTATCCTACAGTTCGTTTCTTCAAGAGTATTTTATTGAATTAGGTTTAAATAAAACCTTGGCAATAATTCTAAATATTGCGATCAGTCTAATAATAGTGACATTAGTTGCTACTTTGCTGGATATAATTTTCAGAAAAATTATCGTACAATCGTTTAAAACCTTTAGTGACAGTACAAAAAGCACCTTTGACGATTTTCTTGTCGAGAGTAATTTCCCTAAATACATTGCTCATTTTGTGCCTATAATGATTGTGTGGAATACGCTTCCTTTCATTTTTCAGGAGTATCCAGAAGCAATCACTACGCTTCACAAACTTGTAATGGTTTATGTAGTATTTCTTAGTGTTTTTGTTTTCAGGAGTATTCTTAGAACCACAAAAAAATATGCGGAAACAAAACCTAAATATCAAGACAAACCCATACAGAGCTATGTTCAGGTATTAATGATATTTGCTTGGGGTACTGCTATCTTTTTTATTGTAAACCTGATAACTGATTATGACATTATTAGTGTCGCTACATTAGGAGCTGCATCTGCGGTTGTCTTACTTATTTTTAAAGACACCATTTTAGGTTTTGTAGCGAGTATACAGGTGTCTGTTAATGATATTGTGCGCATAGGTGATTGGATCACGTTTAGTAAATTTGGTGCAGATGGGTATGTAACTGAGATTAATTTAGCCACAGTGAGAGTGCAGAACTTTGACAATACTTTTACTACAGTCCCTACTTATAGTTTGATTGCAGATTCTTTTCAGAACTGGCGTGGGATGCAAGAAAGTAAAGGGAGACGGATTAAAAGGTCTATTTTCATAAAGCAGAGTTCTATAAAATTTATGGCTGCAGAAGATTTGGAAAAGTTAAAACAGATCCAGCTTATTGCCCCTTACATTGAGCATCGTGAGAAAGAAGTGCTCACGTTTAATAAACATCTTAATGCAGATAAGACGGCTTTAATTAATGGTCGTAACCAGACTAACTTAGGTATTTTTAGAACCTATGCAGAATCTTTTGTAATGGAAAACGAGTTAATTAATCCAGACTTGTTTTTAATGGTGCGTCACCTCGCCCCTACAGATAAGGGAATCCCAATAGAGGTTTTTTGTTTTAGTTATGATAAGTCTTGGGAAAACTATGAGCGTATTCAAGCAGATATTTTTGACCACCTCATTGCAGCTGTTCCCTTCTTTGACCTCGAAATCTTTGAAAGCCCTACAGGGTCAGATTTTGCTAAAGTTTCCTTAAAAAACAGTAAAGAAGAGTAAAGTTGGCCTATTTTTGGTCGATGGAAATACTCAAAAGAGCTAAGAATATTAGATTTTGAGGCGTACTTCAAGTGTTTGTTGCTCTGGCTATTGTACTTATGTTATTTCGTTTTGTTGTCTTTTAGATTATGTGCGGATACTGATTTTCGATTTTCCTCATGTACAGATTATGGTATTAACTTAGAACCAGAAAGAGCTTCTGCGCAGGCTCCAACGAAACCTACGGAGAAATATTTAAAGAATGCAAAAGAGCAAATGAGTGAAGCGATAGACTTAACAGAAAGCGTTTATTAAAAGAGATAACCATTAATTAAGCACTTCGGAAAGGTTCTATTGTTTGACAATTATAAATGAACTAATATTTCCGTAGGAAAAAAGAATGCAACTGTAACAAACAAATGTCTTTTGCGTCATACTTATATATTTAGCACTAAAACCATATTATGAAAAACATTAAAACTTTATTTGTAGCCGCGTTAATGCTTGCTATAGTACCTACGGCAATCGCTCAGACTGCAGACGAAATCGTAAACTCTTATTTTGAAAACACGGGAGGAATGGACGCCTGGAAAAGCCTGAATGCCACAAAAATAAGCGCAACAGTGAACCAAGGTGGAATGGAAATCCCCGTAGACATCTATAGCACGAAAGAAGGGAAACTAGCAATCGTAGCAAACTTTCAAGGTATGAGTATGACTTTTATGGCATATGACGGAGAGACTGCTTGGAATACGAACCAGATGACGATGGCTCCAGAAAAAATGACGCAAGAGCAGACAGATAATATGAAACTGCAAGCAAATGATTTTCCTAGTCCTTTTATGGACTATAAATCTAAAGGGTATACTGTAGAGTATGTAGGTGAAGAAACGATGGAAGGTACAAAAACACATAAGATTAAAATGGTGCAAGAGCCTATGATGATTAATGGTGTTGAAGAACAAGCGATCACGTACTACTATTTTGAAAGTGAAAATAATGTACCTATTGCGACAGAAGTGACGGTTTCAGGCCAAACAATGAAAGATACTATGAGTGACTATGAAGAAGTAGAAGGTTTGTACTTTCCTTTTGCAATGACCATGATGGGTGGTATGCCACTAGACATTAAATCTGTTGAAGTAAATCCAGAGATTGATCCATCAATATTTACTTTTCCTGCTCCAGCCGCAGCTAAAGAATAAACATATAATACGAATTAAGAATCCCCTTTGTTGGGGATTTTTTTTACACCAGTTTTAACCAAATTTAAAAAACCAATCATTATGAAAAAATTAATCATACTAGTTATGGTTCTTATCGTAGCACCCTTTGCTACAGACGCACAAGAATCTAAAGCTTTAAAAGGGAAAGAACTTTTTGGTGATATGCGTGCCAGACACATTGGTCCCGCCTTGATGAGTGGTCGAATTAATGACTTAGAAATGCATCCTATAAATTCTCGTGTGATGTACGCAGGTACTGCCGGTGGTGGTGTATGGCGTTCTAATGATGGAGGCGCAACCTTCTCCCCTATTTTTGATGACCATGTACAATCTATTGGTGTTGTAACACTAGACCCTTCAAACCCAGATCAAACCATTTGGGTAGGGACTGGAGAAACCTGGACACGTAATTCTGTTTCTGTAGGTGACGGTTTATTTAGGTCTAAAGATGGTGGATCGAACTGGAAGGAAATTCCAGGATTTGAAAACAGTGAGCGTATTGCCTCTGTAATCGTAAACCCAAACAACTCAAAAGAAGTATATGTAGGAGTTCTTGGGGCCTTATGGAGCGATAGTGAAGATCGTGGGGTTTACAAAACAACAGATGACGGAGCTACTTGGAAAAAAATATTATACATAGATAAAACAACAGGGGCCGCAGATGTAATTATGGACCCAAAAAACCCAAACATCTTGTATGCCTCTATGTGGGAATTTAGAAGAAGTGGTTGGGGCTTTAGTTCTGGTGGAGATAAAAGTGCGCTATATAAATCTACAGATGCAGGTGCGACTTGGAATAAAATACATAATGGATTTCCTGAAGGCGATCTTGGCCGTATTGCGGTTGCAGTAGCCCCTAGTGATAATAATATCTTATACAGTGTGCTCGAAACAGAAGATAAATCTAAAAACGGATTATGGAAGTCAACAAATGCAGGGCAATCTTGGGAACACTTAAATAATGATTTTGGATTGGTAGTGCGTCCGTTCTACTTTTCTAGAATTACTATAGACCCTAGAGATCCTAACGTGATTGTTAAAGGAGGATTGAGCGGATCAATAAGTAGAGATGGTGGAAAAACATTTCAGAATTTGGGGAATATGCATAGTGATATTCACGATATCACCTTTCATATCGATAACTCAGACCATATGTTCACAGGAACAGACGGCGGTGTATATCGTTCTTGGGACGGTGGTGTTACTTTTGAAATCGTCGAAAATTTACCGCTTTCACAATTTTATCATATTAGTGTAGACGATTCAACTCCTTATAATGTGTATGGAGGTTTACAAGATAATGGTTCTTGGTATGGGCCTTCTTCTTCTCCCGGAGGCGTGAATGCTCGTGATTGGAATAGTGTTGGCTATGGTGACGGTTTTAGAGTTTTAAAGCATCCCAAGAAAAATATTATTTATTCTGAAATGCAAGGGGCGGCAAACGTGTGGCGTTATGATGTTGCGCTGAACAGAACGAAGACAATACAGCCACTCGCAAAAAAAGGCGATGCAGAACTACGTTTTAATTGGAATGCACCTATGGCAGTGAGTGAGCACCAAGCAGATCGATTTTATATGGGAAGTCAGTTTTTACATAAGAGTGAAGATATGGGTGATTCTTGGAAGATCATCTCACCAGACTTAACCACTAATGATCCACTGAAACAAGATCAATCTAAATCTGGAGGGCTCTCTGTTGATAATAGTGGTGCAGAAAATCACACCACCATTTTTACCATAGCAGAATCTCCAGTAGATCAAAATGTAATTTGGATAGGTACAGACGATGGTAATGTACAAGTCACTACAGATGCTGGTAAGAACTGGACTAATGTAACAGCAAACCTTGCAGGCATTCCAGCAAACACATGGGTATATCATATAGAAGCAAGTGTGCATAACAAAGGAACGGCCTACGCAGTTTTTGATGGACACTCTAGCGGAGATATGAAACCTTATGGCTTAAAAACAACCGATTTTGGAAAAACGTGGAAGAATATTATTAGTCCAGACATCCAAGAAAATGCTTTCGTTCGTAACATACAAGAAGACTATGAAAATGAAGATCTTTTATTTTTAGGAACAGAACTTGGCCTTTACGTTAGTATTGACGGTGGAAAAAACTGGTCACATTTTACAAATAACATGCCACCCGTAGCAGTACACTTTATTGATATGCAAAAGCAGACCAATGATATCGTCATGGGTACACACGGTCGTGGTGTTATTATTATTGATGACATTAGTCCCTTACGTGAATTGAGTCCAGCTATTTTAGAGAAGGACGTTCATTTTTTTGAAACGAGTCCTTTTACGATGGTAGAAGAAAGCGGTTTTGCAGGAAGCTTTGGGAGTGAGACGCAATTTGTGGGTGCTAATAAATCTACCTCTGCTACTGTGGTTTACTATCTTAAGAAGCGTCATACCTTCGGAAAAATGAACATGGAAGTACAAGATATGGAGGGGAACAAAGTAGCGACGCTAGATCCGGGAAAATCAAAAGGAATCAACATTGTCACTTGGAATTATATAAGTAAGACGCCAAAAGTGGCACAGTCAAAGATTATGGCTAGAGGCGCATTTACTCCAAAAAGAGTTGTGGCTGGAAAATACAAAGTAGTAATGACAAAGAAAAATGAAGTCTTTGAAACAACTATAGATGTTAGATACGATGATAAAACCCCTACCACTCTAGCTGCTCGTAAAGAGCAAGAAGCGCTAACAGCAGAACTTTTTGATATGGTTGAAGACCTTGCTTTTATAGTAAACGAGGTGCAAGAGACTCAAAAGTTTACAGCACTTATGATGGAAGAGCAACCAGCAACAAAAAAGACAGCTCAAAAACTAAACGATGAACTAGAAGCATTACGTAAAGATTTGGTAATAACTACAGGTGACAACTATGTAGAAACAGCAGAACCTGAATTAAGAGAGCGTATGGCAGAATTATACGGTACTGTTGCCAGTACATATGATGCAGTGAGTCCAGCAAGAAAAGATAATTACTTGTTGATTAAAGAAGAGATGATCGCTGCAAAGAAGCGCTATGAAGACATAAAAAACAAAGCAGGAAAGAAGTTTAAAACCGCAGTAGAAAAAGCGGGAGCAACCTTTCCTACGATGCAAACTATGGAAGCATTTTTAAAAGATTGAGTTTTTATACGTTTCCATTATAATTTATTAAGGTGCTTGTTGCTAAACACAACAAGCACCTTTTTTCTTTTAGGATAAAACAAGAGCGTAGTTTTGATTTAAAACTCGGCTTGAATTCACATTTATTTTATGTTGACATCCTGTAGATAACTTCGGGGCGGTAGTATAAATGCGCATACTTGATTAATGTACCTTTAAGAAAACCTAAATACTATGGACACTAGAGATTTATCATTGTTAGCCCTTCGACCAGAACTTCCTAATGTGAGAGTAGACGGCGCCATGTCTTCTGAAGAACATTTTCAGAATAATACATTGCGACCTGTGATTAAGTTGCAGAATGACTTGTTAGTAGCCGTTTTTAAGAATTATATAAAGAAGCACAAAAATGTATTTCAAACATACACCGTAGATAAGCGCCTAGATTATATTGATAACGCGATACAGCGGGACATAAAATTTAGAAATTCTTTAAAAGGAATTGTGATTGGACATTTTACTGCAGAAGAATATTCAAAATATATTGATAACTCTTCTGCTCTAAATAAGAGGATGATGAATCTCGTTAAAGAACGCCTTAAAAGTAATATCCAACTTTTAGAACCAGTATTGAGAACCCAAGTAGCCTAGTCTTCTATTAAAGAAACACCATTAAGATCTGTTGTTAGAACGGCACTCATATAATCGTAATATGGGCGTAGTAAATTAAAATGATATAAGAGTTTTTCTGAAAAATCTGATGCCTGTACTTCTGCATCCGTAAAGGAATGTTCGACAAAATAACTTTTAAGTCTTATCAAATCTATATTAGGATCTTCTTTACTAAACCCCTTAGGAGAAGTCTTAACAGCATATTGTTCGTTAAAACCCCCGAAGGCTTTCTCAAATTCTGATGCTGCTAAAATTTCTCTTATTTCCGTAGTATCCATTTCAAACTCTTTACGTATTCGCAGTAAGTCTGCCGGTTCTGGGCTAAAAAAACCTCCAGCCATTAAACTGTTTCCCGGCTCTAGTCGCAAATAATACCCCCCTCTTCTTTGTGCACCTGCTCTGCTCCAACTCGCGCTGCGATGCACATTATAAGGTGTCTTATCTTTACTAAAACGGATATCTCGATTGATTCTGAAAATTTTCTGCTTGGCTATCTCGTCTGTTTCTTGCAAGCCGTCCTGCACTTGTGCGTAAAAAGATTTTAACTCTTTCTCGCTAGCTAAATATTCCTTTTTGTTTTCCTGCATCCAATCGCGATGATTGTTCTTGCTCAGTTTTTTAAGAAAGTCATACGAAGATTTAGGAATGTTTGTGCTCATAACTATTTTATGTAAAATGTAAATATAAATGGTTTTCCTTATATTAAACGGCAATAACCTTAAAACCAAATACTATGAATACGTATTCAAAACCAACGAAAGGATTCTGGATAATAGCCATAATCGCTCTGTTATGGAACCTAATGGGAACAGTTCAATTTTTATCTTCTACGGTCTTAAAAGACTTGTTATATGAAACACTCAATGATACTCAAATTGCATTATTTGAAAATTTACCATCGTGGTATTACATCGTTTTCGGAATCGCAGTGATTACTGGAGTGTTAGGTAGCATTTTGTTATTGATGCGAAAAAAACTAGCGGTACTACTCTTTACAATTTCACTCATCGCCGTAAGTATTCAAATGATTTACTGGATGTTCGCAACAGATGTGATTGATGTCTATGGAACAACAGATGCCCTTACAATGCCTATTATCGTTATTATTACAGCCTTGGTCTTATTGATGTATAGCAGGTCTGTCGCAAGAAAAGGATGGCTTTCATAGTTTACTTACTCTTAGTACAAAAATAAAGGCTGCACTAATTGCAGCCTTTATTTTATAACCATTTTTTACGCTTAAAATATATTAGCATTCCTACAAATACTAGAATCATAGCTCCCCACAGGACAAAATAACCATATTTGAAATGAAGCTCCGGGATATACTCAAAGTTCATCCCATAGATGCCAGCCATAAATGTGAGCGGTATAAATATAGACGCCATAATGGTAAGCACCTTCATCACCTCATTCATTTTATTACTGATGGTCGTCATATACATATCCATCAGTCCCCAAATCATCTCTCTGTAGATATCTACACTTTCAGAAACTTGGATAATATGGTCATACAGATCTCTAATGTAGTTATTGGTACGTTCTTCTATAAGTGGTGTTTCTGTTTTTTCAAGGCGGTTGATTACTTCTCGTAATGGGAAAACAGCGCGTCTTATTTTTAATATTTCTTTTTTAAGTTCTTGTATGTCCTTTGTGATGTCATCTTCTACCTCGTCCTCAAAGAGTTGGTCTTCTAGTAATTCAATTTTTTCGCTCATCACTTCGATGACACTAAAATAATTATCAATCACTGCATCAAGAATAGCAAACATTAAGTAATCTGCACCTGCATTTCGTATGCGTCCTTTTGAGTTCTCAAGACGTTCACGTAAACCATCAAAAACATCACCATCTGCTTCTTGAAAAGTCAATACATAATCATCACCTAACACTAAACTCACATGCTCATTAATGAGCTCGTCGTTCTCAGTGTAGTGCAGCATTTTAAAGACGATAAAGAGATACTCATCATACTCATCAATCTTGGGGCGTTGATTCACAGAAACAATATCTTCTTGAATGAGAGGGTGCAACTTATAGTGATCTCCCAATCGCTCAATCTCTGTCGCGTTATTAAGTCCGTTGACATTTACCCAAGTTACATGCTCAGTACCTTTAAAGTCAAAGGCGACTTCTACATTTTCTGTATCTATACGGTCATAACGATCCTTAGAATAATCAATGATTTCAAGCTTCGTAGATGTTCCCACTTTATGTCCCGTGTACCTTACTTCACCAGGAGCGTGGTTTTCAGTCTTTCTAATTCTCTTAAGTAATTTTTTTACTTTTTTACGTTTTGCGCACATTGATACATATTTAAATTAAATATAAGCGTAATTTTTGATTGCCAAAATTCACGCACAAAAATAAATGTTAATTAATTTTGCAAAACATCTTTGTCAACATTTCGTAATAAAGGATAGAAATCTTAGATTTGTTAGGCAGACTGCATTAATTAATTTTGAAGTCTAAAATCTAATGAAAAACTTTTTAGTCGCCTTTTTGGTCTTCCTTGTATGGTCGGTTTTCGGGTTATGGATGTACTCCTTCTCTTCGTCACCACATATTGGGTCGAGGGGTAATACTGAGAGTATTTCAGAAATAAAAATAGAGACAGCCACTTTAGAAAAAGATACAATAACCAGTTCTTCTGAAATTTTAAACAGGGAAACTATTGTTCCCAAAAAAGACTTTGTGGTTGCAGCGTTAGATCAAACAACGCTCTTTGAGGCTCACGAGACAATCGCTATTGAAAAGGATACTTCTCAAATTATACTTCCAGATACACTCGCAGATCTTCCGGCTGCCCTTACTGCGTACCTGCAAGAAAATCCTGGGCAAGAACTTCATATTACTTCATGTTATAGTGCTTCAGAAAAAATTAAAACACCAAATATAGGCGTGCAACGCGCCAATGATTTTGAGAAAACGATTGTTGCTTTAGGAGCAGATAAAAATCAATTAGTAATAAAGCCAATACTTACAACTGAGGTATTTGACGCAGAGAATAAACTATCTAACGGAATGACATTTTCGTTTAAACTCCTTGATAGAGAACGTATTATTAATAGTGTGCCAAAAATACCAAATACTATTATTTTTTATCCGGCATACGATTTTGACGAAGTGCTGCATACTAAAAAACTGAAAGAACTAATTAAACACGTGGTAACGGTACTCGAAGATAATCCAAGTCTAAAAGTAACCGTCGTTGGCCATACCGATCATATAGGTGCTAATTCCGAAAATTATATACGAGGCTTAAAATCTGCGAGACAAATACGCTGGTACCTTGTCACTAAGGGTGCTATTACTAGCGCCAACATTATTGCCATCTCAAAAGGAGAAACCGATCCTATATTACGTGAAGGTATGCGAGCGAGTCGTGCAGAAAACGAAAGAATCGAAATCCAGTTTTCAAAAAAACCATGACAGAAGCAATTGAAATACAGGCGCTAATTATAGCTTATGGGCCCATATTATTGCTGATGCTAAGCACTTTTATTTTAGGATATGTTCTTGCAGCTTTATTTGCAAAACAGGAATCTAAAAAAGCATTGAGTGCCCTTAGTAAGGAGCTGAAATCAAAAAATGAAGAAAAAAGCTTACGAGATATAGAAACTATTTTTACTGAAATCAGACCTAAAATTATTGATATTGTAAAAGAATCACAACAACAGGTTGTCCCTATTAACATATCTATGCCTAAACCCGATATTGCTGAAAAAGCAAAATCAACCTACGTATCATTTAAAAAACAAACGCCAAAACTCAATCAAAGCGTTATCGCTTCTGGCAGGCTAGATATGCCAGATGATCTCACTAAAATAGAAGGAATAGGACCATATATAGAAGAGCGACTTAACAATATAGGAATTTATAATTACGACCAAATAAGCAAACTAGAAGTAAGCGACATACGAATCATCACTGAGCTCATAGAATTTTTTCCTGGAAGAATAGAAAGAGATAACTGGGTAAAGCAAGCAAATGCACTGATACTCTATCGTTCAAAACTATAATTGCTAAAAACGTTCTTTAGGCACAAGACTACATTTATATTATATCAACTGCCGTTTATAAAGTAAAATGATTTTCTGTGTATGGTGACATTTATAGAAAAGAGAAACCCCGCAATCATATTGCAGGGTTTTTATCTTTGTGAGCATATAATAATGCTATACTATTTCAGCAATTAGTTGTCACCTAAAATTAAAGGTAAGCCGCTATCGCTAGACCCTATTACTACGACCTTAGTGTTAGGAGATTGTGCTAGCTTTAACGTAGCATCAATTCCTTTGTCCAAAAGAATCTTATCAGTAAGAGAAGCACTTAAAATCTTGTTTGCATCTGCTTTACCCTGTGCTTCAATACGCACTTTCTCTGCTTCCTTAGAGGCTGTAACAAGTCTAAACTCATATTCTAATGATTCTTGCTCTTGTTTAAGTTTGCGTTCAATAGCCGTCTTAATTGTAGCTGGTAGCGTCACATCACGAACAAGCACTTCGTTTAACTGCACGTATTGTTTATCAAGAATCTTTTTAGTTTCTGTAAAAATTTCATCTTGTATCGCATCTCTTTTACTGCTATACAATTGCTCTGGTGTATAACGACCTACAACACTTCTTGCTGCACTGCGTATCGCTGGCTGAATTACACGTTGTAAATAATTCTGACCAAGAGTTTGGTGTAAAAAACCTACTTTTTCTGGAACCGGTTGGTACCAAGCTGAAGCATCAATCTGAATCTCTAAACCATTTGATGAAAGTACTTTCATCTTTTCGAAAAGTTCTTGCTGGCGCACTTCATACTTAATAACATCATTCCAAGGTGCAATAAAATGTAAACCCTCTCCTAATGGCGGTAAATCTGTAACAACACCATCGCTAAGCTTGTATAAAACCCCCGCTTCTCCAGAACGAATCTGAACGAAAGACTTCACCATTACTATTATTAGTATCACTAATATGATAATTACTGGTATTCCTAATTTTGGTACTTTTTCCATAATTTTTATTTTAAGTTAAATGAGTCCGTTGTATTTTCTTATAAACCACTCCAACGCAAGAGTGAGTGCTATTAGACCTAATAAATATTTCCAATCAATGAGCGGTACTGTTTTTTGTTCACTTTTCTGGATGGTCGCAAAACGAGCATCACTCACTAGTGCAGACGATAGTTTTTCATATTGATTGGTCGCAAATAGGCTTCCTTCTGTATAAGTCGCCAAGACACGTAATTTTGTTACATCAGCACTATTAAATTGTTTTTCTGCGTAATAGCCTATAATAGCAAAGTTACCACTTCTAGCAACACTTTGGCCCTGTGTGGCCACCGTATATTTATAATTTCCGGCGGAAAGCGAACTTAAATCCACTTCAAAAAAATTGTTACGTAAGAGCATCGGATAAACCGCGCGCTTTTGTGTCTCCTCATCTACAACAGTAATATTTAACGGAACTCGAGGATCAAACACAAAACTCTTATCAAAATATTGTGCTGAAATCTTAATCGCATTGTTATTATAGTAAAACGATTCACTACTGACCTCAAGCCTGCTCCTTCGTTTATTTGATGCGAGGTATTGAACCATCTTACCCATAAAATTATCAAAGGCTTCAAAATTCTTATTCCTAACATAACATCCTGCTCTCCATCGCCACACCCCTTCTCCATCTAGGATTGCATCACGTTTCCCATTTAATTCCATCGTTGCTAATAATGGAGTTTCAGAAGAGAAACCATCTACTATTTGCTCTAATACAATCTCATGAGGTACCGTAATTTCTAATTCACCAAAGAGCGTGCGCATGGGTGGCATTCTTGAAAACCCAATATCCTCGACAGCAAATGAGCCAAAGTTGCTATTTAAATCTCCTGTGATTTCTTCAGATTGGTTGGTCGCATTTTTATTAAAATTGCTTTGTGCCGTATTTAAGAAGTTCCAGTCTGTCTCTAATCCAGAAATAGTAAAGCTATTTTTCTTTAATCGATCTAGTTCTGTATACACCCCCGCAAAAGTCCTGTCCGGTTGATATAAAATAACTAATTGAGAATCATTTAATAAAGACAGTGCTTCAGACGGTTTTTTAATTTGAAATTTTCGTTGTTCGTTACTCGTGATTGCCTTTTTTAATGCGCCTAAATCTGGATGAATGATGCTGCTTACGACCAATACATTTGTAGATTGATCAATTACCTCGACGGCAAAGTACTTCACATTATTAGGGGTATTCTTCTCTCCTTCAATAGGAACTACTTGCGCTATATACTTCTGAAATCCAACCACGGACGCTGGAAGTGTAAATGACAAAGTCTCTGAGGTCTTACTTTCACTAAAGCTAACATTCTTTGTGTACACCGTGTTGCTGCCTCGTGTCACCACAAACCGACTCGTAACTGCACCAGTACCAGCATAAGATAAAATGACTTCTACCGGAAATTGGTTTTTAAGAAATGCGTATTTATTGGTGTTTAATTGAGCAATTCTAAGATCAATATATTTTGTAGAATCTCCAATTGCAATAGGGAATATTGGGTTTTTAAGCGAATTGCCTAAAAACTGATAATCTCTTCCTATAGTTTGATTTCCATCTGTGATTAGCAAAATAGGCGCTGTTTCATCCTGGTATAACTCATTGATAGATGATAGTGACCGAGCGATATTTGTGTTATTCTCCGAAAATGACAACGAATCTAAGCTACTGATATCATTACTAAATTTGAATAAGGAAACATCAAACGCTTCATTTAAACCAGCATCCTCTTGTATTTTTCGAACTAATTCTAATACCTCTTTTTCTCTACCTAACTCACTGATTGAATTAGAATTATCCACTAAGATAGGAAGTTTAGGTTTAACTGTAAAATAACTATCTGTTGTCATTTTAGGGTTGATAATCAGCAAAAGAATAAAGAACAAAGTTAAAAACCGAAGCACTCCAAACAACCATTTAAACCTTCCATTGTACTTGGTTTTATATCCATACATAAAAAGTGCGAGCCCAAGGGATACAAGGGCCGCAATGCATATATATAAAATAGTTTCTGGAGTCATTAATGATGTACGGCTTTAGATATGCGATCTAAGATGTGCAAATTTTGAAGTTTAAACTTTGAACCTTGAATCCTCTATGTTAACATTCCTCCATCTACATTAAGCACTTGCCCGGTAACATACCCAGATAAGTCACTTGCCAAATAGACACAGGTGTTTGCGATATCTTCTGGTGTTCCGCCACGCTTCAATGGAATTGCATTCCTCCAAGACTGTACCGTAACTTCATCAAGTTTCCCTGTCATTTCTGTTTCTATAAATCCTGGAGCAATCACATTACATCTTATGTTACGAGAACCTAACTCCAGTGCCACAGATTTTGAAAAACCAATGATCCCTGCTTTTGAAGCAGCGTAGTTGGTCTGTCCTGCATTTCCCTTCACCCCTACGATAGAACTCATATTAATGATAGCACCTTTACGTTGTTTAAGCATGGTTCGCTGTACCGCCTTTGTCATATTAAAGACAGACTTTAAGTTTACCTCAATAACAGTGTCGAAGTCATCCTCAGACATACGCATCAAAAGATTATCCTTAGTAATTCCTGCATTGTTTATTAATATATCAATACCACCAAAGTCTTCCATAACAGTAGCCGCAAGTGTTTGAGATTCATCAAAATTTGCAGCATTACTTTTGTATGCCTTCACTTTTACACCGGAGGCGCTTAATTCTGATGCTAATTGCTCCGCAGGTGCCGCAGATGAGTTGTATGTAAATGCTACGTTACAGCCGTGACTAACAAATACTTCAACAATTCCTTTTCCTATTCCTCTGCTTCCACCCGTGATGATTGCTGTTTTGCCTTCTAATAATTTCATGTGATAATGGTTAATTAGTTGTTGGTTATGATCATTTTATTTAACAAGCTACTGAACTATGCCATAGTTCAATAAAAAATAACTTCATTTCAATTCCTTACAATTTCCGAAGTTCTCTAAATCCAAATATACCAAAAGCTTCACGCTTAAACATAAAAAAGCCCCACATATTTGGAGGGCTTTTTCTATCGTATTTCGCTGTAATTACGCAATCACTTCCGCGACTTTCTTACCTATTTCTGCTGGAGAATCTACTACGTGAATTCCGCACTCACGCATAATCTTCTTCTTTGCTTGTGCTGTATCGTCGCTGCCTCCAACTATTGCACCTGCGTGCCCCATTGTACGTCCTGCCGGTGCAGTCTCACCAGCGATAAAACCAACAATTGGTTTTTTACTGCCACTATTCTTGTACCAATATGCAGCATCTGCTTCTAGCTGGCCACCTATCTCCCCAATCATTACCACAGCTTCAGTTTCTGGGTCATTGATAAGCATCTCAACCGCTTCTTTTGTAGTGGTCCCAATAATAGGATCTCCTCCAATACCGATCGCTGTCGTAATACCAAGACCTTGTTTTACCACTTGGTCTGCCGCTTCGTATGTCAATGTTCCTGACTTGGAAACGATTCCTATTTTACCTTTCTTAAAAACAAAACCTGGCATAATACCTACTTTTGCTTCTCCTGGAGTAATCACACCTGGACAGTTAGGACCTACTAATCTACACGCTTTATGCTTTATGTAGTTTGAAGCCTTAATCATATCTGCAACTGGGATTCCCTCTGTAATTGTTATAATCACTTTAATTCCTGCATCTGCCGCTTCCATAATCGCATCTGCGGCAAAGGCTGGTGGTACAAAAATAATGGTCGTATCTGCTCCTACTTCTTTTACAGCTTCTGCAACTGTATTAAAAACAGGTCTGTCTAAGTGCGATTGCCCCCCTTTTCCCGGAGTAACACCACCCACTAAATTAGTTCCATATTCGATCATTTGACCCGCGTGAAAAGTACCTTCACTACCGGTAAACCCTTGTACAATTATTTTAGAATCTTTATTTACTAAAACGCTCATGCTTTTATGTTCTTTTTGTGTGATTATGTTTCCGTAATTTCCTCGGAAATATGCTGTTTTTTGAGATGGCAAAGATACAATATATCTCTGTTCTAATTTGTAGTTTTTATACTTTTACTTTATGGTAAGAACTATTTGTGTCATCCTGATTCATCGCAGGCTGGCTTACTTGATGACCACGGTATAACTTGCCGTCCTTTACTTGCCAGATTGCAATAAAATGAGCGATTCCAAGCTCTTCGTCTGGATTTTCTATGGTGCGAACATAATACTTATATCGCATCGTGACATGATCATCATCTTCAAGCATGTGACTCACTTCTATTCTCAGCTCATTGTACGTGCGTGCAATTTCTTGAAAAGTAGCTATGATCTCATCAAAATGAAATACAGATAAGCCATCTGTACTGTTCCAAATGAGTTCAACTTCTGGGTGCATATATTTACCGAGCACCGTGTGATCATTAATAAAATCTGAATTATAAAAATCCTTTACAATTTGTTTTGCGCTTGTACTCATTATAATTTGTCTAATTTTTCTATAATATCTGGTATCAACCTTATGGAAGCTATTTCCTTATATTTTTTTCTGAATTCGTCTGCAGGTGACCCAAAATAACTCTTATGTCCCTCCAGCGATTTACTTACTCCGCTTTGCGCAGAGATTATTGCTTTTTCTCCTATGGTGACACCACTTGTAATGGCAGCTTGCCCCCAAATTGTCACAAAATCTTCAATAATCACGCAACCTGCAATTGCAACTTGTGCAGCAATTAAACAGCGCCTACCCACTAAAGTATCATGGCCTATGTGTACTTGATTGTCAAGCTTTGTCCCTTCGCTAATAGTAGTTGAAGCAGTCACGCCTTTGTCAATGGTGCACAGCGCACCAATGTCAACATTGTTTTGAATGACAACGTTGCCACAGCTTACCAGTTTATCAAAATTTTCTGGCCTATTTTTATAATAAAAAGCATCTGCTCCTAGTACGGTTCCTGCATGAATAGTTACTCTATCTCCAATGATGGTATTATCATAGATAACTACATTAGGATGAATCAAACAGTCCTTCCCTATTTTTACGTTATTCCCGATAAAAACATTTGGCTGTATTACAGTATGCAATCCTATTTCTGCAGAGTCTGATATCACTGCTCTTGCCGCGATGAATGGATTAAAATGATTAATTATCTTATTAAAGTCTCTGAAAGGATCATCAGAAATTAATAAAGCCTTTCCTTCTGGACAGGCAACTTCCTTATTTATAAGCACTATGGTCGCTTGTGACTGTAATGCTTTATCATAATACTTAGGATGATCTACAAAAACAATATCGCCAGGATTCACAACATGAATCTCGTTCAGCCCTAAAACAGGGAAGTCTGCGCTCCCTAAGAAGTCGCAATCTATGAGCTTAGCAATATCTCTTAAAGTCTGTGGTTTAGAAAACTTCATGAGCCAAATATAAAAAAAATCCCTCACCGTATAAGATACAGGAGGGATTTATTTTTCTTAGGAAGATATACTATTCTTTTACTCTTTCTTTGTATGTCCCTTTATCGGTTTCTACTTTTATCTTATCGCCTTCGTTAATGAATAAAGGCACATTTACCTCTGCTCCTGTTTCTACGGTTGCTGGCTTTGTAGCATTTGTTGCTGTATTACCTTTTATACCTGGCTCAGTAGCTGTTACTTCAAGTATGACACTGGCCGGTAACTCTACTAATAGCGGTGAATTATCTTCAGAGTTCATTGTTACTTTCACCACTTCTCCTTCTTTCATTAATCCAGGATTGTCCAATGCTGCCTCTAACAAGCGAATTTGGGTGTAATCTGCTTCATTCATAAAATGATAAAACTCTCCGTCATTGTACAAATACTGAAACTTATGGGTCTCTACACGTACGTCATCTAACTTATGACCTGCTGAAAAAGTGTTATCAATCACCTTTCCATTCGTGACACTTTTAAGCTTTGTTCTTACGAAAGCAGGGCCCTTACCCGGTTTAACGTGTAAAAACTCAATCACTTTATAAATATCATGATTAAACCTAATACATAATCCATTTCTAATATCTGATGTTGATGCCATATAATTTTATTAATCCGCAATCGCGGGCTATTAATTTATTTCTATTTTTTGTCTGCTTCGGACATATCAAATTTTTAAAATTTCCGAAGTAAAAAAGAGTTTTTTAATTACTAAAATAACCCTTCATAATACCGCGCTTAGAGTTTCTGATAAATTGTAAAATCTCATCCCGCTCTGGGGTTGCCTCCATTTCAGCCTCAATGATTTGAGCTGCTTGCGAGTTGTTATAACTTTTCTGATACAAAATGCGATATACATCTTGAATCTCCTTGATTTTATCAGCTGCATACCCGCGACGTCTTAATCCTATAGAATTAATCCCTACATAACTCAATGGCTCACGCGCTGCCTTTACAAACGGCGGCACATCTTTACGAACCAACGATCCACCCGTCACAAACGCATGATTTCCTATCATACAAAACTGATGAACGGCTGTCATTCCAGCAAGAATAACATAATCACCAACGGTGCAGTGCCCAGCTAAGGTACTATTGTTTGAAAAAATACAGTTATTCCCTACGATGCAATCGTGTGCTATATGGCAATAGGCCATAATAAGACAGTTGTCACCAATCACAGTTTTACCTCTATCAACAGTACCTCTGTTTACGGTTACATATTCTCTAATCGTTACGTTATCACCAATAACGACCGTCGTATCTTCATCTTGAAATTTTAAATCTTGTGGTATTGCAGAGATTACGGCGCCTGGAAAAATATTACAGTTTTTCCCAATTCGCGCTCCCTCCATAATCGTCACGTTAGACCCAATCCAAGTTCCATCTCCAATGATAACGTTATTATGAATAGTTGTAAATGGTTCAATCACAACGTTTTTTGCAATCTTAGCTCCAGGATGCACGTATGCTAATGGTTGATTCATTATAAATTTTTTGTTTTGACTATTTGCGCCATTAATTCTGCTTCGGTCACTAGTTTATCTCCTACAAAAGCATTCCCTTTCATATGGACGATTCCTCTGCGTATAGGTGTTATTAACTCTAAACTAAAGACTAAAGTATCTCCAGGGTTTACTTGTTGTTTAAACTTGACATTATTTATTTTCATAAAGAATGTCAAATAATTCTCAGGATCTGGAACAGTGCTCAGTGCTAGAATTCCTCCTGTTTGTGCCATGGCTTCTACAATAAGAACTCCTGGCATCACTGGTGCACCAGGAAAATGACCCACAAAAAATGGCTCATTCATTGTTACGTTCTTAAGACCAATAACATGATTACTAGATAGTTCAATTATTTTATCTACAAATAAAAATGGTGGCCTATGTGGCAACATTTCCATTATTTGGTTTACGTCTTTTACTGGCTTCGCATAAAGGTCCACTTTAGGCACTTTATTACGTAATTCCAGTTTTATTTGTTTTGCAAGTTTTTTTGCAAACTGCGTATTCACATGGTGTCCAGGTTTGTTTGCTATTATTTTCCCACGTATACGCGTTCCTATTAAAGCAAGGTCGCCTATGACATCTAGCAACTTATGTCTTGCCGCCTCATTAGCGTGATGCAGTGTTAAGTTATCAAGTATTCCGTTAGGTTTTACAGAAATGGACTCTTTTCCAAACGCCTTACGTAGCTTATCCATCGTGTTAGGAGACAACTCCTTATCAACATATACAATAGCATTGTTCAGATCTCCTCCTTTTATTAGCCCATGCTCCAACAACATCTCAATCTCATGCAAAAAGCTAAAAGTTCTAGAATCTGATATTTCGGTTTTAAAATCTGATAAGCGTTCTAATGATGCGTTTTGGGTTCCTAAAATCTTAGTCCCAAAATCAACCATCGTAGTCACTTTGTATTCATCACTGGGCATTAGGATAATCTCGCTTCCGGATTCCTCATCTTTATAAGTAATCACCTCGGTTACCACATATTCTTCTCTGAATTCTTCTAAAATAACAATACCAGCTTTTTCTATGGCTTCCACAAAAAACTTCGAAGAGCCATCCATAATAGGGGGCTCACTTGAGTTAAGTTCTAAAATACAATTATCAACCTCCATTCCCACTAAGGCTGCAAGTACATGCTCACTAGTTTGGATTTTTACTCCGTTTTTATCGAGATTGGTTCCACGCTGTGTATCTACCACATAATTTGCGTCTGCCTCAACAATGGGTTGATCGTCAAGATCTACTCGAACAAATTTATAACCGTGATTTGCAGGTGCTGGTTTAAAAGTAAGAGTTACTTCCGCTCCAGTATGCAAACCAACACCGGTTAGCGAAACTTCTTTGGCTATCGTTGTTTGTTTACTTGTACTCGTGGTCATTATTGTTTGTTTTTTTCAAAGGTATTAAATCGCTTCATGATATCGGGTAGATTTTTGAAGTGAACGTAGCTTTTGTTCCAATCTCCATAATTAAATGCTGGCGAACCTTGTAATGTAGCATTGTCTTTAAGGTTACGTCCTATTCCACTTTGTGCTTGTATTTTTACATTATCACCTATGGTTAAATGTCCAGCAATCCCTACTTGCCCACCTATCATACAGTTCTTTCCTATTTTTGTAGAACCCGCAATCCCAGTCTGCGCAGCTATCACCGTGTTTTCTCCTATCTCTACATTATGTGCAATCTGTATCTGGTTGTCTAGCTTTACGCCTTTTCTAATGATAGTGGAACCTAAGGTAGCTCTGTCAATCGTTGTTCCAGCACCAATATCAACATTATCCTCTAGCATAACGTTTCCTGTTTGTGGCACTTTACTGTAAATTCCTTCCTCGTTAGGAGTGAACCCAAAACCATCGGCCCCAAGAATGACACCACCGTTGATGACGCAGTTATTACCAATAATGGTTTCAGAATATATTTTTGCTCCTGCAAAAACTATCACATTATCTCCTATGGCTACATTATCACCAATAAATACATTAGGATACAACTTTACATTATCACCAATCGTTACATTATCACCAATATAAGCAAAAGCACCTATATATGGGTCTGCGCCATAGATCGCAGATTCAGAAATAAACACGGGCTGTTCAATGCCGGTTTTATTCATCTTTACCATATTATAATATTCCAGTAATTTTGAGAAAGCTTTATAAGCATCTTCCACTCTAATCAAGGTCGTGTTTATAGGTTTTTCAGGCTCAAAGTCTTTACTAACAATAGTAACAGACGCTTCCGTATCGTATATAAATGATGTGTATTTTGGGTTTGCCAAAAACGTGAGGGATCCAGGAACCCCTTCTTCAATTTTAGCTAATTTAGACACTTCTATTTGCTCATCACCTTCAACTTCTCCTTCAAGAATGCCTGCAATCTGCGCTGCTGTAAATTTCATAGATTATTGGTTGTGTTCGTGATTATGGAAAACCACAAATGCAGACAAAAATAAGTAAAATAATAGACCTACGTTAGCAGGTTGTTTTTAAGATTTTAGACAGCTTCGGAAATACTTCTAATTTAAGATAGTAGCTTAAAACTAATGATTAAAGGCGCATACAGTAAAGAAGAGCAAAGAGGCAGAGCAAAAGACAAGGTAAAGACGATAAGAAAAAAAACATAATATAACAATAGAATGATTACCCGAGGTAAGCTAAAAAATTCTTACTTCCTTTAGAAAAGCCTATGTTTCCCGAAGCACTCTGACCTTGCGCTTAAACCATTAACAGGTTTAAAAACAAAAGAATAATGAAACCTAATAAACTAAGCCCCCACCCCTTTAGGATAACAAAAATAATGCTTCACCACCCTTTTTGACAAGGCTTCAATATTTAGTTGGTCACTCGCTTTTGCTACATCTATTACTTTGCCTTTTTTAGTGAGAATATTTATCGTGTCGTGCACCATATCATACGCTTGATTGGTCATACTTCCTGTAAACACAAAAAAAGAAGCCTCTTCTTCAGTTAAGGAATACTTCGCCATCACCTGCTTTTTCTTTTCTGTAACTCTCTCGATTGAAATAGGATTTTTCTTAACTTTAATTTTTAGAAGTGATCTATTAAGTAGCATGTTTGAAAGTTCTGACAAGACAAAATCCTCGTGAGAAGACCAAAACTTCATTGCCGAAATAATATCTGTGTCATCCAACTTAGCAAAGATCTCTAAGACTTCTGTGTTAAATTTTTCTTTAGTAATCTTATGTTGCAAGAAGTACTGTAATGCATCGCTGCAGCGCAAAGTGACTCCTTCACCAGACAGTTCTTTCGCACGTTTAAGCATTCTTAGTAAAAGGTTTTCTGCAACAAAACCAGTCTTGTGCAAGTACACTTGCCAATACATTAATCTTCTGGCGACAATAAATTTTTCAACAGAATAAATCCCTTTTTCTTCAACAACAAGTTTATCATCCTTTACTTGGAGCATAGCAATTAATCGCTCGCTATTAACAGCTCCTTCTGTCACTCCCGTGTAAAAACTATCGCGTCTTAAATAATCTAAACGATCCATATCCAGCTGACTGCTTATCAGTTGATGAAGAAACTTTCTAGAATATTCGTTTTTAAAAATGGATATCGCTAGAGATAATTTGTTTAACATTTCAGCATTAAGGGCCTCCATAAAGTATAAAGAAATATCCTCGTGGCTAATGCTATTTACAATGCTGTGCTCCATTGCATGAGAAAAAGGACCGTGACCTATATCGTGTAAAAGTATACCTATATATAAAGCATCTGCTTCTTCATCATTAATCGCTACACCTTTAGAACGAAGTACCTGCACTGCTTTTTGCATTAAAAACATTGCGCCCAGCGTGTGATGAAAACGCGTATGATGCGCTCCCGGAAATACCAGATAGCTCATTCCCATTTGCGAAATCCTTCGCAGCCGCTGAAAATAACGATGCTCAATTAAATTAAAAATGAGTTCGCTCGGGATAGTTATAAACCCATATATAGGGTCGTTAATTATCTTTAGCGTATTTTGTTGTTTCAAGTTTTTAATTTTTTATTATAACTAAATGACTTTTGAAATACTTCAATATTATTTTTGAAGTTATAGATATGGATCATTTAGCTAACGATGATGATTCAATAAGATTTCAGAAGTAATTTTCCTATGCCAAAGCTCTGGACAATGTAAATATTTCTTCACAAATTATTTGGAATATTTAGTTCCTTCTGAAATGTTCTGACTAAAATACTAGTCTATTTTAATAGACACACTCCTATGCTAAAGCTATGGAGCATAAAGACAAAGATACATATATGAGTGAGATTAAAATTTTATGGGTAGACGACGAGATTGCATCATTAAAACCACACATTCTATTTCTAGAAAAGAAAAATTATAATGTAACTACCGCGCAAAGCGGAACAGAGGCACTTGAAATTATTGAGGATGAGACTTTTGACATTATATTCCTAGACGAAAATATGCCAGGGCTTACCGGTCTCGAAACTTTAGCCGAAATTAAGGAAAAACGTGCCGAAATACCTGTGGTAATGATCACTAAAAGTGAGGAAGAATATATCATGGAAGAGGCCATTGGATCTAAGATTGCAGATTATCTGATTAAACCAGTAAATCCAAATCAGATTTTATTGAGTTTAAAAAAGAATCTCGATCACTCACGATTGATTTCGCAAAAGACGACTTCTAATTACCAACAAGAATTTAGAAAAATCGCAATGGATATGGCGATGATTAATACCTATGAAGGTTGGGTTGAACTTTATCAAAAGTTAGTTTATTGGGAGCTAGAGCTAGAAACGCTAGAAGACAGCGGTATGTTTGAGATTCTTGAATCTCAAAAAACAGAAGCGAACAACCAGTTTTGTAAATTTATAGACAAGAACTATACTGATTGGTTTAATGGAGACCAAGATCCGCCCGTAATGTCTCACACGCTATTTAGAGACTGGATAAAACCACAATTGAGCCACAAACAACCTACCTTATTAGTGGTCGTTGATAATTTACGTTATGACCAGTGGAAAGCGTTTGAACCTTTCGTACAAAATGCCTATAAAAAAACTGAAGAAAAACTGTTTTGCAGCATCCTGCCTACGGCTACTCAATATGCCAGAAATGCTATATTTTCTGGTTTAATGCCAAGTGACATGGAAAAGTTGCATCCTAACTACTGGCTAAACGATACCGAAGAAGGCGGCAAGAACATGTATGAAGACAAGTTTCTGGAAGCGCAGTTAAAAAGATTTGGGCTTGATTATAAATGGAGCTATCATAAAATCTCCAGTTTAAAGCAAGGGAAGAAGCTTTCAGATAATTTTAAAAAACACAAAGATGATGACCTTGTGGCGGTAGTATACAACTTTGTAGATATGTTGTCTCACTCTAAGACAGAAATGGAAGTGATTAAAGAATTAGCCTCTACAGATAAGTCGTATCGATCTTTAACACAAAGCTGGTTTAAGAATTCGCCATTGATGGAAATCATCCAACAGGCTAGTAAGCTCGGCTTTAAACTCATTATTACTACAGATCACGGTACAATAAACGTAAAGAACCCGACTAAGATTATTGGAGATAGAAACACGAGTAGCAACTTACGATACAAAACAGGTCGCAGTCTTACCTATGAAGATAAAGATGTGCTTGCAGCAAAAGATCCTAAAAGCATACACCTACCTACTATTAATATGAGTAGTAGCTTTGTATTTGCAAAAGGAGACCTCTTCTTTGCGTATCCTAATAACTATAACCATTATGTAAGTTACTATAGAAACACGTACCAACACGGAGGTGTCTCTCTTGAAGAGATGATTATCCCGTTTTGTGTCCTAACTCCAAGGTAGCTTGTAAGAAGATTCTCTATACGTGCGTTTTATCGAGTAAAAATATAACTATATCGAGTTTTTTGTTATATTTGGAGCATAAAGAAATAATGAAACAGACCTTTACCATACAAGAGTTACCTCAAGTAGCTGCGTTAATACTCAAAGGCGCCTCCACTAAAAACTTGCTATTCTATGGTGAGATGGGTGTAGGGAAAACGACATTAATTAAGCAATTAGCCATAGAATTAAACGTAAAAGATACCATAGGTAGTCCTTCATTCTCAATTGTGAATGAATATAAAGCAGCGGATGATATTATATATCATTTTGATTTTTATAGAATTGAAGATAAAATAGAAGCTTTAGATATTGGTGTTGAAGAATATTTTTACTCAGGTCACTGGAATTTTATAGAGTGGCCAGAAAAAATAGAGGGATTACTACCTGAAAATGCAGATAAATTATATTTAACCAACAACAACAACGGAAGTAGAACTATAAAAATGATCCCCACTAAATGAAATAATCGATGAAATGCATTTAATTAGGTTTAATTGATAAATATTCAAGGAAACTTAAAAATTATTGTCATATCCTTACAAAAAAGACCAACTAGTAAATATACGGCAATGATAATTTCAATACTTGTGTGATATTGTGTTAGGTTTGTACTATTAACCTCACAAAATCAAAAATATTATGAAATTATTTAAATCAGTTTTTATCGTAGCAATTTTTAGTATGGGTCTTTTTGCGTCTTGTACGCCTGAAAGTATAACAGATGATCAAACAGAACAACAAATCGACCTTAAAAAGCTCAACGTCCAGCCCCCAGCTAACGGATAAGAAGAGTTTAGTTTTAGGCGGTGTAATCGTATTATTAATTGCGCTTAGCCCTATACTATTTTATTCATATGAAAGTTTTCCAACGTCTAGCGTCTGGAAAACTTTCTTTTTTGAAATAGAAACCTCATATGGGTCTTGGTATCTATATGCTTGGTATTTAGCAGGAAAAGCCATCCCTGTATACCTATTATTGATTTGGTTTTTCACTTGTAAACATTGGTGGCACTGGATAATTCTTGTTCCATTGGCGATGTATTCTTTTCAACTTTGGTCCCTTTGCTTAGAAAATTCTAATCAGGATTCTCTAGAGATCATTTATATATTACCCCTTATGGCGGTAATCATTCCATTTGTATATTTAATTAGAGCGAAACTATTTAACAGTGTTCGCGGTGATAATCTTCAATCTTTTGAAGAAGAATTAGGTCAAAAGCGTACGCTTTGGGGTCAGATTAAAGATTTATTTAGTTAAGCTTCTTACTTTTACTAATTGCTTTACAAAGTACGATGGGTATAGTCCTGTGGTTTTTTTTAAATCTCTTGTAAACGAACTTGCGCTATTGAAAACACATTCCTTCGCAATCGCTTTAATGGAGTATTTTCCAAACTTTTGATTCGTTCTTAATTCATCAAGTGTAAAATTAATTATTCTTGACAAATAGTTTGGATTTGTGTTTAAATCGTGAGCTAATTGACTCAGTCTCAATTTAGCGGGTAATAAACTTTTTTTACACTCAAAGCAATCCAACTTTTCTAAAATATCTTCAATAATTTCTGGTGAAATAGTAGCTATCACTCGATTGGCACTAATCTCCACTATGCTTCCTTCTGCAGAATAAAATTGTTTGCTAGTAATCTTTTTATAACGTTTTATCAAAATAATATTTTCGGAATAAAATACAACTGCTAATAGAAAGATGTATATCAAACTTAAAATTGGCCAGAAGTTTTTAGTTTGATACAACTTATTCTCTTGGTTGAGCCTGGAAATCACTTCGTCTTTATCACTCAGTAACTTTGGAGTCTCAAAGTTTTTAAGAATTAATGGTTCTATTATTTTCGATTGATAAGGAAGATTACCTGACTCTCTAGAGACTGCGCAGGCCTGTATTAATGGATCATTACCATAATCTCTAATGTTTTTAAGTCATCAACCCGTTAATAAACAACCCAAAGTCGGGTAAGTAATATGCTTAATGTTTTTAGTTAGATTCGCTATCAAGTGAGCATATATAACATAAGTAACTAGAAATTGAATTTTCTCGAACCTATTAAAACCGAGGGTCATCATTATTCTGTCATATTTATTCCCTTCTCTATTATAAAAATATTGAGTAACTATTACGGCATTAATTCTAGGTATTAGTTAGTGCGCAGTAATACTCTAAAAACCCCTCAACCCTCTTGTTCTCCAATTTCTCTTGATTAATGACTTGCGCACCCACAACAGGAAAAAAAGTAAAACAATAAATAAAAATGGATAATTAACCCAGCTTTGAGTGGCAGAATACAACATGTCTTGATCTAGGGAATCTCTTAAAAGCTTAATCATTAACAAACTCATAACAGTTGTATCTCTCGTGAAAAACAAGAAAACCGCTGTTAGATAGATGCTTTGTTATACACTTAAATTCCTCTGTTTTATAAGACAACGAATTAATACATCTCTAATGATATTCAAAAAAGGCTTAGCCTTAGTTATCTTGTTTATGTTATTATTTTTCACATTCTTAAATAAGGCCTATCCATAGGTGAAAACATCACAAATATTAAAGTGGTTACAGAGCTAGGCAATCCCAATCTTGAACATAACTAACTCACAAAGCACATAGTTTAAAGATGGAGAGCAACCTTTTCCCCTCCCAGTTCATACATCTCTATATTAATTTGAGAAAAGCACATAAGTTGCAACCGCTATTCTTAGACTATGACCTAAAAATTGAAGTGAAAAACTTAATATTTCACTCTAAATAGTCTTTCAAAAAGTTAAATTAATAATGTAACTTAGTGCGACCAACTTAAGCCATCATGTCAAACTCTAATACACCATTTACTAAAGAACAATTGATCCCTCAAGAAGAAAAACTGGAAGTCGCAAAACAGAAAGGCGAACTCTTTATAGGACTTCCTAAAGAAACCTATTTTCAAGAAAAACGTATTTGTTTAACGCCAGACGCCGTGGGTGCCATCGTTGCAAATGGTCATAAAGTATTAGTCGAAAAAGGGGCTGGTGAAGAAGCAGGATTTAGTGACAGAGATTATAGCGAGGCTGGAGCTATGATAACAAATGATGCTAAGAAAGTTTTTGGTTGCCCAATACTCTTAAAAGTCGAACCTCCGACTATTGAAGAACTTGATATGATCAATCCAAAAACGGTTTTGATCTCTGCACTCCAACTAAAAACAAGACAAGCCAAATATTTTGAACTCCTCGCCAAGAAAAAAATTACTGCAGTAGGTTTTGAATTTATTAAGGATGAAGATGGCAGTTACCCTGCTGTCAAGGCACTCAGCGAAATCGCCGGCACAGCTTCTGTACTTATCGCTTCGGAGTTAATGGTCAATGCAAAAAAAGGAAATGGATTATTGTTCGGTAATATTTCTGGCGTACCACCGGTAGA
This sequence comes from Patiriisocius sp. Uisw_047, assembly GCF_047730165.1. Classification (GTDB taxonomy): domain Bacteria; phylum Bacteroidota; class Bacteroidia; order Flavobacteriales; family Flavobacteriaceae; genus Patiriisocius. Next base: position 2,451,140 of record NZ_CP159834.1, read on the forward strand.
AGTTGTCGTGATTGGCGCAGGGACAGTAGGTCAATTTGCAGTTCGTTCTGCCTTAGGTCTTGGGGCCAACGTAAAAGTATTTGATAGTTCCATTACTAAACTGCGTAAGTTGCAGACTAATGTAGGGCGCACACTATACACTTCGACCATGCAGCCCAAAAACCTGATGAAAGCCTTGCGGCGCTGTGATGTTGCTATTGGTGCGGTACGAGGGAATAACCGCTCCCCTATTATTGTGACTACAACAATGGTGGAGCATATGAAAAAAGGCGCGGTGATTATCGACGTAAGTGTTGATATGGGTGGCTGTTTTGAAACAACAGAGATGACTACGCACGACCAACCAACACAGATTAAAAACGGCGTGATACATTATGGAGTACCAAATATTCCTGCACGATACCCTAAGACCGCTTCAATTTCTATAAGCAATATATTTACGCCATATTTATTAGATATTGCAGAAAATGGTGGGCTCGAACAGGCGATTCGTTTTGATCCAGGCTTAAAAAACGGTCTTTACTATTATCGAGGGATTCTTACTAATAAAGCAGTAGCCAGTTGGTTTGATCTTCCATATAGTGATCTTAATCTTCTAATGTTTTAATAGGTTTTACGCCAGTCCTATTTTATCTTTACAATCTTATATTTTTATATGCGCATTAGACAACGATTTGTATTTTATGGAATAGGTTTTATTATTGGACTTATCCTTTTATTTTTCTTTTTAGGGGGAAAACGCACATCTTGCGATTATGGTCCTAATTCTAGGGTATTAAAAAATATACGAATCAAAGAACGTGTTTTTTCTGAAACAACTATACAGAAATTAACGAGTCACCAATTAGATACATCCTCAATAAGCACCTTATTGCGAAAAGGAAACGTCTTGTTTAGCGAAAGCACTAGGGGTTTAGATTCTTGTAAAGTGTACATTATCCAAGGTACATCGATGAAGAAAGAATTGAAAATGACGGTGAAGAATTGTGACTCCATCGCTACAGTGCAGCGTGTAGAAGTTATATATTAAGCTTATTCTTCTGTATAAAGCGCTATCATTCTAATAGCGAAACTATTAAATAGCTAAAAAAAATTACACCTTTCTTCGAGCTTTTTCTCTTTTTATCAAAGTCAACTCACGACTGGTCTGCCCAGCTACCGAAGTGTTTTCCTCTGCTCGTCTTATAAGATAGGGCATCACATCTTTTACAGGACCAAATGGGATATACTTAGCGACATTGTAACCCTCTGAGGCGAGATTAAAGCTAATGTTGTCACTCATACCATAAAGTTGTCCAAACCATATTCTAGTATCAGTTTTAAGAATAGATTTGGCATCCATAATTTCTAAAGCCAAATAATTACTGTGTTCATTGTGGGTTCCTACAAACAAACTAATATCATCTAGGTTGTCCATAATATATTTCATCACAGCATTAAAATTATCATCTGTAGCAGTTTTGCTATCGCAGATAGGGGTTGGATATCCTTTATCTTCAGCGCGGTCGTTCTCTTTTTCCATGTAAGCACCACGCACCACTTTAAACCCTAATTTATAACCTCCCGCTTTTGCTTTTGCGTGCTGCTCTTTTAAATAATCCAATCTATCCCACCTATAGCATTGCAGGGTGTTATAAACAACAGGTTTATCTGTATTATACTTTATCATCATATGCTCGCATAGCTCATCTGCTGCATCTTGCATCCACGACTCTTCGCCATCTATTAATAAAGCGATGTCACATTCTTTAGCTATCTCACAAACCTTAGTGTAACGGGCTTTAATTTGTTTCCACTCCTCTTCTTCTACTTCTGTCAAGGCTTCATTTTCTGTCAATTTTTGCCAGATTTTAAACTTTCCGAAACCAGTAGGTTTAAAGACTGAAAATGGCATAGCCGATTTATTTTTGGCAAAGCGGGTGAGCTCTATCACTTTTTCCATGGTAGCATTAAACTGTGCCTCCTCTGCTTTCCCTTCTACTGAGTAATCTAGCACAGAATAAACCCCAGCGTCAAATAAACTCTCAACAGTCGAGATACAATCTTTCTCACTAACACCGCCACAAAAATGGTCAAATACCGTAGACCGTATTAAGCCTTCCACGGGCAAACTCATATTAAGCGCAAACTTTGTTGCAGCAGTTCCTATACGAACTAAGGGTTCTTTGCTTATCATTTTAAATAAAAAGAAAGCGCGCTCGAGTTCACTATCGCTCTTTAAGGCGAAAGCGGTTTGGGTATTATCAAAAATAGAATTTACGATCATGTTAGTCAGATATAAATACAAATATAGTTAGATTTGAAAAGTAAAAGGCAATAGTGATTTACGATTTATATGAGGAAAATAGAAAAACATCCTGGTACGGTTTACTTCGGAAACGATAGCTGGAAAAAACTACAGCAAGTCATTGATCAACAAGGCGCTAGCTCCATCGCTATCCTTGTTGATGAGAATACAAAAAAACATTGTCTATCTGTATTCAATGCTAATGTCTTATTAAAAAATGCGCCGCATATCATCCAGATGAATGCTGGCGAAGAACATAAGAACATTGAATCGTGCTTAAAAGCATGGCAAGAGTTGTCACAGATAGGTTTTGACAGAAAAGCCTTACTCATTAATCTTGGCGGTGGCGTGGTAACAGACCTTGGAGGATTTGTAGCAAGCACCTACATGAGGGGCATTGCTTGTATCAACGTCCCAACATCTCTTTTAGCCATGGTAGACGCTGCTGTGGGCGGTAAAAACGGAATTGACCTAGGTGTGCTTAAAAATCAAATAGGTGTCATTAGAGATCCATTAGCAGTCATTGTAGACACTTCATTCTTAAAAACACTCCCAGAAAATCAAATTACATCTGGTTTTGCTGAAATGCTCAAGCACGGTTTAATTTATTCTTATGATTACTGGGAACGACTTCAGGGTTTTGAAGTTCAGAATATTTCAGAAATCGAAACCCTTATTTGGGAGTCTATAGAAATTAAAAACGAGATTGTCACAGAGGACCAAAACGAAAAAGGGCGTCGTAAATCCCTTAATTTTGGCCACACCTTAGGCCATGCAATAGAATCTTACTGTCTAATGAGCACTCATATCCCTGCACTACTTCACGGTGAGGCAATCGCAATTGGAATGATTCTGGCATTATATATTTCTGTAGAACAAGAAGGGTTTCCCAAAGAAAAATACGCCGAAGCAGCTACACGACTACTTTTAATCTGTGGAAAAGTGCCCTTTTCAAAAGATGATATTTCAGAAATAATAAAACTACTCAAGCACGATAAGAAAAATGTGGGTGGAGCGGTACTTTTTGTGCTGCTAGAAGACATTGGTAAAACCCTCCTAGACAAAAAAGTAGAAGAGGCAATTATCTTACAGAGTTTTGAAGCTTATAAAAATTTGTAAATTTATATTCTCAATGCACAACCAATTCATATTTTTTATAAATTCGTTATAACAGACCTGTAACCTTTGTTATTATGAAACGTATAATTGTAGATTTTAAAAAATTAACCCCAGAAATTTTAACAATGCTTGTCGATGAGTATCCAGATGGATATGATGATATCAACGTGATAAAGTTTAAGAATGCTCACAACGAAACAATTGAAGCTGTAGAAGTAAAAACAGATGACACTATATACCTTGTAAAGCTAAGTTCTAGATTAGAGAGTACCATGGCAAACTTTGATGAAGACGACTATGATGATGACACATATGACGAACCAATAAGCGAGATACTAGCTAAGGAGGCAAAAGAATAACCAAAAAGAGCCGCGATTGCGGCTCTTTTTGGTTATTTAAAAATACCTTTCTTTAATGATTTTTAAATGATGTAACTCGTGTCCCCTTGTAATAAAAGCAGCAGCTCTTACCGATAAGGGACTATCACTAGCGCGTCCTTGTTTAAGTAACATAGTGTCATTACAGCCTTGGATAAAATGAATTGTAGCGGTTCGCACGGCAATGAATTCTTTTAATAAACTATCCATATCCCTCGCATTTGCATTGCTGTTTGTTACAAATTCGTCTTGATCAAAACCCTCTAGGTGTACATTAGTAGAACGAGCAATTTGCATTGCTCTGTACATAAAAACACGTTCGCAATCTATAAGATGCAATAATACCTCCTTAGGAGTCCATTTTCCTTCAGCGTAGCGATACTCTTGTTTTTCCGTTGGGATCTCTTCAAAAAATGCCGGGACCGAGACCAAACCATTCATTAATGCAGCCGCAATATCATCTCCTGCAACATTTGCAACGTATTTCGCGTAGTAGCTACCATATTCTGAAGACAGAATCATTAGTTGTCTAGTGAGTTAAAAATAGAATGCATTAAACGCTTTTTATCGTTGATGCTTTCTTCAAGAGAAATCATTGTTTCTGTACGTGTCACTCCATCAATGTCATCTATCTTATAAATAATGTCTTTAGCATGACCTGTATTTTTAGCACGTATCTTGCAGAAGATATTAAATTTCCCCGTAGTGACGTGGGCTACAGTTACAAAAGGAATTTCATTAATGCGTTCTAATACAAATTGTGTCTGTGAAGTTTTCTGAAGAAATATACCTACATACGCTATAAAAGAATAGCCTAATTTACCATAATCCAGACGCAAAGAGCTACCGGTTATAATGCCAGCTTCTTCCATTTTTTTTACCCTAACGTGGACCGTTCCTGCAGAAATATCTAACTTCTTCGCAATATCAGTAAAAGGGGTTCTTGTATTATCAATAAGCATATCCAGTATGCTATGATCCGTATCGTCTAATTTAAACTTTGCCATTTTCGCCTTTTTTTTATTTGCAAAAATAAGTAGATAATTTTCATATTCTTAGTAAAATCTCGCTTTCCTTCGTTTTATTGTAAACAATAGTTAGTTTTTCGTTAAATGATACGCTTTTTTGATTGTTAAATTCTACCCAATCACCATCACATTGTATGACTTTATGTCCAATTAATTGGGAATCAAGCTCCAGTATAGTAGGAATAAAAAATATCGTATTCTCCTCTAAAACTTCTGTAAACTGTATGGCAATATTTTGTTTTATAGAAGCATCCGATAATCGGGCATCCTTTAACAAGATGTCGCAATAAGTTTTTTGATTTTCTGGAATAGAGTTATAGTCTTCGATTGACGTAGTTTCTGTTTCTACGGAAATATTAAAAACGATTAGAAGTGACTTAACTATTAAGGCTCGCGATACTTCACGATTATAATCGCCCGGAAAATGCCCAGCTTCAAATAAAATAGTAGGTACGCCTAAATGTGTAAAAGTGTCGCCCACACAGTTTAAATTAAAACCGTCATCATAGCGGCCTATTTGACCTGGAATCTCTTTTAACAATTCTTTATACATAGCCGCAATTGCCAGCATTGCTGTTTCTCTAGCCGCTGTAACGCCGCGGCTCGCATCTGCCGAAGGCGACAAGAAAGACACTGCAGCAGTCTTCCCAGTGGGTAGCCCGTAAATAGTACGCTGATCGTGCATATTAAGACAAAGATCTGGCTGGACAGCATCAAAGATGGCCCTTAAAATCTGACTTTCCTTTTGGGATAAATCTTGTGCGTCCCTGTTTAAGTCAACCCCATTAATATTACACCTGGTATAAGCTTCTGCGCCATCTGGATTTAAAATAGGAATGATGTGGACAGTATGAGTGGCTAAAAAGATACTAATCTCCTCTTCATATTGTTTCTTCTGAAAGATGAAAGCGAGAAAATCTATCAGAGCTTTTGTGGTAGTGCTTTCGTTTCCGTGCATTTGCGACCAAGCGAGAATAACCTTTTTTCCTGACCCAAGACTCACCATAGGTATTTCTTTACCCAACTCTGAAGTACCAATTATCGAAATCTCAAACACCTCTTTGTAGACTTCTAATCTAGGTAAGATTTGATTGAGAGTAATATATCTACCAGAAATCTGGTCGTCTTTAATGTTTTGATTGTAGAGTGAAATAGCTGTGAGTTTTTATTGTGTTTACAAATGTAGATAATGTAAAGTTTACAATTGTAAACAACAATTTTGCACTTTAGTGTTGACATATGTAACAATAACACATTAGAAAATCACAATATGAAATAGACTAAGTACACAGGATGTATAATTTATTATTAATCAACAGCTTAATGAGCTTGTATTAAAGCTATACTTACATTTTAATTGTACTTTATCAACAATATTTGTGTGTTGCAACACAATGTTTTACATTTGTAAACGTATTAATAAGAACGAATTTATTACAATGGTAAACAGTGCAGCTTTTGCAAAACGTATAGAAAATATCCTTTCATATTATGGGATTTCGGCTACGGCATTTGCAGAAACCATATCTTTTAATCGCTCCACGATTTCGCATATCCTTTCTGGTAGGAACAAGCCAAGTTTAGAATTTGTAATGAAAATTGTCAATACGTATCCCGAGGTAGAATTGTATTGGTTGTTAAACGGAAAAGGAGACTTCCCTCCTCTTGATGATTCAAATGAAAATAGCGCTACAGATATGTCGCAAGACATTTCAGTTAAGACACTGGACAAATACCAAGCTCCTTCAATAGAAACGGAGCAAGAACCATCAAAAACAAACCATACCTCCATTTCGAATCATCGCCTTGGTTCTTCTTCAAACATAGACCGGATCGTTATATTTTATGCAGACGGTTCTTTTAAGGAATATTTACCGTAGAAGACCTCTAGTCTTTGCTTAAAATTTCAGAAATTTGCTGCAGCAAAATAATTATGAAATTTATATACGTATTCTTCTCTTTTTTACTCCTTAGCTGTTACCAGCCGGAACGTAACTGCACTAACTTTAAAACAGGAACCTTCGAGTTTGAAACCCTCATAGGAACAGAAGTAGTGAAAACTACTTTTGTCCGTAATGATTCTTTAGAAATTGATTTCTATAGAGGTAAGGCAGACACGTCTTCTGTGCGATGGTTAAACGATTGTGAGTTTATAGTGAAACACGTCAATCCCAAGAATATGGCAGAAAAGAAGGCCTTGCACATGAAAATATTGACTACAGATGGTGATCAATATCTTTTTGAATACAACATCGTTGGCGAAACTAGAAAAGAAAAAGGGACCGCCAGAAAAATAACCGAATAAACTAACAAAACAATAAGATACATGTTTGAAATCTTAACCGCTCCTGACGCACTAGTAGCGCTATTGACGCTGACCTTCTTGGAGATTGTACTTGGGGTAGACAACATTATCTTCATATCGCTGGCTGCAAGTAAACTGCCTAAAGAACACCAGAAAAAAGCAACCAACATTGGTCTTTTTATGGCGATGATTATTAGAGTAATACTATTGTTCGGTATTTCTTGGCTTGTTGCTATGGAGGCGCCTTTCTGGCACGTAAGCTTATCCTGGTTTAAAGTAGGACTAAGTGGACAAGGATTAATCCTTCTTGCCGGAGGTTTATTCTTACTGTATAAATCTGTAAGCGAGATTCACGAAAAAGTAGAAGATAAAGGGCGCGATGAACGTGAAGTGGCTAAAGGAAGAAAGACAACGCTCACAAAAGCTGTGATACAAATATGCCTGATTAACATTGTATTTTCTTTTGATTCTATCTTAACAGCCGTTGGTATGACTAACGGAGTTGGCAATACTCCATCAGATGCCTTAATCATTATGATTATCGCCGTGGTAGTTTCTGTCATAATAATGATGATTTTTGCAAACCCTGTGGGCCGTTTTGTCACGAAGCATCCTACAGTTCAATTATTAGGTTTATCTTTCTTAATACTCATTGGTTTTATGTTAATTGCTGAAGGAGCGCATTTATCTCACTTAGAGATTTTTGGTTCTCAAGTAGGCGTCATACCCAAAGGGTACCTTTACTTCACGATAGCCTTCTCATTATTGATAGAGTTTATCAATATGAAATATAGAAAGACAACAAGTGAAATCGTAACTACGCATCCCGAGAACATCAAAGACGAATAAATTATGGAAATGAATTTAAAGTCATCAGAAGAAAATTGGACCAAAGACGATCTGCGTGTTTATATTATGCTGTTTTTTGCTAATGCAGATTTAACACTGAAGGAAGAAGAGATTGCATTCATAAAAGAAAAGATGCATAATGCAAAATATGATGATTTAAGAGCTGTACTTAAAAATGACAATGACTATCAAGGCACTGAAAAAATAGAAAAAACAATAAAACGTTTAAGCTATTCGGAGGATCAAATTGAAGACTTAATTGCTGAGCTTAAAGAACTTTTCTGGGCAGACGGAAAATTTGACGCCATGGAAAACGCAATACTCCACCACATTGAGCGCATTTTAAAACCATAATATGCCGCTTCACATTGTTCTAGTTCATCCAGAAATACCTAATAATACAGGGAACATAGGCCGTTTAAGCTTAGCCACTGGTTCACATTTACACTTAATAAAACCCTTTGGTTTTGAGATTAGCGACAGCCGGTTAAAAAGAGCGGGGTTGGACTATTGGAAGCACATCCAGCTTACCACATATGAGTCTATTGACGATTTTTATGACAAGCACAGCGATAAGAAAATGGTGCTTTTAAGCAGTCACGGCACGCAATCTATTTGGGATATTCCTTTTGAAGATGATATGATGCTGCTTTTTGGCAAAGAATCTACGGGGCTCCCTTCTGAAATATTAAACAAGCACCCTGAGCACATTTTTAAGATACCTTTGCACAGTGATCACATACGCAGTATTAATATCGCAAATGCCGTGAGCGTGACTGTCTATGAGGGCTTGAGACAACTTTCTTGATTTTGACTCTACTCAGTTTTCGTTAAGGAGATGCATGAAAAACTGTTAAACCTTAGGTGAATATTTGCTTCAGAAATTTTATACATTAATACGAGTGCAATTAAAAAACAACAATGAACGAACAGGAATACTGGCAAAATAAATATGAAGAAGACAGCACTGGCTGGGATTTAGGCGTAATCTCTTCTCCATTAAAAGCATACATTGACCAACTTACAGATAAGAATATTCGCATTTTAATTCCAGGAGCGGGTAATGGCTATGAAGCAGAATACCTTTGGAATCAAGGATTCAAGAATGTGTTTGTTGTAGATATTGCAAAGTCTCCCTTAGAAAATCTAAAAAAACGTATTCCAGATTTGCCGGAAGAACAGCTTATTGAACAAGACTTTTTCAAGCATAAAGAACTGTATGACCTTATTCTAGAGCAGACATTTTTTTGCTCCTTCCCTCCTGTTAAAATGAACCGCACTAAGTACGCCACAAAAATGACATCGTTGTTACAAGAAACAGGGAAACTCGTTGGCGTATGGTTTGACTTCCCGCTCATTGATGACACCGAGAAACGTCCATTTGGTGGAAGCCTAAGAGAATACCGCACCTACTTCCAACCTTATTTTGAAATAAAAGTCTTTGAGCGCTGTCACAACTCAAACGCTGATAGAATGGATAAGGAGCTGTTTGCAATTATGCAAAAGAAAAAACCAGTAGTTAAACAAAACAATAATCCACTGCACGGCATAACCCTTAAAGCAATATTGGAAGAACTCATCTTACAAGAAGGCTGGGAAAATATGGCAAATGCATGTCGCATTAATAGTTTCTATAATAACCCCACATTAAAATCAAGTTTAACTTTTTTGCGCAAAACTCCTTGGGCACGAGAGAAAGTAGAGCAATATTATCTGCGCGTTCGTAATAAGAAGTAAAACGAATTTGAATTCGAAAACGATAAAAAATAGTTTAAGAAGAGTTTATCACAAACCAAAATAATAACCACCTTTGCAGCATGACCCAATTAGAATTTTTACAAACTGAAATATTTAAGGAATTAACCAACCTAAACAAGAAAGCTACAGTAGCTAAGGAGTACAAATTTGCTGAAGCAGATTTTGCTACGTTGCTAGAACGTGCCGAATATAATGGGCTTGGTATCTATAGTATAACGACGTGGTTAAAACGTACTACCTTTGGCACGATTACCCATGAAGATCAGTCTAAAAAGGCGACAGACGCTAGATGGTACAACCGTGCTTTCATTACGATGAAAATGCGTCAAGAAGGGCTGTCTTATGCGGCAGATTTTAAAGTGCCAGCAAAACTGATGGCGCGTCTCAATCCAGTAGTGCGCACTCGTTATTCTGAAGAGGAGTAAATCTTATTTCTTAGATTTAAACAGTGCATTTTGCTCTTTCATCAAGTCTTCTATTTTAGATAGGAGCTAAATATTATTAGGCGTTTTACTGCTTTATTTTTAAGGGCTTGCGCTTTTCTATTAAAGCGATTGATAAACTTTATTACGATAAAAATAGTAAGAGTGAAGATTGTAATATCTATTAAGATTTCTATAAGTTCGTTATAACTAATCAATACTTCTTTTGATTTCTCTTCCGCAGCTCGAAAAATATATTTTCTATCTATAATGCTCACATCATCCGGAAGTAATGATAGCCTGTGGTATATCACTTTTTCAACAATCTGTTCATTACATTGTTAAAAGAAGCACCAATGAAACTAAACACTCCCGCTTCAAGCATATTACCTTTTATTGCAAAGTCCTTAAATTCATGAATAACACTGGTTATAAGTGTTTGATATTTCCGTAGTGAAAATTAATTACGGGTAATCCAATTAGCGTCAGAGTCCACCTGTTCTAAAGGAACAATAATTGATTTAAGAAATCTTATATTCTTAGAGACCATACTATGAAAATTGTATGTTAAAACAACGTAGAGAAATAGCATAACGAATAATTGGATGACCAATTCAAAAATAAATTCTTCAAGTGCAAGCGGACTATCATTTCGTCCTAATGACAAAGTATACGTTACAAGAAGCAGCCATACCGGGATAAATATAACTACTAATAACTTTAGTCGCATCTTTACCCGCACTCGTGTATATTGATTTGACCCAATCAAATCACCTATAATAACAGGCGAATAAATATTTTTTTTTGAATTTATTCTACTAATTTTAAAATCAGAATTTCCCACAGCACCTTGATAATCTTATGTTGCACTACTTTTAAAAAACAAATTGTTTATTCTGAAAAACTTTTCAGGTTCTATCTTTTTAGCAATTCTTCCTATTATTTCTTCTTTGCTAAGTGCTGACTTAAACTCACAAGAATAATATGGAATTAGATAATCAATAAAAGATCTGTCTGTTGTTTTGTTATTTCCCATTAAAATAAAGTCGCTTGTCCGTCTTCGTCTATGGGTGGTTCCTCTTCATCATCCTTTGTACCTTCTGTAATTGGCTTTTGTTTAGGAGGAAGATCTGCTACGGGCCTCATTATTGAAGGGTTTTCAAAACCAACAACTTCTTCCTCATCAACGACTTCTAATTCTTCTTTAGGTGTAACGGCCGGTGACTCAAAAGGCAGTGAAGAGAGCGCGTTAATCTCATTTACTTTGTACTTGGTCAACTGATTCCCCATCGCACCTATCCCCTTTATAGATATAAATTCCTCAATATTCAATTCAATATTTTCCTGCCTATCTTGTCCTCTCTTTTTAGCGAATACAATTTCTGCCATAGGACGATAATCTGTAAAAAGTCTTTCTAAATAAGACTTAGGATGATCTGTGATAATCATTTCGTCCCGCTCTGGGTTGTCAATTAAAAAACGTTTAATATAGAATAGCTCTTTTTCTCCTTCCCAATAAATGGCGGATAAAGGCTTTTTTGAATCCCATTTTTCTAACACAATCATATCTTCATCAAAATGAAGCGTTACTTCTGGGATGAGTGTTTTAACCAAGCCTCTTTGGTTGATAATCAACAATCGATCTTCGCTTGTAAACTCTCCAAGTAATTCTCCTCTAGCATCGACATTTAGGCGCTGTACCGTATCATCAAACCAAATTTTTCTTGGTTTTAATGTGGAAAGCCCTTTCTCTTTTAACTCTACCCGCTTTACTGGGTATTTAGTTACTATGTTCCCTTTTGAGGCACGCCCCTTTACTCGAATGTCCGTAAAGTCTAAATCCCATTTGAGTTTTTTGATACTTCCGCTTTGGCGCAGTAAAATGGTTACTAACTCTGCCTCTCCATTAGGGTTCTCAGTGAAGTAATACACTTTAGAACTCTTATTACCAGCTGTCAAGTCGTACTCTTTATCTCTAGTCACTGAAGTCACAGCAAAACGCTTCACATACGTAGCTCCCTTGAGACCATCTTTATAAATCATATTATAAATGGTACGCTTGTCTTTCTTTTTAAATACAGCTACATGCACTATACCCTTACCAATAAACGCCTTGGAGTCCACTTTTGTGATCATCATCTTACCGTCTCCGGTAAAGGCGATAATATCATCTATATCGCTACAGTCTGCTACATATTCATCCCGCTTTAAGCTGGTCCCTATAAATCCTTCTTCCCGATTTACGTATAGCTTCGTGTTTCTAATGACCACTTTAGAAGCGATTATATCATCAAATACTTTTATCTCCGCCTTCCGCTCTTTACCTTTTCCATATTCTTTACGTAATCGCGTAAAGTAATCTATTGCATAGGTGATTAAGTTTGCTAAGTGATGCTTTACCTGAGCGATGCTATCTTCCAATGAATCAATCTTTTGCTGCGCTTTATCAATATCGAATTTTGAGATTCTCTTGATACGTATTTCGGTAAGACGTACGATGTCTTCTTCTGTAACAGCCCGCTTTAAATGCATGGTATGCGGCTTTAAACCTTTGTCAATTGCTTGGATTACGCCTTCCCAAGTTTCTTCTTCTTCAATGTCACGATAGATTCTGTTTTCTATGAAGATACGCTCTAAACTTGCGTAATGCCATTGCTCTTCAAACTCGTTGAGCTGTATTTCGAGTTCGCTCTTTAATAAATGTACGGTGCGATCTGTCGATCTTCTTAACATTTCAGTAACCCCTACAAATAAAGGCTTATTATCTTCTATGACACAGCCTAATGGCGAGATAGAGTTCTCACAATTTGTAAAAGCATAGAGTGCGTCAATGGTCTTATCTGGCGAAATACCAGAAGCAATATGGATCATTATTTCTACATCTGCCGCCGTGTTGTCTTCTATCTTTTTAATCTTGATTTTCCCCTTATCATTCGCCTTCAGGATAGAGTCAATTAACGTACTCGTGTTGGTCCCAAAAGGAATCTCACGAATCACTAAAGTGTTTTTATCGTGCTGCAAAATACGCGCCCGACTTTTAATCTTTCCTCCACGTAAACCATCGTTGTAGTCTGTGACATCTACCATTCCGCCCGTTGGGAAGTCTGGGAAGATTGTAAAACGTTTGCCTTGTAGGTACTTTACACTAGCATCAATCAATTCTAAAAAGTTGTGTGGCAGCACTTTAGTAGATAACCCAACCGCAATCCCTTCTGCTCCTTGCGCTAACAATAGCGGGAACATTACTGGAAGATTTATAGGCTCTTTGCGACGCCCATCATAACTTGATTGCCACTTAGTAATCTTTGGGTTATAGACCACTTCTAAACCAAATTTTGAGATACGCGCCTCTATATATCTAGAAGCCGCCGCTCTATCACCTGTAAGTATATTTCCCCAGTTTCCCTGGGTATCGATTAATAAATCCTTCTGCCCTATCTGCACCATCGCATCTGCAATACTCGCATCCCCGTGCGGGTGATACTGCATGGTGTGACCCACGATATTTGCTACTTTATTATAGCGCCCATCATCAAGATCTTTCATAGAATGCATGATACGACGCTGCACCGGCTTAAAACCATCTTCAATGGCTGGCACTGCACGCTCTAGTATCACATAACTAGCGTAATCTAAAAACCACTCACGATACATCCCAGAGACGCGGGTGATGGTTTCGGTTTCTTCAACCTCTTCCACTTCTCCCCCTTCAACATCTTGATAATTCATGTCTTGCTGATCTAGGTTTTCTTCGTTGTCTGGAGTTTCGTCCTCGTTCATTCGTTATCTCTTATTTCTGAAATACTACTAATTTTAACTTGTTCTTTCAATTACAAACTGTTACTGAGAACTAAAAATTCATTCCTCCGCAGCATCTAGCTCCACCTTCAAGTTCTCAATAATAAACTCTTGTCTATCTGGCGTATTTTTCCCCATATAGAATCGCAACAAATCTTCTATGCTCATTTGCTTGTCTAACATTACTGGGTCTAGACGAATGTCTTCTCCTATGAAGTGTACAAACTCATCTGGACTTATCTCTCCAAGTCCCTTAAATCTCGTGATTTCTGGTTTTGGTTTTAGTTCTTCTAAGGCTGCTCGTTTTTCTTCATCTGAATAGCAGTAGATAGTTTTCTTCTTGTTACGTACTCTAAACAATGGTGTTTGTAAAATAAACAAGTGCCCTTCTTTAATAACTTCTGGGAAGAACTGCAGAAAGAACGTGATTAAGAGTAAACGTATGTGCATCCCATCTACATCGGCATCTGTGGCAATCACGATGTTATTGTACCGTAAATCTGCGATAGATTCTTCTATATTTAAAGCTGCTTGGAGTAGATTAAATTCTTCATTCTCGTAAACAATCTTTTTAGAAAGTCCATAGCTGTTTAAGGGTTTCCCTTTTAGACTAAAAACCGCCTGTGTATTTACATCTCTACTTTTTGTGATACTTCCACTTGCAGAGTCTCCCTCCGTAATAAACAAAGTAGATTCTAGATTGCGTTCTTTCTTAGTGTCGCCTAAGTGAACACGACAATCACGAAGCTTTTTATTGTGCAGATTTGCCTTCTTAGCACGATCTTTTGCCAGCTTTCGAATCCCAGAAAGGTCTTTACGTTCGCGTTCTGCAGTTAAAATTTTTCTTTGCAACAATTCTGCAACATCCCCATTTTTATGGAGGTAATTATCTAATTGTGTTTTTAGAAAATCATTGATGTAGGTTCGAACCGTAGGTAGCTTACCACCCATATCTGTAGAGCCCAACTTGGTTTTCGTCTGACTTTCAAAGACAGGTTCCATCACCTTGATACTGATCGCGGTAACAATAGACTTTCTTATATCACTAGCGTCATAATTCTTTCCGTAAAATTCGCGAATCGTCCTTACTAGACTCTCTCTATATGCCGCTTGATGTGTTCCTCCTTGCGTCGTATTTTGCCCATTAACAAAACTATGATACTCTTCGCTATACTGCGTTTTACTGTGCGTTATGGCTACTTCTATATCTTCCCCTTGTAAGTGTATTACTGGGTAGAGCATATCTTCTTTAGACATGTTATCTTCCAATAAATCTTTAAGACCGTTCTCGCTAAAAAACTTCTCACCATTAAAGTCAATGGTAAGTCCAGGATTTAAATAAACATAATACCTAAGCATTTTCTCAACATACTCGTTGCGGTACTTGTAGTTTTTAAAGATAATTTCATCTGGGATAAAGGTGACTTTTGTTCCTTTACGTTTACTGCTTTCATCAACACCACTTTCACCTTTTAACTCTCCTTGAGAAAACTCGGCAAATTTGCTTTGGTTATCTCTAAAGGATTCTACCTTAAAAAATGATGATAGTGCGTTTACTGCTTTTGTACCAACACCATTTAAACCCACAGATTTTTTAAAGGCACGAGAATCATATTTCCCTCCCGTGTTCATCTTACTCACTACATCTACTACTTTCCCTAAAGGAATTCCACGACCAAAATCGCGGACCTTCACCACCTTGTCTTTTATTCTAATTTCAATTGTTTTACCAGCACCCATAACATACTCATCGATACTATTATCGAGTACTTCTTTGAGCAAAATATAGATCCCATCATCTGCAGAAGACCCATCTCCTAGCTTACCAATATACATCCCAGGACGCATCCGGATGTGCTCTTTCCAATCGAGCGATCTAATATTATCTTCGGTATATTTAGTGTCTGACATAAAAACGTGTGAATAGTTGTTAAATATAAGGGTTCAGGTAGACTCGTGGAATATTTACAAAGCAAAGTAATTAACAAATCGCATGGATGAATTGTTAGTAATTTTTTTGCCGAGAGCGATAGATTTAATGCCTTTGAAGGGATTGATAACTGTGAACCATTAAGAAGAGAGAAGACAGATTATTACAGCAGCGCGATTAGTAATGCCTATAATATTTCAGAAGTATTTATAATTTTATCTCTTACTTGAGTCGCAGCCGCGTTATTTCACTTAAAAAAATCCCAACAGGGCAGAACCTAAATGGGATTTTTTTATGTAATTTTCAGCAAGGCTTCTTTCAATGCTGGCGATCTTTCTACTCTCCTTTAAACCTTAGACATTAAACCTAAAGTGCATTACATCACCATCCTTCACAACATACTCCTTACCCTCAACGCCCATCTTTCCTGCTTCTTTTACTTTTGCTTCGCTACCGTATTGTACGTAATTATCGTATCCAATAACTTCTGCTCTAATAAAGCCTTTTTCAAAATCTGTATGGATCACTCCCGCAGCTTGTGGTGCAGTAGCTCCTATTGGAATCGTCCAAGCTCTTACTTCTTTTACTCCTGCTGTAAAGTAGGTTTGAAGGTCTAATAACTTGTAGGCACCTCTTATCAATTTTGCAGAACCTGGTTCTTGCAAGCCCATATCTTCTAAGAACATTTGGCGTTCCTCAAAGTCATCTAATTCTGTGATGTCTGCTTCCATTCCAACCGCTAAAAAGATCACCTCAGCGTTCTCGTCCTTCACCGCTTCTCTTACTTTATCAACATAAGCATTACCCGCTTTAGCTCCCGCTTCATCCACATTACAAACGTACATTACAGGCTTATCTGTTATAAACTGCATTGGCCTTACATATTCTTCGCGTTCTTTTTCTGTAAAATCTATCGCACGCACAGAGATGCCTTGTTCTAAAGAACTTTTAACTTTCAGTAAAATCACCTCTTCTGCTTGCGCTTCTTTATTACCAGTGCGAGAAGCTCTTTTTACTTTATCTAATTTCTTATCTGTCGTATCTAGATCTTTTAATTGAAGTTCTATATCAATCGTCTCTTTATCACGCACAGGGTCTACACTCTCATCTACGTGCACAATATTATCATCATCAAAACAACGCAGCACATGCAATATCGCATCTGTTTCACGAATGTTTCCTAAAAACTGATTTCCTAATCCCTCTCCCTTACTTGCTCCTTTTACCAATCCTGCAATATCAACAATCTCTACAGTTGCTGGCAACACGCGCTCTGGATTTACTAATTCTTCAAGTTTTACTAACCTACTATCTGGTACATTTACGACACCTATGTTCGGTTCTATTGTACAGAATGGGAAGTTTGCACTTTGTGCTTTTGCATTTGACAAACAATTAAAAAGGGTTGATTTACCTACATTAGGCAATCCTACGATTCCTGCTTTCATATTTTTATTGCTATTGGTATTGCCTGCGCAATCTCTATTTCTATTAAATAACTGTCGCCAAGGCGTATATTATTTTATCTTGATTGGGTATACTCACTTCGGAAATATTAAGTGCTTTTAAAACTCATTAAATCCTAAAATTTTAAGCAGCAAAGATAGTATTTAATCGTGGTAATTTATGTGGTGTTTAGATTATTTGAATCTAGCCTATTTCTGCTTACTTATGGGCAGGTCTGAAAGTGATTTTAAGATAGTTTTTTGATATAACTTAAAGCTGCCAAGGTTATGATGCGTACCTCCTTGAATGGTATAAAAAGTAAGTTGCGCTTCAGGGATTTCTTCTCCTAAAAGTTCGCCAGACTCCAACGGTACTATATCATCATTGGTTCCGTGATATATAATAATGGGGCAGCTTACACTTTTTACGAAGGCATTGCTTTCCATTTTATATTTGAGCAATCTTTCTGCAAATGGAATTAAAGGGAACCTTCGTTTGGTTACATCTAGCATATTGTAGAACGGCGTTTCTAAAATCAATTTTCGAGGCTTGTTTTTTGAAGCCAAATAGCTTGCAAAGCTTGTGCCTAGTGATCTTCCGTAGATAACAATATCTTCTTCTTTAAAATTTCCAAGTAAAAAATTATACGGCAACTGTGTGTCATCCAGCATCTTTTGCTCATTGATAGTACCTGAGCTTTTCCCGTAGGTTCTATAATCAATGATCAATACATTATAATTAAACTGCGTGTAATATGCCGCATTGTTTCCCCATCTGGATAGGTCTCCCGCGTTGCCATGAAAGTAAACGATAGCGCCATCTGGTTCTGGCACAGTGAAATACAGCCCGTTAATCGTATTGCCATCTTCTGTGGTAAAATTAAGTTCCTCAAAGGGTTCATCAAAGCTGTACTCATAGTCCTGAGGCAGCGTCGTACCGGCAAATATTAGCTTGTCTTGGAATAGATACATAAGGCTTACAAAAGTGATAAATAATACACTAACAACAGTAAGGGTGATGCGTGTAATTTTTTTTAAATTCATATTATTTATGCTTGACTTTCATACTGGTGGTAGTAAAATCTACGATGTGCACATCCTCATTGATAATACGAGAAAGCGCTACGTGATAAGATTCAAATGCATTCATGTTTTTATGACCTCCCCCTATTATGGGATACAGCTTAGTACTGTTGGGTTGTATCTGTGATAACTTCACTCCTACTTTAAAAGGGATTAGTTTATCATTTGTGCCGTGTATTATATGAATAGGACAGTTTACATATTTAAGCCATTTATGCGTTGGGATTGGATATTTTAAAATTAACGACAAAGGCATAAAAGGAGCATACCGTGCGGTCACTTTTTGAAGGCTATAATAAGGTGCATCAAGAATAAGCATTCTTGGGTTGTTCATAGAGGCTAGCTTAGTAGCAAAGCCAGAGCCTAAACTTCTACCATATAGAATTATATATTCTTCAGAAACGCGCTCTCGTATCTTATTATACACATACTGTAAATCGTGCTTCATCGCTTTTTGTGATCGTTTACCTGTGCTTTTACCAAAACCCCTGTAGTCCACCATAATCACATCATACTTATTTCTAGTGAAGTCTATAGCAAATTTACCCCAGCCCTTAATGCTTTTAGAATTCCCTTTTAAGTATAATACAACTCCTTTAGGTTTCTCTACTTTGAAATGAAGTCCGTTAATAACCGCTCCGTCTCTGGTTTCAAGATTGTATTCTTCAACATCTTGATGCTCGTATAAAAACTGAAAGTCTTTAGGTAGCTTTTCTGGCTTGAATAAGAATTGATCTTGGAGAAAATACAGAAGTACACTGATCACTAAGTATATAGTGATAATCGTTCCCGCTAGAGATACCCAATAAGGCCAATTTTCCATCTCCTAAATTTACACTTTTTAACTTAGTAAATGAGGTATAAATAAAAATCCGTGCTAATAATAAACTCGCTTAAACAAAAAAAAGGTCTCTTTGATTTCAAAGAGGCCTTTACGTAATATACATACCATTATTGTTTTAAAACAAACTTCTTTGTAAGGCTTAATGATCCGGTAGTGTTATAAATAGATACAATAAAAATTCCATCACTAATAGCGCTAGTATCAAACTGTCCTTTAAAACCATTGGTCGTTTCACTAAAAACAGCAGAGTGAACTACTACCCCTTTAATATCAAGAATATCATATCTTAGTAGTCCGTCACTCAATACATCAAGTACGATAACTTCCATTTCTGTTTTACTCAATGGATATATCTGGATGTCTGCTTTATCTTCATCAAAAGCTCCAACTGTCAATAGTGGTAGGTTATCAAGATTAAATGCTGTAATGCGCGTAGACCAGAAATCTTCATCCTGAAAATATTCACCTACATACCAAAATGTCTCTCCATCTGGGTCAATAGTCATTTGAGCATAATCCCCAAAACGGTTTGTATTTGTTTGAATCCCTGCACCGTCAATAATGGTTTGCTCTTTAAAAGACATTTCGTTTAATGTGTCTCCATCTAACCGTCCTGTAAAACGCAAACCTGCAGCTAAGCCGAAGCTTCCCACGTTATAGCCCAATGCGATATCCCCATCATCGTTCATTGTCATACTACCCATAAACCTATTTACATTATCATCTAAAGTCCAAGTTCCTTCTTGAAAAACAGTGAATTCTTGAGCACCTTCATTACGCAGCTCATACCATCTAATACCAGATAAATCATCACCTAGATTTACATTAAAATTTAGTAAAAATGAATTATAATCTCCAAAAACTCTGTAGTTTGCCATGTAAGAAATTACACCACCTATATTATCTATTGCCTGTGCTGACCCTGGCTGACCCACATCTCCATTACCGAAAGGTTGGAACGTAGACTCAAAAGCCTGAGTCGGTATAACCTGTGGTACAGAAATAGTAGAGATTCCTGGATTACTAAAATTTGGCTCAACTTCCCAAACCTTTAAATGATCAAAAACCACTCCTGGCCAAGAATCATCTTGTAGATACACAAAATACCCTGGAGCGTCATTAGCAGGTGACGTGGATCCTATTAAATTTGCTGGCTGTGGGCCAAAAACAGTATTAGGATTTCTAATAATACCTGTTAATTCAAAGCCTATAATTACTGGGTCGCTCTCATCATTTAATAGCGCTTCTCTATCTATTGTATAGGCTACATCACCATTTTTGTTTGCAGCTAAATAGTAAGCATTTGGCCAAACTGCATAGTGCGGGTAATCAGGAAAATCATCCAATTCAAACTCGTATCTAAAATACGTTGAAGTAGGATCTGCCGTTTCTGAAACAGCAATAAGCAATCCATTAGAACCATCATTAAACTGACTAATAAACCATCTGTCTGCCAATTGATCATACATAACGATAGGGTCTCCATCATTAACTCCATTTTGAAAAAACTGAGCCAGACTTAGTGGTCCAAGCAATAAAACACCATTTTTATTAAAAACCTTGATAGCACTATTCACTGCGTGCACATAGTGATTAGGTCCCGCTGCGCCTGTAGGATCTGGAGGTATAGCTTGCCCTTCAGAAACATTTATTCCGTCAAAAGAAATCAAAATGTCTTGTGCATCGCGATTAGGAGCATTTTTCTGAATCATAGGGTCAGCACCTAATGGCAATGCATCTTGATTTGATTTTGGTGCATTCCGCATATTATTAGGAATAATTCGCAGGTTATTAGGAATAGAATCTAATGGCACTATCTGTGCAAGATCTCTCAAGGGGACAGAAACACCTAAATTAGTCCCTGTAATAATTTTTTTAGGAGGAAATTTTTCCTGTGCAAAGCCAGTAAAACTTGCTATTAAGGCAACGTAAAATAATATCTTCTTCATCTCTGTTATTTTTAGCAAAAATAATTATTATTTGTTGAAAAATGTAGAGTAACTATTGCAATCTAGCCATTCTCAATTGCTAAGATTAGCTTAAATTTGTATCGTTAAATCTCATTAAGATTAATTAAACAAATCAATTGAACACGACAATTTATTTTTTTGGAACGCTTAAAAACAAGGTTTTTGCGGTCCAGACTACTCAGGAAATTTCAAAGGAAGATACTAAAAAATTAACGTGGCTTTTTGGCGACGTACCTCAAATAGACAAATCCGTACTCACGGATTTTTTTATTGGACCTCGTGCGGCAATGATCACTCCTTGGAGTACAAACGCCGTTGAAATTACCCAAAACATGGGAATAGCTGGGATTGTAAGGATTGAAGAATTTTATAATAATTCTGAAACACCACAGACCTTTGACCCGATGCTTTCGCAAAAGTATGATGAATTACATCAAGATATTTTCACGATTAACATTGCGCCAGAACCTATTAGAAATATTGATAATATTTCAGCATTTAATAAAGCAGAGGGACTTGCTTTAAATGAAGAAGAAGTTATATATCTAGAAAACCTTGCAAAAAAAATAGGCAGACTTCTTACAGACTCAGAAGTGTTTGGATTTAGCCAAGCAAATAGTGAGCATTGTCGTCATAAAATATTTAACGGAACTTTTATCATAGACGGTGAAGAGATGCCTTCTTCTTTATTTAAGATGATAAAAGAAACGAGCAAGAAAAACCATAATGATATTGTTTCTGCATACAAGGATAACGTTGCTTTTGTAAAAGGACCACAGGCAATACAATTTGCACCCGCAAGTCCAGATAAACCAGATTACTATAAAAACACAGCATTTGATAGTGTGATTTCTTTAAAAGCAGAAACACATAATTTTCCAACTACGGTAGAGCCATTTAATGGCGCTGCAACCGGTAGTGGTGGTGAAATAAGAGATAGACTCGCAGGAGGAAAAGGTTCTTTGCCCTTAGCAGGTACCGCTGTGTATATGACTTCTTACTCTAGGTTGAATGATGAGAAACCTTGGGAGCAATCAATGGAACCTCGGGAGTGGTTATACCAAACACCTTTAGATATTTTAATAAAAGCAAGCAATGGAGCTTCAGATTTTGGAAACAAATTTGGGCAACCTTTGATAGCGGGTTCAGTATTAACTTTCGAACATAAAGATACTTCGACTCCTCTAAATACACGTAAATTAGGCTTTGACAAAGTGATTATGATGGCCGGTGGTATCGGATATGGGAAAGCAGACCAGGCTTTAAAAGACAGACCAAATACTGGAGACAAAGTTGTCATCCTTGGTGGAGAAAATTATAGAATTGGGATGGGAGGCGCTGCAGTATCTAGCGCAGATACTGGAGAGTTCTCTAGTGGGATTGAATTAAACGCCATACAACGTTCTAATCCTGAGATGCAAAAACGTGCAGCAAATGCAGTACGTGGAATGGTAGAAAGTGATATTAATCCTATCGTCTCTATCCACGATCACGGGGCTGGCGGACATTTAAACTGTTTAAGCGAACTTGTAGAAGACACGGGAGGATTAATTGATTTAGATAAATTACCTGTGGGTGACCCTACGCTTTCGGCTAAAGAAATTATAGGAAACGAATCGCAAGAACGTATGGGGCTTGTGATAGGAGAAAAGGATATTGACACCTTACAACGTGTTGCAGATAGAGAACGTTCTCCTATGTATGTTGTAGGAGAAGTAACGGGTGATCACCAATTTACTTTTAAGAGCAAAACAACAGGTGCAACACCTATGGATTTTGCTTTGGAAGATTTTTTCGGGAGCTCGCCAAAGACCATTATGAATGATACAACGGTGATTCGTAATTACGAGAACGCTGTGTATGATGTTTCAGAAATAAAAAAATATGTAAGCCAAGTATTGCAATTAGAAGCAGTGGCTTGTAAAGATTGGTTAACAAACAAAGTAGACCGTTGTGTAACCGGTAAAGTGGCAAAACAACAATGTGCTGGTCCTTTACAATTACCACTTAATAACTGTGGTGTGATGGCGCTTGATTATAAAGGTAAAAATGGTGTTGCTACTAGTATAGGACACTCCCCTATTTCTGGATTGATTGATCCGGTTGCTGGTTCGCGTAACTCAATTACCGAAGCACTGACAAATATTATCTGGGCACCTCTTGAAGAAGGATTAAAAAGTATTTCACTTTCTGCAAACTGGATGTGGCCTTGTAATAATGAAGGGGAAGACGCTCGCCTTTATAAAGCAGTAGAAGCGATTAGTGAATTTAGTATTGATCTTGGAATCAATGTACCTACCGGTAAAGATTCACTATCGATGAAACAGAAATACAAAAATGAAGAAGTGATCTCACCAGGTACGGTTATCATTTCAGCAGGCGCACATTGTAGTGATATTACGAAAGTAGTGGAGCCAGTGGCGCAATTAGGGAAAGGTAGTTTGTATTATATCAACATTTCGCAAGACGACTATAAATTAGGAGGGTCTTCTTTTGGGCAGATCTTAAGTGCTTTAGGTAGCGATGCGCCAACGGTTAAAAGCGCATCCTATGTTAAGACCGTATTTAATACGATTCAAAAGCTTATTAAAGACAATCAAATAATCGCGGGTCACGATGTTGCTTCGGGTGGATTGATTACTACCTTATTAGAATTATTTTTCGGAAATATTAACACGGGAGCAACTTTAGATTTATCAGGATTAGGTGAAGATCTTGTAAAAATTCTTTTTGCTGAAAACTGCGGAATTGTAATTCAAGCAACAAATGATTCTGTTTTTGAAAAGGCATTAAATGAAAATGACATCACGTTCCATACGCTTGGGCAGGTTGCCGAATCTAAATCGCTACAGCTTCGTTTAGGAGCTCAAGATCTTAGTTTTGACATTGCTGAAATGCGCGATAGCTGGTACAAAACCTCTTATCTATTAGACACTAAGCAAAGCGGTAATCAAGCGGCAGCTCGTTTTGAAAACTATAAGAGACAACCTTTACAGTTCACATTCCCTGAGCAGTTTACAGGAATGCTACCATCGGCTCCTAACGGAGAGCGCATAAAAGCAGCGATCATAAGAGAGAAAGGCTCTAACAGTGAGCGTGAGATGGCAAATGCAATGTATTTAGCTGGTTTTGACGTGAAGGATGTTCATATGACAGACTTGATAAGCGGTCGTGAAACATTGGAAGATATTAAATTTATCGCAGCCGTTGGAGGATTTTCTAACAGTGATGTTTTAGGTTCTGCAAAAGGATGGGCTGGTGCTTTCTTATATAATGAGAAAGCCAATAAAGCACTCAAGAACTTCTTTGCAAAAGAGGACACATTATCATTAGGAGTTTGTAATGGGTGTCAACTCTTTGTGGAGCTTGGCTTGTTAACTCCAGAAGATACTGAGAAACCAAAGATGCTACATAATGAGAGTGGCAAGTTTGAATGTTCATTTACATCTGTTACAATACAAGAGAATAACTCTGTGATGTTATCCAGTCTTAAAGGGAGCACCTTAGGAATTTGGGCAGCACATGGGGAAGGTAAATTCTCATTTCCGAAGGAAGAAGGACACTATAACATCGTGGGAAAATATGGATACGATGCTTTTCCATCCAATCCTAACGGGAGTGATTTTAACACTGCGATGATGACAGATAAAACGGGCAGGCATTTAGTGATGATGCCGCATTTAGAACGCTCTACATTCCCTTGGAATTGGGGACATTACCCTGCAGATAGAAACGATGAAGTTTCTCCTTGGCTAGAGGGTTTTGTAAATGCTAGAACCTGGCTCGAAAGCAAATAGTTTTCTCACAATTTACACATATATAGTCCATAAGAGCGTAAGAAATTACTACTTTTATGGATTATAATTTTTCACCTCATTCCTACAAGTTAGTAAATACTATGAACAAATTAAATCTCTTTATTTTCGTATTATTGGTATCCGTTTCTGTTTTTGCACAAGGTATTCAAGAGAAGCATCAACGAGCTCAAATATTTTATTCTCAATCTAGTGATTTAGTGGCATTAGAAAAAATGGGAATACCTGTAGAACACGGCATTCATAAAGCTGGTTTTTTTGTCATATCAGACTTTTCTGTATCAGAGATTGCTATTGCACGCCAAGCTGGATATCAAGTTGACATATTAATAGCGGATAGTAAGGCATATTTTATTTCAGAAAACAGTAAAAAAGTAGCTATTAGAAATTTAAGTTGTGCTACAGATGGAGGTGATCAATACGCAGTACCTGACAACTTTAATTTAGGTAGTATGGGTGGTTTCTTGACCTATCAAGAAATATTAGATGAATTAGATGCTATGAAAGCAGCGTATCCTGATCTTATTACTACAAAATCTAATATCAGTAACTTTTTAACGCAAGGGCAATCAGATAATAGTGTTACACCTTCTATAGGTGGTAATGGTATACAATGGGTTAAGATTAGTGACAACCCGGATACTGATGAAACAGAAGAAGAAATTTTATATTCTGCCATACATCACGCACGGGAGCCAATGTCTGTGATGCAATTAATATATTACATGTGGTATCTGCTGGAAAATTATGATACGGATACAGAAGTACAGAGTATTGTTAATAATACAGAGCTCTATTTTGTTCCTGTTCTTAATCCTGATGGTTATTTATATAATGAAAAGACGGACCCTAATGGTGGTGGTTTCTGGAGAAAAAATAGAAGGAATAATGGTGGGGGAGATTTTGGCGTTGACAATAATCGCAATTATGAGTATTTTATTGACGGAGATGCTAACAATGGTATGTGGGGAGGTGATGGTTCTTCTGGTAATCCTGATAGTCAGACCTATAGAGGCACGGCACCTTTTAGCGAAGTGGAGAACCAAGCAATGAAATGGTTTTGTGAGCAACACAATTTTGTGATGGCATTTAATAACCACTCTTTTGGAAATTTATTACTTTATCCTTTTGGGTATACAGAAGAAACACCAACTGATGAAAATGAGTTGTTTGAAACTATAGGTAACGAGTTGGTATCTAGAAATGGTTTTAATAACATGTTATCTTCTGGGCTCTATCCTGCAGCAGGAGATAGTGATGATTTTATGTTTGGAACTGTTGGGACACATGATAAGATTTATGCTTACACTCCAGAGATAGGTTCAGCCTTCTGGCCAGCAAGTAATCAGATAATACCTATTGCTCAGAGTATGATGTATTTAAATCTTACCTCTTCAAAAATGGTAAATAATTTTGCAGCAATTACAGATGATAGCGCTCAGTATTTAGGCGGTGCTGGAGTTAATGATGCCGCATTTACAATCCAACGATTAGGAGTTAAAGGTAATGGAACATTTACGGTATCGCTAGTACCTGTATCTGGTAACATCTCTGCTCAAGGTCCTACAATATCATTTAATGCCTTGGATGTATTAGAAAGTCAAGACAGTAGCATACAATACACCCTTGCCTCAGGAACAACAGCTGGAGAAGAAGTTGTATTTGATCTTGTAGTGAATAACGGATCTTATGATACTGCAACAAGAATCACAAAATATTATGGTGATCTAGATGCAGTGTTTACTGATCAAGGAAACAGTGTAACCTCTAATTTTAATAATAACGGTTGGGCTACTACTTCACAAACCTTTGTATCCCCATCAACATCTATAACAGACTCCCCTAACGGAAACTATCAAAACGGAGATAACAAAACAATTACCCTAAGTGATGCTATTGATTTAACTAATGCCTTAGGGGCAAATGTTACATATTTTGCACAATGGGAGATAGAAGCTGGCTGGGATTATGTTCAGTTCGAAATATCTACAGACAACGGAAGTACCTGGGTCCCACAATGTGGAAACTACACGACTGCTGGTAGTGATAATGGTTTTCAACCTGAAGGACAACCTTTGTATGATGGCACACAAAGCGACTGGGTGTTAGAAGAAATTAACTTGAGTGACTATATAGGAGAAACAATTATCGCTAGATTTCAATTGAGAGCTGATAACGCCCAGCGCAGAGACGGTTTTTATTTTGATGATTTAACGTTTAATATTTTAGAACCTGGAGTCTTAGCTGTGAATGAACTAGAAAACAGTTTTGGTGTGTATCCAAATCCAGTTAAAAATCAATTAAATATTACCACGGCATTGACAGATTATAATGTTGATCTGTATACCATTCAAGGGCAGCACATTTCGGAGATAAAAAGCCAAAATGGATCACAAAAGATTGATTACAGTACCTTTGCAAGAGGTATTTATATTATGACCCTATCTAGTGAAGGTGCATCAATAAGTGTTAAAATCATTAAAGAGTAATTCTTCGGTTTTCTTATTTACAAAATGCCAGACAAATTGCTCGGCATTTTTATTTGAATTTTAGTTAATACTAACTTGTTTTTTCATATTTTTCTACTTCACAATTTTATGTAACTATGATCGAAGTAAAAAGACTTTTTGACTTTCCTTATTATCAACAAGAAAGATACCCAAAGGAAGATGCCTTAGTGACTAAGGTAAAAGGAAAATGGGTGAAAACCTCCATTTCAGAATATATAGATAAGGCAAACGCTTTAAGTCGTGGACTTATAAAACTTGGAGTGCAGCCTAATGACAAGATAGCCATCATCTCTATGACAAATAGAACAGAATGGAACATCTGTGATATAGGTATTTTGCAAACTGGTGCTCAAGATGTACCTATCTACCCTACTATTAGCAGTGATGAATACGAATACGTATTAAATCACTCTGAAGCTACATATGTTTTTGTGTCTTGTGAAGAAGTACGTGAAAAAGTAGAAAAATGTAAGGCAAACGTGCCTTCATTAAAAGCAGTGTATTGCTTTGATGATATAGCTGGTCACGCTAATTATCAGGAAATAATTGATTTAGGAAACGAAAACAAAGAGCTACAAGAAGAAGTAGAAAAAAGAATGGCCGCTGTAAAGGAAGACGACCTTGCTACTCTAATTTATACGTCTGGTACAACCGGAAGACCTAAAGGGGTGATGTTGAGTCATAAAAACATAGCATCAAACGCGATGCATAGTGACGGGAGACTCCCTATTGTGCAAGGAGAATCTAAGGCTTTAAGCTTTTTACCGGTGTGTCATATTTATGAGCGTATGCTCCTCTATATGTATCAATATACGGGCACGAGTATTTATTATGCTGAAAGTCTAGAAACGATCAGCGAAAACCTACAAGAGATTCATCCAGATGTGATGAGTGCAGTACCGCGTTTATTAGAAAAAGTATACGATAAGATTATTGCAAAAGGAACCGCATTAACGGGTGTGAAGAAAAGTTTATTCTTCTGGGCTGTTGATCTAGGATTAAAATGGGAACCATACGGTAAGAACGGCTGGTGGTATGAAACTAAGTTAGGCGTTGCCCGTAACTTAATCTTTAGCAAATGGCAAGAAGCGTTAGGCGGAAATTTAAAAGCCATTGCTTCTGGTTCTGCAGCGCTGCAACCGCGTCTAGCGAGAGTGTTTAACGCCGCCGGATGTCCCGTGATGGAAGGATACGGCTTAACCGAAACCTCTCCAGTTTGTACAGTGAACGATATGCGTAACAATGGTTTTAGAATAGGTACCGTTGGAAAAGCTTTGCCAGAAACTGTAATTAAAATAGCAGAAGATGGCGAGATCCTTATTAAAGGACCACAAGTAATGCAGGGATATTACAAAGATCCTGATCAAACTGCAGAAGTGCTTAAGAATGGGTATTTCCACACAGGAGATATCGGGATTGTAGATGCAGATGGATTCTTAAAAATCACAGACCGAAAGAAGTCTATGTTTAAGACCAGCGGTGGTAAATATGTTGCACCGCAATTGGTTGAAAACGCCATGAAGCAATCATTATTCATCGAGCAGATTTTAGTGGTAGGTGATGGTGAAAAAATGCCGTCTGCGTTGATACAACCTAACTGGGAGTATATAGAAGAGTGGAAAAAGGAGGCGGGTATTGATTTATCTTCAGACACCACTGTGGCGTGTAAAGACGAAACGTTACGTGGCTATATCCAGACAGAGATTGATATCTTTAATGAGAAATTTGGTAAATGGGAGAAGATTAAAACTTTTCAGCTTACACCAGATGTATGGAGCATACAAGGTGGACACCTCACTCCTACAATGAAACCAAAGCGTAAAGTGATTAAAGAAAAGTATAATGATCTTTATGAAATGCTTTACGGACGTTAATCATAGATAGTAGATAATAATTATTAAAAGTGAAATCAAGAGTGTTCTTGGTTTCACTTTTTTGATTCATATATGCTCTTAATCGAGTCACTAGTTCTAAATAACTCAAATAATAACGATAAAGTAGGTTCTAACAACATAGAAATTCTAATGAGCAATATGAAATATTGTTAGGTAGTTTCTAGTCTCGTTAATGAAGGTAAAATCAAATACCCGCAACAAAATCTAAAAACACCTTCTTATGAAGTTCGAGATCCATGTGGTGAGAGAGTGACGCACGTACTATGTAATCTTTATCGCCTTCTTTAGTTGTTCCTTGCGTAGAGGTTGCAGGTATCGTCCAGTAGCAGCCTTTTAACTGCCCATAACTCACACAAAACTTACTTTCATTCGGGATTCCTGTGATCATTAAATTAATTAACTTCAAATTTAAAGCTCTCTTATTCGCTTCTTTTTCTTCATCTGTAATTCCCGTAGCAGGAAGGTCTAATGAAAAAACAGAGGGTGTAAACCCTTGTGCTGCTAGTGCTTCTGAAACAAAATTAATTTTTGCTGCTGGTAAAGTATCTTGTATAAAGTTTACAAATTCTCGTGTATTTTTATAGGCATCATCAATTCTTTGATTCATAGAAGGTAATTGCTTTGCCAAAATCTCATACTGCAAAGAGGTCGCCTCATTATCACAAAGCGCTAAGTGCAATGCGATGTTATCCATTAAAGCTGCCGCTTTATTATTAACTACACAATACCCCGCAGTACACT
This sequence comes from Patiriisocius sp. Uisw_047, assembly GCF_047730165.1. Classification (GTDB taxonomy): domain Bacteria; phylum Bacteroidota; class Bacteroidia; order Flavobacteriales; family Flavobacteriaceae; genus Patiriisocius. Next base: position 2,481,316 of record NZ_CP159834.1, read on the forward strand.
GTCCACCACTAGGAAATTTTGACCCACTAGCATACGATATGGTTCGTACCGTAGAGAGTATTTCTCCTTCGCCTAAAAAGTGTACGTTAGGACAGAATGTTTGATCTAAGATAAAAACAGGGTCGATTGCCGTGTCGCCTTTCGCAGTTGTGCGCACTTTACTTAAAGCAGCCTTTAGCGCGATAAGATCTGGAACCTCTACTCGTGGGTTGGTTGGTATTTCAGCAATAATAAAAGGAACCGCATCTTCTTTAGCTATATTTTCGAGAACCCGATCAATGCTCTGCACCATATCATTATCACCATCCACAGGCAAATCTACCACCGTTACATTATCAAGGCAAGCAGCAACACGTCTTGCTTGATCATTGGTCCCACCATAGCAATTAGGTGGTACGATAAACTTTATGGCCTTACCTTTGTGTTTCTCTAATGCTTCGTTAATAAGCCCCATCATAATAGCATATTGCATAGATAGCCCACTTGAAGCAACGAGCGGGCTTGTGCTTGTACCTGTAATACTTTCTATAGCACGTAAAACAGTCCTTTTGTTTGTGTCTGCAGCACTATTGGTTGGCGCTATAATACTGCTACCTATTAAGGATTGTAAAGCGCTAAGGCTATTCGCTGGCGTCATAGCAATGGTCTCTCTTCTTCTTACATGTTGAATGTCTGAAATATAGCCAGCATTTTCTTCACCATTCACGACGAGTATACTTCCTAGGTTTGGGTAAAGACTTATTGAAAAATCAATGTTCTTAGAGAGATATACAGCGCTTATGCTATCCTGCTGCGAAATATAAACAGTACTCCCTTCAAACTTAGATATAGCCGCTATATCTTCCACTTGTAATACGTCAAAAGAATATCCGTAAACGGTTCTTAATATTTCGGCATCAAAAAAAGAAGGCAAGGCACCTGTATATATAATCTGTGTGTTTTTATGCTCTAATAGATTTTTTCTAAGAATCGCTAAAATAGGAATCGTCCTCGATGAAAAACTGACTACATTATTTGCATCTAGCTGCTGCACCTGCGCTATCGCCCATTCCAGGATACAAGATAATGGATGTCCTAAACGTATATAATCATAGGCGGTAGGCAATTCTGTCAAAGAAGATGTCTCGGTGTTATTCTGGGTATATAAAATTTCAAACTGCTCTAAAAATTCTATTTTAGCTCGTTTTTCATCATAAATATCTAGGCGGTGTGTAGTGAGACCTAGCCAGTCTGACGGCATATTTTCTAATATATTTTTTATATAATCCAGCATTTTATTGTCTTGCATAATTTTCACTTTTAAAGGGGCGTAAAGATACATTTAATTAGAGGTTTTATTGGCGTATTTTCTAGAAGGCTCGTGCTTATATATTTGTAAATCTATGCTATTTTAAAGTGTGTAAACAGGTATCTATTTTTCACTTCGGAAATATTAAAATTGGTCAAAAATGATATTAAACGCAATCTCGTTAGCACTTCTTATGTTATTACTTCTAGAATATTTCGACTAAAAAAATGTGAGAACGATTTCACTGATAGCATTTTGTATTCTTATTGTTACTAAAGCATTGCAAGTGCCAGAAAGAAACAGATAAAAAAATACTAAATTCGAGTAGGCGATACATATTGATAAAATTCTATAGGCAATGTTGTAGTTTGTATTTTATAAGACGGAGTAGCTGTTTATCTAAAATTAAAACAGCAACTTTGTGTTTTATTAAGTGTAACAAAGCTGATAAAATTACGTCTATAATGCATAACAAATTTGTTATGTAGAAATACAAAAATTCAAGAATTTTGCATTGTAAAGAAACCAAATAGTGAAGTATTTATTTTTTATCTTCTTATTAGCCAGTTCGACTTTATCCTTTTCGCAACATGAATTCCAAATTGAAACCAATTTGGGTTTATTATTTCAGAAGGAAATAGATTTGAATAATGAAAAGTTAGAAAGCACAGGCAAGCCAGGTATGCGTATAGGTATTAACTACTTAAGAACGCTTAATAAAAGTCTCTATCTAGAAACCGGCTCGTTTTTAAAATATACTTCGGGTACCTATCAATTAGAAACCGTCACGTTTAAGTATGCTACAATTAGCTTTCAAGTACCACTATTTATTGGATACCGGATTAATGATATGTGGAAATTGAGCATAGGAGCCAGTGTAGAGAACAACAAAGATTTTGAGGATATTGCTTTAGTGCTAGAAGAGAATCTCAGGTACGATTTTGTGACAAAAATAGTTTATACCTATTCTACACTACTAGATTTTTCGCTGTACGCAAACTCCATGTTTTCTAAAACACAAGCAATTAACACCTTAACGAAGCCTAAAAACGGAATCTACCTAGGTGTTATTTTTAAACTGCCAAGTAAATAATAATAGAAAAGTAACATAATGAAAAGCATCGTCTATTTCTTTTTTATAAGTATCGTTCTTATAGGCTGCACAAGCATTGAAGAAGACTTTGCTATAGATGTACAGGATTATAGGAATATCACGCATATAACGATAGCGACACATTTAAAAGTCGCAAACCTCATAGTAGATCAAAGCCAGTTTGAAGAGATGTATGAAAACTACGATGAGTATAAAGAAGTGGAGATTGATGGCTTATTAAACATTTATAAGAACGGCGTGTTGTTACTAGAAAATGAAGCGGTAGAGATTGAAATAAAAGGAAAGCTCAGTTCTTATTTCAAATTAAAATCACTAGGAATAAAATTTATCGACACTTATAATAACGAGGATCGATATTTAATAGATACTGAAACACTTCCCTTCCATTCTATTGATAAGATAAAAGCATTTCGTTTTAGAAACTCAGGCAACGATTTTGAAAAAACGATGCTTAAGGATGTAAGCTATACAAAACTCGCTATAGACGCAGGACTAGATATAGATTTGACCTATGCAGAACAAACCATTGTATTTATAAACGGTGAATTTCTTGGCATTATGAATCTTCGAACAGAAGCAAACGCAAATGGAATGTCTAGACTTTACAACGTAGACAAGGATGCGATCACACTAGCTAAAATAAATCACCACGGCACCTTGGAGAAAAAAAACGGTAATTTTGATAAAATAGATGCTTTTATTAATGCCATTGATACTAGCGATTTCAATTATTTGATAGACGAAATTGATATAGATAATTTTATGGATTATATGATTTTCGAATCTCTAATAGGCAATAGTGATTGGCCTAAAAACAATGTACGCTTCTTCGCCATCGATGACCACCCTTTTAGATTTGTGATGTTTGATCTAGACCTGGCGGCAATAAAAAATCTAGATGCAGAACCTATGGACTTTATAAACAATTCTGTAAAAAACCCAATTACAGACTTGTTTAATGTCTTATATGAAAACCAAGACTTCAAGAATGCTTATGATGTACGTTTTAACACTATTAAAACTTCTGGTATAATGGACCCGATAAAGTTTAACGAAATTGTTACTACCTATAAATCTAATATTGAAATTATTATGCCTACTCACATTGAGAAATACGAAACACCAAGTAGCTTTACAGTTTGGTATTTAAATCTTGAAAACCTAAAAGATAATTTCTTAAAGCGAATGCATCACATAGATTAAAACGTTATTCTCAATTACATTACTTTTAAATATTAAATTAGACTACCCTTCTATTTAGTAGGATTTAAATAATCTACATCCAAAATTAATGACTACTTGTTATGCACGCATAGTAAATTATTAGTATCTTTGAGGCTAACTTTGCTCCATATCGGCCTGCATTTTAAATCAAATAAATCCTGCAAGACTGATACAAATCAAATTAATCGCCCGCATATCGATCGGAGCCGCAATATGAAAGAAAAAACAATAGACTATATATTAAGGAGCACCTGGATGGCTATCCAGAAGATGTACAATGAAGAGGCTGGCACCAAAAACAGCACTATGGCTACCGGTTTTGCACTTATTAGCATTGACCCAGAGAAGGGATCACCATCCACGGCATTAGGCCCTAAGATGGGAATGGAAGCCACTTCTCTATCGCGTACATTAAAAAAAATGGAAGAGTTTAATTTAATAGAGCGGCATCCTAATCCAGAAGATGGTCGCGGTGTGATTATTCACCTAACGCCTTTTGGTAAGGAGATGCGCGACTTTTCAAAGAGCGTTGTGTTCCGTTTTGACGAAGTTGTCAAGGAGAACATTTCTGAAGAGGACCTAAATACATTTAAAAAAGTTGCCGGAACAATGATGGAGCTGATTAGTAACAAGAAGATTTATAGAAACACCGCGCAGTCCCGATAACAATCGAGATTGATTTTCAACTTCTAAAATATGCTTGATTCAAGCATATTTTAGAAGTAAGTTAGCCTCCTTCTAAAAAAATGGAGTTAAAGTTATCCCATTGCCAGGGGAATCGATGGAGATGTTTAGTTAGGTTCAATAACAAGATAAAAAAAGTACAGAAATGAAAAGAAGAATTAATAAAGTAGCCGTGATCGGTAGCGGAATTATGGGAAGCGGAATCGCCTGTCACTTCGCAAACATTGGCGTGGAAGTCCTATTATTGGACATCGTACCACGCGAGCTAAGCGACAAAGAAAAGGCAAAAGGGTTGACCCTAGAAGACCAGGTAGTGCGCAACCGTATGGTGAATGACGCATTAACTGCTTCTATAAAATCAAAGCCAGCACCTTTATATAATGTAGACTTTGCAAAACGCATTACGACTGGAAACTTAACAGATGACATTGCTAAAGTAAAAGATGTCGATTGGATTATTGAAGTTGTTGTAGAGCGACTTGACATTAAGCAGCAGGTTTTTGAGAATCTTGAAAAGCACAGGACTCTAGGAACCTTGATCACATCAAACACATCTGGAATTCCTATTAAATTTATGAGTGAAGGTCGTAGTGAAGATTTTCAGAAGCATTTCTGTGGAACGCACTTCTTCAATCCACCACGTTACTTAAAATTATTTGAAATAATCCCTGGACCAAAAACAGATACAGTTGTTTTAGACTTCTTAAACGAATACGGTGAAAAATTCTTAGGGAAAACAACCGTAATAGCTAAAGATACACCCGCCTTTATAGGGAACCGTATTGGTATTTTTGGAATTCAAGCCATGTTCCATCTTGTAAAAGACATGGGGCTCACTGTAGAAGAGGTGGATAAATTAACGGGACCTGTAATAGGGCGACCTAAGTCTGCAACCTTCCGAACGGTAGATGTGGTAGGACTTGATACACTTGTACACGTTGCAAATGGTATCTATAATAATGTACCAAACGACGAAGAGCACAGTTTATTTAAACTTCCAGACTATGTGAACCACTTGATGGATAAACAATGGTTAGGTGGTAAAAGTGGACAAGGTTTTTACAAAAAATCAAAAGATAAGGACGGCAGAACAGAAATCTTAGGTCTTGACCTAGATACCATGGAATACCGTCCAGGTAAAAAAGCAAAATTTGCTACGCTTGAGTTAACAAAATCTGTTGACAATGTTGCAGACCGCTTCCCTATCCTTATCAAAGGAAAAGATAAAGCTGGAGAATTTTACAGAAGAAACTTTGCTGCAATGTTTGCATACGTTACAAAGCGTATTCCAGAAATTACAGATGAGCTTTATAAGATAGATGATGCAATGAAAGCAGGTTTTGGATGGCAACACGGGCCGTTTGAGATTTGGGATGCTATTGGTTTAGACAAGGGATTACAACTTATTGAAGATGCTGGTAAAACAGCAGATACGTGGGTAAGCGAAATGAAAGCTGCTGGAGTAGATTCTTTCTACACAGTAAAAGACGGAGCAACATTCTATTATGACATTCCGCAGAAGAAACACGTAAAAGTGCCAGGACAAGATGCATTTATCATTCTTGATAATGTTAGAAAAACGACCGAAGTATTTAGTAACAGCGGAGTTTCAGTTCAAGATCTAGGTGATGGAATCCTAAATGTTGAATTCAGAAGTAAAATGAACTCTATTGGAGGTGACGTTTTAGCCGGAATAAACAAAGCTATTGATCTTGCAGAAGAGAAGTATGACGGTTTGGTGATTAGTAATCAAGGGACCAACTTCTCTGTAGGCGCAAACATAGGGATGATCTTTATGATGGCGGCAGAGCAGGAATACGACGAATTAAATGCAGCGATCAAGTATTTTCAAGATACCGTAATGCGTTTACGCTATTCTTCTATCCCTACAATTGTTGCACCTCACGGAATGACTCTAGGTGGTGGATGTGAATTAACATTGCACGCAGATCGTGTAGTTGCAGCTGCTGAGAGTTATATAGGTCTAGTAGAATTTGGTGTAGGCGTTATACCAGGTGGTGGTGGATCTAAAGAAATGGCATTACGCGCGAGTGATTTGTTCCAGAAAGGAGATGTAGAATTAAACGTATTGCAAGAACATTTCTTAACAATAGGTATGGCAAAGGTGTCAACCTCCGCTCACGAAGCATACGGTCTGGACATTTTGAAGCCAGGAAAAGATATTATAGTTGTCAATACTGCACGCCAAGTAGCAACTGCAAAAGCAGTGGCAAGACAAATGGCAGATATGGGCTATACAAAGCCAGTTGCTAGGCACGATGTGAAAGTATTAGGAAAGCAAGCGTTAGGAATGTTCTTAGTAGGAACAGACGCTATGAATGCAAGTAAGTACATCAGTGAACACGATCAAAAAATAGCAAACAAACTTGCCTATGTGATGGCAGGTGGAGATCTAAGTGAGCCGCAACTAGTGAGTGAGCAATACTTATTAGATTTAGAAAGAGAAGCTTTCTTGAGTTTAACTGGAGAGCGTAAAACACTTGAGAGATTACAGCATATGATTCAAAAAGGAAAACCTTTAAGAAACTAACGTTTCTTGGTTGTTAGTAATGAGTTTTTAGTATTGAGATATTATGAACAAAGTTGAAGATTTAATTATTTGGAAAAAGGCGATGGAGCTTGCTAAGCACGTTTATCAAGTTTCGGTAGAACTTTCGGGTGATTAAAAATTTGGTTTAATCTCTCAAATTAAAAGATGTTCCGTTTCAATTCCTTCAAATGTATCTGAAGGAACTGGAAGAAATTCAAATAAGGAGTTTAAATACTTTTTAAGCGCAGCAAATGGATCAGCTTAAGAATTACAAACGAAATTACTTCTTATTGGAAATTTAAATTAATAAAAAAAGAAAAGTTAGAACCATTAATTGAATTATGTATTGAGATTCAAAAAATGAATTATTCATTTCAAAAGAGGCTATAGTCTCACAACTCATTACTAACAACTCAATACTAAAATTTATGAAAACAGCATATATAGTAAAAGCATACAGAACCGCGGTAGGTAAAGCGGGAAAGGGAGTTTTCCGTTTTAAAAGAGCCGATGAGCTTGCTGCGGAAACGATCCAGCATTTAATGAAGGAGTTACCCAATTTAGATCCTAAACGTATTGACGATGTTATCGTTGGTAATGCGATGCCAGAGGGCTCACAAGGATTAAACATGGCGCGACTTATCTCATTAATGGGATTAGAAATCGTAGATGTACCAGGAGTGACCGTAAATCGTTTTTGTTCTTCGGGATTAGAAACTATTGGGATGGCAGTTGCAAAAATACAAAGCGGAATGGCAGAATGTATTCTTGCTGGTGGCGCAGAGTCAATGAGTAGCGTTCCAATGACTGGTTTTAAGCCAGAACTAAACTATGAGGTTGTAAAAGCAGGTCATGAAGATTATTACTGGGGAATGGGTAACACGGCTGAAGCTGTAGCTGATCAATTTAATATTTCTCGTGAGGATCAAGATGAATTCGCATTCAATAGTCATACGAAAGCTTTAGCAGCTTTAGACAGCGGTCGTTTTCAAGATCAGATTGTTCCTATTGAAGTGGAAGAAACGTTCTTAAATGGTGCGGGAAAAAAAGAAACAAGAAAATATACAGTGAATAAAGATGAAGGACCTCGCAGAGGAACTTCTGTTGAGGCATTAGCTAGATTACGTCCGGTCTTTGCTGCCAACGGTAGTGTTACTGCGGGTAACTCTTCACAAACAAGTGATGGTGCTGCCTTTGTAATGGTAATGAGCGAAGCGATGGTAAAGGAATTAAACCTTGAACCTATTGCACGATTAGTAAGTTATGCAGCAATGGGAGTAGAACCAAGAATTATGGGGATTGGTCCAGTTGCAGCAGTACCAAAAGCGCTAAAACAAGGAGGAATAAGCCAAGACGATATTAAACTCATCGAGCTAAATGAAGCCTTTGCATCACAATCTGTAGCTGTAATCAGAGAATTAAACTTAAACCCAGAAATCATTAACCCAAATGGAGGAGCGATTGCACTAGGACACCCATTAGGATGTACAGGAGCAAAACTATCCGTTCAGTTATTTGACGAAATGAGAAAGCGCAATATGCAAGGACAACATGGATTAGTAACTATGTGTGTAGGAACTGGTCAAGGTGCAGCAGGGGTATTTGAGTTTTTGAAATAGTATGGAGCTGTTAGTTTTTAGTAATGAGATACATTCTCATTGAAGCTAACACTTGTTTTTAATAATTGACTAATAAAATACTGAATAGGAGTCATTGTTGTTTTACTCAATACTCACTATTTAAAACTAATAATTATATAGAATGGCAACAGAAGCACAAACAAAAGACATCCTTAGAGGAGGTCAATTTTTAGTAAAAGAAACAGCTTGTGAAGATATCTTTACACCAGAAGATTTTACCGAGGAGCAGCAGATGATGAAAGAAGCGGTGATGGAGTTTAACGAGCGGGAAATAGTAGCACACAGAGATCGCTTTGAGGCTAAAGATTATGCATTAACCGAAGAGGTGATGCGCAAGGCTGGTGAACTAGGTTTTTTAAGTGTCGCAGTACCAGAAAATTTAGGCGGACTCGGAATGGGCTTTGTCTCTACCGTATTAACATGTGACTATATTTCTAGTGGTACGGGTTCATTCTCTACAGCCTTTGGTGCGCACACCGGAATTGGAACGATGCCTATTACGCTCTACGGAAATGAGTCACAAAAGCAAAAGTATGTACCTAAATTAGCAAGTGGTGAATGGTTTGGCGCGTATTGTTTAACAGAGCCAGGTGCGGGAAGTGACGCTAATAGTGGTAAAACAAAGGCCGTACTTACTGAAGATGGAAAGCACTATTTGATTACAGGTCAAAAAATGTGGATCTCAAACGCTGGTTTTTGTGACGTGATGATCGTCTTTGCCCGTATTGGTGATGATAAAAATATTACAGGTTTTATCGTTGAAAATGATGCAACTAACGGAATCTCCATGGGAGAGGAAGAACATAAATTAGGGATTAGAGCTTCTTCTACTCGTCAAGTATTTTTTAGCGATACGAAAGTACCGGTAGAAAATATGCTAGCAGGTCGTGGTGAAGGATTTAAGATTGCGATGAACGCATTAAACGTAGGTCGTATTAAACTAGCAGCTGCTTGTTTAGATTCGCAACGTCGCGTTATTACGGGTGCTGCACAATATGCAAATGAGCGTATACAATTTAAAACTCCGATCGCAAGCTTTGGTGCTATTAAGCTGAAACTTGCTGAAATGGCTACCTCTGCATATGCCGGTGAAAGTGCTACCTACAGAGCTGCAAAAAATATTGAAGACCGCATTAGTATGCGTATTGATGCTGGAAATACACATCAAGACGCAGAATTAAAAGGGGTCGAAGAATATGCTATAGAATGTTCTATTTTAAAAGTAGCTGTATCTGAAGATATTCAGAATTGTGCGGATGAAGGGATTCAAATATTTGGTGGAATGGGATTCTCAGAAGATACACCAATGGAAGCTGCCTGGAGAGATGCACGTATTGCGCGTATCTATGAAGGCACCAACGAAATTAACCGTATGCTAGCCGTAGGAATGCTTGTAAAAAAGGCAATGAAAGGTCATGTAGATCTTTTAGGACCAGCACAAGCAGTAGCAACTGAACTTACGTCTATTCCTTCTTTTGAAACTCCAGACTTTAGTGAATTATTTGCTGAAGAAAAGGATATGATAAAGAAATTGAAAAAAGTATTTTTAATGGTTGCAGGAAGTGCGGTACAAAAATATGGAGATCAGTTAGATAAACATCAGCAAATGTTAATGGCTGCCGCAGATATCTTAATCGAAATCTATATGGCAGAAAGCACGATACTTCGTACGGAAAAGAATGCAAAACGTAGCGGTGAAGATTCTCAAGAAATTCAAATCGCCATGTCTAGGTTATACCTATATCACGCTGTTGATATCATTTCTATAAAAGCGAAAGAATCAATTATATCTTTTGCTGAAGGCGATGAGCAACGTATGATGTTGATGGGTCTAAAGCGATTTACAAAGTATCAAAATATGCCTAACATAGGCGAGATGCGTAAGACGATTGCCCATAAAGTATCTGCTGAGGGTAAGTATCCTTTTTAAGAACCTTATGTTCTTTATGAAAAACGCCTCATTCAAAATTTTGAATGAGGCGTTTTTATAAGGTAGACTATTGATGATTAAATAGGAAATTACTATTTAGGTTTTACAAGATGGAAAGTTTTTTTCTTCACTTTAAATTCAACCGATTCATAGTTTCCTTCTTGTATTTTTTTAATCTGTGCTTTGGTAACATCAAAACTTATCTGAGCCACGTGTCGCTGTAATGGTTTTGCATAATCACAGTCAAATTCTTGTATTGCAGAAGGCAGTATGAATTCTGTATTTTTATTCTTGAAGGTAATAGCTGCGCCTGTTTTGCTTTTGAAACTTTTTGTAGTCACAAACAATCCTTCAAAAAAGAAATATCCATTTAATTCTTGAAAACCACCAAACAGTAACATTTCTTGGGAAGTGCCCAGTTTTTGCCCATCCTCGACTTTCATTTCCTTTTCGACTTCTTCATTAGTCATCACTGTTGAATTTTTTGAAGAGAAGATTTTTTTAAACATATAGTTTCGTTTATTTTTTTAATTTAATAATATTACGATTGTGATCCGCATTTGTAATTATTGCAATAAAAAGACCTTCAGAAAGCTGAGAGGCGTTTAAGGCTAAACTCTCACCTGGGTTTTGAACTTTTTGTCTATAAACTAACCGACCAAGAGTCGTATAAATTTCTACAACTAATTCGGTCTCAAGACGGTTCAAATATAGTGTAAGTATATCACCCATAGGATTTTTTGCAGTAACAAAAAGAGATGCCTCAATGTCTCCGGCACTTAAAATTTGTGGCAATACGACACGCATCCCTACGGGCCTATGGTCAGATACGTTCTGGTCGTATTCAGTAAAACCACCCGCTAAGAACTCATCAATTTTTATGGTTTCTACGCCGCCACCATCTGCCATAAACGGTAGAAAAAGTTCCTTCGTAATTAAAATATGATCAATGTGTGACGGCCAAGATGGATATGAAAAATTTGAGCTAGGGCCTGTTGCAATTTCAAAATCTACAAACTGATAATTACTGGAGTCGTCTAGAAAATTCTGGAACACATTATCTTCTGGAACATCTGTCAAGATATCATTGAGATCTCCTAAAAGCACCACGGGAGTATTTGTAAACTCATTATCTATGTAATTTTTAAGTAACAGGTTTGCGTTGTAACGCCTAGTCTCCTCATCCCAGTCATCATCTAGTTCTAGTTCTCCGTCACCACAGCATTTATAATGATTATTTATGAGCACTACGCGCTCTTGGTAATAGTCAATATCCAAAACCATAGGGTATCTCGGGAAATTATCAGATTCTGGAGGCGCTATAAAAAGCTCGTAGGCAGCATTGATACTAATAATATCAGATTTGTATAAATACGCCAATCCTCTACTATTTGAAGACTGATAATACCCATCATATTCAGATAGAAAATCTATAAGATCATTAAAATAAAAATAGTCGTCAACCTCTTGTATGGCTATAATATCTGCATCGATAGCTTCAATAATCTCAACCACATACTGTAGGGTTGTTTGGTCATTTTTGGGAAAAAACTCAATATTCCAAGTGACAATATCAAGGGTTCCTTCTGTGCCAAAGTCTAAGTCCTCTATAGTTTGAGACCACATCGAAGCAAAAGGAATAAGTAAAAAAAATAATAAAAATCTCATAGCCTTACAAAATTAACCATAATTTAGACCAAGAATTATCTTTAGTTCAATTTTAAGACAATTTTAAATCTATTCAAACTATGAGTAACGTTCGTTTTTATCTTCTTTTTCTGAGTTCGATTTCCTTATTTGCACAGCAAGAACCAGAAGTCTACCTAATGAATTTGAACACTGCCGTAGATTCTTTTGCTGTCAGCAATTTTAAAAATATCTCTACTAATAAAGGGTATGATAGTCAGCCCTCTTTTATCAATACTACTACACTTATCTATGCGGGCACAGAAAACGACCAAACAGAAATCATAGCATATGATCTAAATCTAGAAACGAAAAGCAGATTAAACAAGACAACACTTGGTGGTGAATATTCGCCTCAAAAATTTCCTTTAGAAAATCGTATTGCTGCTGTTCGGCTAGATCCGGATGGGCTTCAACGTTTGTATAGTTATGTTTTAAATGCCAATAAGACAGAAGAAAGCAAAGAACTCATTCCAGATTATATGGTTGCTTATTTTACATTTTACGACAACGATAACATTGTAGCATCTATTATTATTGACGATCAATTAGACCTTTTTAAAGCAAATCTGACTACTGGTGAAGTGTTAAAAATCACCAGCAATAGTGGTAGGTCCATCCACAAAGTACCTGGAACTAATAATGTAAGCTACACATTGGTCAATGAAGACGACATCCACGAAGTATATATTATCAACATAATGGGTGACAATGAAAGCTATTATGTCTGTGATTTACCTTTCGGAATTCAAGATCATTGTTGGCTTACGGGCACACAATTGCTACTTGGGAGCGGCGATAAAATTTATGTATATGATCTCTTCGGAAATAGGAAATGGGAAGAAGTAGCAGATTTATCAAGCGAGAATATTTCAGAAATTAATAGAGTGACCTTGAGTCCAGATCAAAAAAAACTAGCGATTGTTGCAAGTCCAAAAATAACACAATAAACAATTAGAGGGACTGTAGATTAAAATATACCTCTATTTAATATACTTGACCTTTTGGCAAAAATGTACGGGAAATGTGATAGCCTGCTGGGATACTCTTTTAAGTAAAGATCCTGTAAAGGCGAGGCACTTGCCATTTTTTGACAACACACCATATCTTAAAGTCATTATCAAAAACAGAAGCATCAACACTAACAAAGTGATTGACCCGGAAAAAGCACTTATAAATAGGACGATTATCAATGCCGTTGCTTTCTATAAAGTAGAAAACGACAAAATTGTTAAAGTCACTTATCTTCCTAGGAAAAAATTGAAAACACTACTCTTTTTGTTTAATTTTAGCAAAAACATCACGGTATGAAATATATTCTCACTTTATTTATTTTTAGTACTACGACGCTGTGTGTCGCTCAGACAGACGCTAAAATATACGACATCATTACAGAAGTCTCAGCAGACCGAATAGAGTCAGACATCACTACACTTGCGGGTTTTGGAACCCGCAACACCTTTAGTGACACCATTAGCAACACAAGAGGAATAGGTGCTGCAAGACGCTGGATTAAGTCTCAGTTTGATGAAATATCTTCTACATGTTCTGGATGTATAGACGTCTTTTACCAGAAAGACCTCGTGCTTGCAGAAGGCAATGATCGCGTCCCTATAGATACTTGGGTCGTAAATGTGGTTGCCGTGCAGAAAAGCCGCACAGACTCAAATCGGTACGTTATAATGAGTGGCGATATAGATTCGCGTAATAGCGATGGCGGTAATTTCACAAAAGATGCGCCAGGTGCAAATGATAATGCTAGTGGTATGGCAGGTGCAATTGAAGCAGCAAGAGTTTTAAGTACGTATCAATTTAATGCAAATATTGTGTACTTAGGACTGAGCGGTGAAGAGCAAGGTCTTTTTGGCGGTGCTGGGTTTGCAGCCTTTGCAAAAGAGCAGGGATGGGATATTATAGGAGTACTCAATAATGACATGATCGGAAATATCAAAGGGGTAGATGGCGTAATAAGCAATGTGGATTTTAGAATCTTTAGTGAGCCTGTACCACCTACCGAAACAGAACGGCAACGAAAAATGCGTCGTTTCTATGGTGGTGAAGTAGATGGAATTTCGCGTCAATTAGCCCGCTACATTCATAAAACAACGCAAACTTATATGCCAGAAATGAACCCAATGATGATTTATCGCTTGGACCGTTTTGGTCGTGGAGGCCATCACCGTCCTTTCAACGATTTAGGGTTTGCAGGAATTCGTATTATGGAGGCACATGAAAACTACACACAGCAGCATCAGGACATCCGTACCGAGGATGGTATAGAGTATGGAGATAAATTAAAGCATGTAAATTTTGATTATGCAAGAAAGCTCACAGCGGTAAATGCTATAAATATGGCAAGTTTAGCTTGGGCACCTGCCCCACCCGCAGAGGTTTCTATAGGTGGGATCGTAGGACCGTCTGCTAAGTTTAAGTGGAGCAAGAGTAAAAACGCACTAGGCTATAAAATATACTGGAGAGATACCACGAGTTCAACGTGGGATCACAGTCGTTATGTGGGTGATTTAAATGAGTTTACACTTGATGGTATAGTGATTGATAATTTTTTCTTCGGAATAGCTGCCGTGGGAAAAGATGGACATGAAAGTGTGGTTGTTTTTCCTAATTCGGTTTTTAGGTAGCACCTTTGAAACACGATCAAAGAAAACCACCACGAAATGATAATAAAAATAACGCTACAAATAACAACATAATTTATTTGCTCCTTCCTTTTTAACGGGAACGTGACCCTAGCAGAGCGCTTTAGCAATTATTCAATAAAATATCTAATTTGAGAAAAATAAATACTATCCAGAAATTTAAATCGCCTATTCAGTTTAGAACTAGCACTATCTTAAGCTTAATCCTAATTTTACTAACCTCTTTTCAACTACTTGCTCAAGATTTCACAAAAGAAGATGAACTCCGCGGAACTGTCACAGAAGATCGTGCTTGGTGGGATGTACAACATTATGATCTTCAGGTTGAGATCTTCCCAGAATCAAAAACGATTAAAGGCACAAACACCATAACATACAAAGTTTTGGACGAGGACAAAATGATGCGTATTGATCTGCAAGCACCAATGGTAATTAATAAGATTACTCAAAAAGGCAAAAAACTTAAGTTTAAAACCAAAGGAAACTTTCACTATATAAAGTTTAAAAAAGCTGCTATGATAGGGACTGAGCAATCTATTACTATAGAGTTTTCTGGTGTACCTAAAGAAGCTATTCGGGCTCCTTGGGATGGAGGCTTTTCTTGGAAGAAAGATGATAATGGCAATCATTTTATCGCCACGGCAAACCAAGGTATTGGAGCGAGCGTATGGTGGCCTTGTAAAGACCACCCATCAGATGAGCCAGATAAGGGCGTTGATCTTGCTATAACTGCCCCTTCCAGTTTAATGGGTGTAGGGAATGGAAGGCTTATTTCCGAAGTAGATAATGGAGAAACAAAAACGTGGAACTGGAAAGTGACGCAACCGATCAACAACTATGGCGTGAATGTGAATGTGGGAGATTATACGCATTTTGGTTACAAGCAAGAAGGGCTTAACGGAATGCTTGATGTCGATTATTATGTGCTATCATATAACCTAGATAAAGCGAAAGAGCAGTTTAACCAAGTACCATTAATGCTCAATGCTTTTGAATATTGGTTTGGACCTTATCCATTTTATGAGGATAGTTTTAAGCTTGTAGAGGTACCTTATCTTGGTATGGAACACCAAAGCAGTGTGACTTACGGAAATAAATATCAAAATGGGTATTTAGGCAGAGATTTGTCAGGTTCAGGCTGGGGACTACGTTTCGATTTTATTATTATTCACGAAGCAGGTCACGAGTGGTTTGCAAATAGTATTACCAATAGCGACGTAGCAGATATGTGGATTCACGAAGGGTTTACTGCCTATGCAGAAAATCTTTATTTAGATTATAACTTCTCTAAAGAAGCGTCAAGTGAATATGTGATAGGTACCCGCAGGATTATTCAAAACGACCGACCACTTATAGGAACCTACGGAATGAACAATGAAGGAAGTAGCGATATGTATTATAAAGGAGCAAACATTCTGCATACGCTGCGCCAACTTGTAGAAGATGATAAAAAATGGAGATCTATTTTACGTTCCTTAAATAAAGAATTTTATCATAAAATTGTTACTTCAAAGCAAGTAGAAGATCTTATGAGTAAAGAAACTGGAATCGATCTTACAGCATTTTGGGAACAATATTTACGCACGACTATGGTGCCAAAACTGGAGTACAAGCAAATCTCATTTAACGAAATGTCTTTTAGATATATAGATATCATAGAAGGTTTTGACATGCCAGTAATAGCAGTGATAAACGGTAAAGAACAATGGATCTATCCAAAAGCAGCGTGGCAAACTTTTGAGAATATAGGAAATATTAAATCGCTTGTGATTAAAGAGGACTTTTATATTGAGAAGGAGCAGGTTAAGTAATTGTCAAGAATGATGTCTGGTTGAGCGGAGTAGAAACCTTCCAAGACAATCACTTTTTTAAATGAAATAGCAATTAGTATCAATTCTTGACACGCCCAGAATTATATTTCCCAAGAGACGTAGATTTCTACGATTGGCTACTTGCCAATCACAATCAGCACCCTAAAGGTGTGTACATCATTCTCTTCAAAATAGAAAATACAGAACCCAGTATGCGCTGAGAAGAAGCAGTTAAAGTAGCTTTATGTTTTGGCTAGGTGGGTAGCACGGTTAAGAGTTTAGGCAATGGAAAACGCAAACAGTTATTTACAATAAGAAACCCGAAAAGTACTTGGGGCGCCCTCAATAAAAAATATATAATAACATTAGACGCTGCAAATCTGATCCTAGAACCCGGTTGAGCCATTGTAAATCTCACTAAGAAAACTGGCACTTGGACTCTTATGGACGAACCAGAAAAACGCAACATCCCTCCTATTTTACAAACTGCTTTTGATAACAACTCAGATGCTTTTTGTTTTTACAAATCACTCAACCCGGGCTATCAAAAAAGTCATTTGAGATGGTTGGCAACTGCAAAAACAGATGCTATTATTATAAAACGTGGAGCTGAGATAATCAGCAAGTGTGAAGAAAAGAAAAAGGACGTGGTTGGCAACCATTTTTCTTCTGAAATTTTAAATCGTTGTAACCGTCCTCAAAAACTCATATCTTTAGGACATATTATACTTCATTAAATAAAATAGCTAAAATGAAAAATTTTCTAACCCTTGCTATACTCCTAGCAACCACCCTAACATTTGCACAAAAAGATAAAGACAAAAAAGACGAAGCAAATTGGGATGTCAATAATCCAGGTGAAGATTTTAATTACAAAAGGCACAACTTCACAACAAATGAAGGCACCTGGATGAACCTAGATGTAAGTCCAGACGGTCAGACCATCGTGTTTGATATGTTGGGAGACATCTATACCATCCCCGTTTCTGGGGGAAAAGCAAAAGCCATACAAACAGGTATTGCCTTTGAGGTACAACCTCGCTTTAGTCCTGACGGAAAACATATTTCGTATACAAGTGATGCAGGTGGCGGCGATAACATTTGGGTGATGGATGCAAATGGTAGTAATCCAAAACAAATAACGAAAGAAAATTTTAGACTCCTCAATAATGCCGTATGGATGCCAGATGGCAACTATCTAATTGCCCGTAAACATTTTACAAGCGGTCGTAGTTTAGGAGCTGGAGAGCTCTGGCAATATCATATTACAGGAGGAAGCGGACTTCAATTAACAGAACGTAAAAATGACCAGCAAGATCTGGGAGAGCCTTTTGTTTCATCAGATGCTAAGTATCTTTATTACTCTGAAGATATGTATCCCGGCGGAAATTTTCAATACAACAAAGACCCTAACAGCCAGATTTATGTCATAAAGAGATACGAATTTGAAACGGGCAAAACCGAAAATATCACAGGAGGACCAGGAGGTGCTGCTCGCCCTACACTTTCGCCAGATGGAAAAACACTCGCTTTTGTAAAACGTGTGCGAGAAAAAACAGTGCTGTACATTCATAATTTAGAAACAGGTGAAGAGCGTCCTATATATGATGGTTTAAACAAGGACCAACAAGAAGCTTGGGCGATTTTTGGAGTGTATCCTAATTTTAATTGGATGCCTAACAATGAAGATTTAGTCATCTGGAGCGACGGGAAATTTCAGAAAATAAATGTGAAGAGTCTTGCGATTACAAATATTCCGTTTGAAGCAGATGTAAAAATCGATTTGGCACAGACCGTAAAAACAAACACGCCCATAGAGCGTAACACATTCAATATCAAAGTTATTCGTGACGCGATCACAACTAATGACGGTAAAACTCTTATCTTTAATGCTTTAGGCAGATTATATAAAAAAACGCTACCTGACGGAATTCCCCTTAGGCTAACGTCCGGCACCGATTTTGAGTTCGAGCCTAGTTTATCCCCAAGCGGAAACGAAATCGTTTATGTTAGCTGGAACGACCTTGAAAAAGGTGCCATTTTTAAAATGAACCTCAATGGAGGTGCACCACGAAAACTAACTACTGCAAAAGGTATATATCGTACTCCTAGTTATTCTAATGACGGCAATAACATTGTTTTTAGAAAAGAAAGAGGAAACAGTGATCAAGGAAATTCTTTCACCAAAAACCCTGGTATTTATATCATGACTGCTCAAGGTACTAACGAAACTAAATTAGATACCAACGGTGAATTTCCGAGATATAGCGCTGATGGCAACCGTATATTTCTACAAACCGGTGGAACTTATTTTGGCAATTTTCCTAAAAGATTAATATCGGTTAATCTGCAAGGACAAGATGAACGCGAGCATGTGATTTCTAAATATGCCAATCGTATTGTACCGAGCCCCGACAATAAATGGGTAGCATTCTCAAACTTACATAAAGTGTATGTAGCGCCTATGCCACAAACTGGTAAGCCATTAACACTTGATGGCAAAAGTGACACGGTGCCTGTGCAGCAAATAGCAAAGGATGCAGGCGTTAATATCCATTGGTCACAAGATAGTAAACAAGTGATGTGGACTTTGGGTGATGAATATTTCAGTAATACTTTAAAAGAGAAGTTTTCATTTGTAGACGGTGGCGCACTTACTCCTTCTGAAATGCCAAACACCGGTTTAAAGGTAGGCTTGACGGCTCCTGTAGACAATCCTTCAGGAAAAATAGCCTTCACAAATGCTCGAATCATCACTATGAATGGCAATGAAGTGATAGAAAATGGAAATATTATTATTGAAGGAAATAAAATTATAGCAGTAGGTCCTACAGACGCAACTTCCGTCCCAGCAGATGCAAAAATCTATGGAATGAAAGGAAAAACGATAATGCCGGGGATGGTAGATAGTCACGCTCACATTGGCGCGTTTAGAAGCGGATTGCCCGCGCAACAGAATTGGCAGTTTATGGCGAACCTAGCTTTTGGAGTTACCACTGCACACGATCCATCTGCAAATACAGAAACCGTATTTACTTTGAGCGAACTTCAGAAAAACGGACAATTGATAGGACCGCGTCTCTTTTCTACGGGCTTTATATTATATGGAGCTGATGGTGATTTTAAAGCGGTAATAGATAACTTAGAAGATGCTAGAAGTAGTATTCGTCGCACCAAGGCCTTTGGAGCAAAGAGTGTAAAAAGTTATAACCAACCACGACGTGAGCAACGACAACAAGTATTGCAAGCAGCCAGAGAGCAAGGTATTAATGTGGTTCCAGAAGGAGGTTCTACTTTCTTCCATAACTTGACGATGGTTATTGATGGACATACAGGCGTAGAACATAATATTCCTGTGGCTCCAGTATACAAGGATGTTTTAGAAATTTGGGGAACGAGTGGTACTGGCTATACTCCTACTCTCATTGTTAATTACGGTGGTCTTAATGGAGAGTTTTTCTATTACCAGCGTGATAACGTTTGGGAAAACGAAAAGCTCTTAAAATACAGCCCAAGAGCAATCATCGATAGTCGTTCTAGACATAGAGTAATGGTGCCAGCAAAAGAATATGAAAACGGTCATATCTTAGTTTCAAAGACTGCAAAAGACTTGAGTGAAGCGGGTGTCAAAGTTAATATGGGTGCTCACGGACAAATACAAGGCCTTGGAGCTCACTGGGAAACCTGGATGATAGCAGCCGGAGGAATAGGCAATCTGGAAGCTTTAAAAACGGCAACAATTAACGGCGCTAATTATATAGGGGCTGGGCAAGACATAGGAAGTCTTGAAGTTGGGAAACTAGCAGATTTATTGGTGCTAGATAAAAACCCATTAGAGGATATCGAGAATACGCAATACATCAAGTTTGTGATGCAAAATGGTCGCTTATATGATCCCGAAACAATGAACGAAGTTGGGAATTCGCCAAAAGAGCGAGCACCTTTTTATTGGGAAGTAAATGGATATAATCAAGCGTTTGAGTGGCACGAAGAAAGTGAGAGTTTTATTCACGGGAATTGTAGACATTAATGAACAGTAGACCTTACCTACAATTCTATAAAGCTATCCTTCCATTTGTAGCTGCATTTGCACTAATATCTGCTGGTTTCTTAGGGATTGTTTGGGGGGTTGTATTTTTTAATACACTGGCATTGGCCTTTGGATTTTTTGGCTTTCATTCTTTTTATAAAGAGCAATGGTATACGTATCAAAATTTAGGACTCACAAAATGGCAATTGTTAAGATCGTCCTTTGTCATCAATTTAATTATTAGCATCCCCGTAACTCTATTCATCTTAATATCTATAATCATTGGCGACTTTAGTCTTACATAACGTCTCTAAAAACTTCGGAAATAAGACGATATTGAGAGATGTTTCTTTTTCCTTAGAAACTGGAGAAATAATAGGGCTCTTTGGACGGAATGGTTCTGGGAAGTCCACCCTACTCCAAATTCTCTTCGGAAATATTAAAGCAGATGCTATTTCCTTATCACTTAATAATTTATCACTTAAAGCTTCTGAAGTAATCCCAAAGCACCATATTATATATGTACCGCAACATCCCTTCTTACCTAAAACGATGAAGGTGAGAGATGCGATTATTATGTTTCATCCCGAAGAAAAAGAACAGGATGCCGTGTTTTATGATTCGCATATTGCAACGATGACTCATAAAAAGACGGGTGAGCTCTCTCTTGGAGAGTTAAAGTATTTTGAAGTGGTATTGCTTAGCCAACTTTCCAATCCGTTTATAATGCTTGATGAGCCTTTCTCTATGCTTGAACCTTTGCACAAAGAAAAACTAAAAGAAAGACTTTTTGAATTGAAGGAAACGAAAGGAATTATTATTACAGATCATTATTATAACGATGTGCTAGATGTGGCAACAAAAAGTATGGTGATTAAAGAGGGGATCGGTTTTCCTGTGATGTCTGTTGAAGATTTAAAGGAGTTTGAGTATCTCTCGAGATGAAATCGAAATCCAAAATAAAAAAACCTTAACATATCTGTTAAGGTTTTTCTTAATGCTTAAAAGATTGAGGATTATCCTTTAGGCATAATCACTGTATCTATAGCGTGTATTACCCCGTTAGAAGCTTCTACATCCGCCATTACAACAGTTGACATTTTACCATTTGCATCTTTAATCATTACTTTTCCATCAGTTACAGATAGTGTAATGTTTTGACCTGCTAACGTCGTTACGTTATAAGCATTGTTATTATCAGAAATTGCCTTCATTACAGCGTCTGCTTTGAACTCACCAGCAACCACGTGATACTTTAATAAATTTTGAAGTGTCGCCATTCCTTCTGCGCTCATCAAGACATCCATAGTTGCTTTTGGCACTTTATTAAATGCATCGTTAGTTGGTGCGAATACTGTATACTCACCTTCATTCATAAAAGTTTCTGCTAACCCAGCTTGCTTTAATGCTGCTACTAGCGTAGTAAAGTTTTCGTTCCCCATTGCTACTGCAGCAATTGTGTTTGCATCAAAAGTAGCTTTTGCTTCCATGGCAGCTTGCTCTTCCGCCATTTTAGTTTCCATCTCCATTTTTTCAGCTTCAGCTTTCATTTCAGCTTCTTTTTTCTTACCATCGTCACAAGAAGCGAAAAGTAATCCTACTAGCGCTAATGACATAAACATTTTTGTAATTTTCATAGTTTTTGTTTTAGATAAATTAGTTATTCTTAAACAAAAGTAATGAGGACGATTGACAATTATTCCCAATAATACATTAATAATAAGTTAAATAAATCTGAGATACCTTGGTTATAGTTAAATATTTGTCAATTTTTATTCTAAAATATTATTGACCACAATAATTTGTTCATTCAGGAGAGGTATTCATTTAAAATAAAAAATTATGGTTAAAACAAAATATCAAAACGTACTAGATTTAGGAGAAGAATTAAAGATCCAAAATGGGGATGTTAAAGTAACAGGGAATAAACTAGAGGTAACAGGAACTGCCAGCACGCAATATGATAAGGATACAATGTGGGATGCAATTAAAAAATCTGGTGGAGAAAACCCTTCAGATATTATGGCAGATATTAAAGTCGCAGATATAACCGTTTATGCAAGGCATACGGTAAAAATAAACGGAGAGTCTTTAAATAAAATATCAAATCATTATTATAACGACCCAATGAAATACAACGCTATTTTTGAGTCAAATAAAGATATCCTTAAAAGTGCAGATGTTATACACCTAGGACAAGAGTTAGTTATCCCAAAGATGTAAAAATATTTTCTCAAAAATTTAAAAAAGCCACTAAATAGTGGCTTTCTATGTCAAATATTAGAGCGTCTCATGGGTTACTCTTTATAAATCTGTGATGTAACCGCCATATACATCCTTAAATCGCAATCCATCACTTAGGTTGTATTTACTTAACTTTTTTAGCTCAACTAAAGACCATAGGATAAACTCTTTATAAAAAGAACGATCCTGTTCTGGAATATCTGGAACGTATGTATCCAGTAATTCATCTAGCGGTTCTATTCGGTCCAATTGTAAATTGTATTCCGTATCATCAAGTGTTTCAAGCAACTCAAAGCTACTTTCTTCAAAAAACCAAGCTACCACTTCTCCATAAGGATCTTCATCTCCTGTTTTCTGTAACTTCTCTATCTTTGGGAAGTAACTCAAGAATTGTGTCTTAACTGCATCAGCAATCAACTGTCTAGCGACTTCATTAGCACCCTCCTGTTCTCCTTCATATACAAGCTCAAGCTTACCTGTAATTGCAGGAACAATCCCCAAGAAATCACTTAAACGCACCGCAGTCTCAGGGTTTCCATTATATAGCCCGCGTCGCTCTGCTGTGCTTAATAGGTTTTCAAATGCTGTGATACTCAAACGAGCACTTACACCACTCTTTCCATCAATAAATTCGCTTTGTCTCGCTTCAAAGCTAATCTGTTCTAAAATGTCTTTTGCTAATTCTGGAACATAGATATTACTCTTTTCCTTAGAAGCCAAGGCCGTTTCTTGTTGCGTAATCGTTCTAGCAATCGCTAATGTTTCTGGATAATGGGTAAGAATCTGTGAGCCGATTCTGTCTTTTAACGGAGTTACTATACTACCACGATTTGTGTAATCTTCAGGGTTTGCTGTAAATACAAATTGAATATCTAAAGGCAGACGAAGCGCAAAACCTCTAATCTGCACATCTCCTTCTTGCAAGATGTTGAATAAGGCCACTTGTATTCTCGCCTGCAGATCTGGTAATTCATTAATCACAAAAATACAGCGGTTAGCTCTTGGTATCATCCCAAAATGAATCACGCGATCATCTGCATAGGTCAATTTTAAGGTCGCAGCTTTTATTGGGTCTACATCTCCTATCAAATCTGCTACTGTTACATCTGGTGTGGCTAGTTTTTCTGAAAAACGATCTGTTCTATGTAACCAACTTATGGGTGTGTCATCACCCTTCTCTTCAATAAGATTTATGGCATATCTTGAAATGGGTTTAAATGGGTCATCATTTATCTCACTGCCTTCTACCACAGGGATATGATCATCCAGCAAGGTCACCATCTGCCTTGCGAGCCTTGTTTTTGCTTGCCCTCTCAAACCTAATAAATTAATATTGTGTTTAGATAGAATGGCGCGCTCCAATTCTGGTATCACTGTAAATTCATACCCGTGAATACCTTCAAAAACATTCTCTTTCTTCATCATCTTCTGCAAGAGATTGCGGCGTAATTCTTCTTTAATTGATTTGTATTCGTATCCAGCTTTCTTAAGTTGGCCAAGTGTTGTTATTTCTGAAATGTTCATCATTTTCTACTATCCTTTTACTATTATCAATTATATACTCTTATTATTGTCACGTCCATTTTGTTTGTTACTCTGAGACTTGAAGAGACCCTAAAATTATTCAAGTTACACTTCTCAGTCGTATATTCTGCTTAACATTTCTCTAACTCCTCTGTAAAGGGGAAAGCTTAAACTCTTGTTAATCGTAGCTCTCAAAACGTATTTGTCAAATTTTTTTATCTCAATTTTCGTTTTCTATTAGTCTCATAATCTGTAAAGATCATCTCTCCCAGCCCCTGCAATCCAGTATAAAATGCTTTCCCTTGGTTTGCTTCTGTAAATGCATCCACAAACTGTTGCAGATATGGATCACTAGCAATCATAAAGGTGGTAATGGGAATGTGCAACTTTCTCGCTTGCGCCGCCATCATATAACATTTGTTAACAATGTACTCATCTAGACCATTACTGTTCTTGTAATAACGACCATCTGGTAATCGCAAACAGCTAGGCTTTCCGTCCGTAATCATAAATATCTGTTTATTAGTATTTCGTTTACGGCGAAGCATGTCCATCGCTAGTTGTAAACCAGCTACTGTGTTTGTATGATAAGGTCCTACATTTAAGTAGGGTAAATCTTTAATTTTAATAGGCCAAGCATCATTACCAAAAACTAAAATATCTAGCGTGTCTTTTGGGTAGCGCGTGGTTATCAACTCTGATAGCGCCATGGCTACTTTTTTTGCAGGAGTGATTCTATCTTCCCCATATAAAATCATGGAATGGCTAATGTCTATCATCAACACGGTGCTCATCTGTGATTTATGCATCGACTCCTCAACAACAATGTCGTTTTCGGTGAGTTTAAAATCTCCTATTCCATTATTAATCTGAGCATTTTTTATGCTTTCGGTCATAGAGATTTGGTCTAATGGATCACCAAATTGATACTTCCTAAAATCACCAGATTGCTCGTCACCACTACCCACATATTTGGTTTTGTGATTGCCTTGACCACTTCTCTTTATCTTACCAAATATTTGCTCTAAAGCACGTTTCCGAAGCGAACGTTCTAGCTTTTCTGTAATTGACATTCCTCCTTTTCCATCACCTTGACCTCCACCTTTTCCATCGGGAAGAAACTCTTCACGGATAAATCCGCGCTCTTTAAGTTCTTCAATAAAATCGTCTATGGTATAGTCTTCTGTGGTGATCTCGTATTCCTTATCTAATTGTCGCAGCCAGTCAATAGCTTCGTCAAAGTCGCCAGAAGTATGCGTGATGAGCTCCTGAAAGACTTCAAAAAGTCGATCAAAAATGGATTGTTTTTTTGGGGTATGCTGCGTAAATACAAAGCCCGAGCGCTTGTTCGGGTATTTTTCTTCAAGATCTTTCTCCATTTGCTAAAATTACACCTTTAATTTGTTTACTCCTATCCTTCTTATGTTAAACAAACGTTAGATTAATGCAAGTACGTTCATGCTTGCTTAGGAAATATTAATGATTTAAAATTTATGCCTAAAATTAAGTTAAAGCTCAATAATTAGTCTGGAGCCACTTAAAGAATTTAATTACAATTTGTATCTTTAGTGACTGTTCAACCAAGCACATTTCCGATGAAAAAAATCTTATTTGTGATGCTTCTCTGCATCCTATCTACCTTACAAGCACAAGAACTTACTAACGCTCTATTAAACGAGATGAAACCACGTAACATTGGCCCAGGCGGAATGTCTGGCCGTGTGACCTCTATTGATGTGGTCACCTCAAATCCCGATATTATGTATGTTGGGACTGCTTCTGGGGGTTTATGGAAATCTACCAGCGCTGGGATTAAATGGGATCCTATTTTTGATAATGAAATAACAGCCTCCATAGGTGCGGTGGCAATCACACAATCTAATCCTTCTGTAATCTGGGTAGGAACCGGTGAAGGAAATCCTCGTAACAGCTTAAATGGTGGCTACGGAGTTTACAAGTCTCTTGACGGAGGTAAAAACTGGATGGCAATGGGGCTAGAAAAAACCCGTCACATTCATAAAATATTAATTGACCCAACAGATCCCAACACGGTATACATAGGCGCTATTGGTTCCCCTTGGGGCGTTCACGAAGAACGTGGCGTATATAAAACAACAGATGGCGGTACCACGTGGAATAAAATTTTATACCAAAACAAAACTACGGGGGTAGGAGATATGGTAATGGATCCTGCCAATCCTAATAAACTAGTAGTAGCGATGTGGGATCATAAACGAGATCCTTGGTTCTTTAGAAGTGGTGGAGAAGGCTCTGGACTTTTCATAACACACGATGGTGGCGATACTTGGGAAGAACGCACAGAGAAAGATGGATTGCCTAAAGGCGAACTAGGCAGAATAGGATTATCAATCGCTCCTAACAAACCAAACATTATCTATGCTTTAGTAGAAGCAAAAAAGAATGCCTTATACAAATCTGATGACGGCGGCTTTACTTGGAAAAAAATTAATGATAAGAGTGACATAGGAAACAGACCTTTTTATTACAGTGATATTTTTGTAGATCCTGAAAACGAGAATCGAGTATTCTCTGTTTTTACCTATGTGAATGTTTCTGAAGATGGTGGAAAAAACTTTGATCAATTAATGGGTGCCTATGGCGTAGACAACGGCGTACACCCTGATCATCACGCTTGGTGGATACACCCTACTGATGGAAGCTTTATGATGGACGGTAATGACGGCGGACTTAACATCACCCACGATGGCGGGAAAACTTGGCGCTTTATTGGTAATCTACCTGTAGCACAATTCTACCACATAAATGTAGATAATGAATACCCATACAACGTCTATGGCGGGATGCAAGACAACGGAAGTTGGAGAGGTCCTGCTTACGTTTGGAGAGCACAAGGAATCCGCAATAGTTACTGGCAAGAGATTAGTTTTGGGGATGGCTTTGACGTGGTACCAGATCAGGATGACAGCCGTTACGGTTGGAGTATGAGTCAGCAAGGATCTGTGAGTCGTTATGATTGGCAAACGGGAAATAACTATACCGTAAAACCTACCCATCCAGATGCAGACGTAACGCTTCGTTTTAACTGGAACAGCGCGATTAATATTGATCCTTTTGATACGAGTACTATTTACTTCGGAAGTCAGTTTGTGCATAAATCAATTGATAAAGGGCTCACGTGGACAGTGATATCACCAGATGTAACAACGAATGATCCAGAAAAACAAAAACAAGCTGAAAGTGGTGGATTAACGATGGATGCTACAGGAGCAGAAAATCATACGACCATATTAGTCATAGAACCTTCTCCTGTTGAAAAGGATGTGCTATATGTAGGAACGGATGATGGTCGTGTCCATATTTCAAAAAACGGTGGTAATAGCTGGGATGAAATTTCTAGCCTCCCAGGCTTACCCGCCGGAAGTTGGATCACTCAGATTAAAGCAAGTAAAACAAAGAAAGGATCTGCATTGCTTGTTGCAAATGATTACAGACGTTTTAATTTCAGCCCCTATGGTTATAGAACGGACGATTATGGTAAATCGTGGCGCCGTATTGTAAATGAAAAAGATACAGAAAGTTATGCTTTATGTATTGTAGAAGATCCTATAGAAAACAACTTGATGTTTTTAGGGACCGATGACGGTTTATACTATTCTATAAACGCCGGGTTCACATGGGATAAATACACCAATGGATTTCCTACTGTACCTGTGAAAGATTTAGTGATTCACCCAAGAGAACACGATTTAGTGATTGGTACTTTTGGTAGAGCCGCTTGGGTGTTGGATGATCTTCGTCCATTACGCGAAATTGCAAAAAACAAAAATATATTGAACGAAAGCTTAAAAGTATTTACACCTCCTACGGCCTATCAAGCTGCATATCAACAACCTACCGGAACTCGTTTTGGTGGTGATGCGCTGTACCAAGGAGAGAATAAAGACAGTGGCGCACAAATTAGCTATTGGTATAATACTCCTTCTGCAGAGAAAAGTGAGGATGATGCTCCAGACCCAATTAGTGATAATGAGAAAGATGAAGTCGATGAAGATAATGATGATGAAATTTCTACAATGCTCAGTGACGATGAAGATAACGGAACTTCAAAAGATTCTATTTATATGAAAATCTATGATGGAGATCGTTTGATAAGAAGTTTGAAAAGAAAGGTGCCAGACAGTTCTGGGATTTACAAATGGACTTGGAGAATGAACGAGGCTGGACAGAATAGACCTTCTAGAACCATTAGAAAACGAAAAGTAGAGCTGGGTGGCACTGCCGTAAAACCGGGAAGCTATAGGATCGAAATGGAAAATAACGGGACTAACACTTCTACCACAATTAAAGTGGAAAGTGACCCTAGACTTAACATTCCGCAGAGAGCAATTTTGGATACTTACAATGCTTCAAAACAAATGGAGGAAATGACGCAAACCGCGGCAGATGCTGTAAAACAATTAGTAGAAAGTAAAATGGCTTCGGAAACATTCAGTAAAAATCTAAAGAAGGAAGATAAAGAAAAGTATAAGGAAGAATTGAAAGAGGCAAAGAACATCAATAAAAAAATTGATAGTTTAATAGCTCTATATATAGGAAGCGTAGATAAGCGACAAGGAATCACGAGAAACCCAGAAGTCACGGTGATGCAGCGCATAGGAAGTGCCCGCTGGTATAGTGGCACCCGCCCTAATGGACTCACAGAAACCGAGCGAACACTTATGCAGCAAGCCAAGACTGAACTTAATGCAGCGCTCAGGAAAACCAATGCCTTTTATGCAAAAGATTGGGATGAATATACATCTAAAATGAAAGCGATCTCATTACCAACATTTAAAGAAACAACAATTTTTAAATTGAACTAACCAAAACTAAAACAATGAAACATGTATTGATTACTGCATTGTCGGCCTTACTCCTTTTTAGTTGTAAGAATGGAACTAAAGAATATGCAACAGCAAAGAAAGAGGTAAAACAATATACCATAGAACAATTTATGGATAACGAGAGCGCAGGTTCTAATGGGTACTCGCACGATAACTCAAAGATGTTAATTACCAGCAATCGTTCTGGTATTAATAATATTTATGAAGTTCCTGCTACAGGAGGTGATTTAAAACCCATCACTCAAAGTGATAGTGTATCTATTTATGGGCTTTCCTATTTCCCTAAAGATGATCGCATCTTGTTTACTATGGATGGAAATGGTGATGAAATCTACAAGATCTTCTTGAAAGATAAAGACCAAGTTATAAGCCTGACACCAGGAAAAGATGTACGCACAGGATTTGTAGGCTGGGCAAAAGGTGGAGAATCCTTTTATTTTCAGATGAATAAACGAGACCCACAATTTATGGATTTATATGAAATGAATACTGAAAACTTTGAATCCAAGTTGCTTTTTAAAGTAGAAAACAATTATGACTTTGGGATCATCTCTAACAATGGTCAATACATTACAGTTTCCGAGGCTATTACTACAAACAACTCAAACTTGTATTTAATTGAATTAGCAACTGGTGAAAAAACTAAAATTAATACAACTGAAAGTAGTAATCAGGGCTCAGATTTTTCTGTAGATAATACCTCATTGTATTATGTGACGGACCTCGATAGCGAATTTAGCTATGTTGCAAAATATGATATCGAAAAAGGAATAAGCACAAAGGTCACAGATAGTAAATGGGATACTTACAGTTATTACTTTTCTAAAAAGGGGACCTACACATTAGAAATTTTAAACGAGGATGCCGAAACCGCTGTTTATGTAACAAAGACTACCACCGGAAAGAAAGTGGAATTTCCAGAAATAGAAGGACAACAAGTAAGTGGAATAAGCTTTAGTGATGATGAAACTATAGCCATCTTAAGAGTAGGAAGTTCTGCAAAACCTATGAATACATATTCTTATAATATGGAAACTAAAGAGTACTTCCAACTTACAGATGTATTGAGTAAGGAAATAGATCAAGACGACCTAGTAAAATCTACCGTAGTGCGGTTTAAATCGTTTGATAATGTTGAGATTCCTGCTATCTATTATAAACCACATCAAGCCACTGCGGATAATAAAGTGCCAGCTTTGGTTTGGGTTCATGGAGGTCCAGGAGGACAGTCTAGACAATCCTATAATACAAATCTTCAATTTTTAGTGAACCAAGGATACGCCGTTCTTGCCGTTAACAATAGAGGAAGCAGCGGTTATGGTAAAACGTTTTTCGCAATGGATGACCAAAACCACGGTGAGAAAGATCTTAAAGATTGTATCGCTGGTAAAGACTGGTTAGCTGCTCAAGAAAATATAGACGCAGATAAAATAGGGATTCTAGGAGGATCTTACGGTGGTTACATGACGATGGCGGCCTTAACCTTTGCACCAGAAGAATTTAAAGTAGGCGTAAATATTTATGGAGTGACTAACTGGATGCGCACGCTACAGAGTATCCCACCGTGGTGGGCATCATTTAAAGATGCACTATACTTAGAAATGGGTGATCCTAATACGGAAGACAGCATCAGATTAAAAAGACAGTCTCCCCTATTCCATACCGAAAACGTAACAAAGCCTCTAATGGTTTTACAAGGGGCTCAAGATCCACGTGTGCTGCAGGTAGAAAGTGATGAGATCGTTGCAGGTGTTCGAAAAAATGGTGTGCCCGTTGAGTATGTTTTATTTGAGGACGAAGGTCACGGTTTTGTAAAGAAAGAAAACCAGATAAAAGCGTATAGCAGCATTGCAAAGTTTCTAGACACCTATTTAAAAGGGACACCAGAAGTGATGAATGACGGTGAGAAGCAGAGGCCTATTAAGATTGATATGCATTAATTGTAGCATTAAATAATTGGGAGACTTGACAAATTAGCAGTTTTAAAATAGTAAATTATATAATAGGAAAAAGCTGAATCAAGTTGAGCACAAGTCAATTTCAGAATGAAAAATAGTAGAAATAATAAATAGCATAGAGAATGAAAAAAATGATGTACGCCCTAATTCTAGGGATGATAATAAACACAGCAAGCGCACAAAACAGTGAATTTGACAAAATAGGAAGTTGGTATATACTAAGCAGTAACAGCAAGCTTTCTGAAAACTGGAGCGTGCAAGCGCAAACCCAAATCCGTTTTTTTGAGTTAGCTAGCGAAATACAACAATTCAAAATACGAACTGGAGCTACCTACAACATAATGGAAGGTTTATCTATAGGGCTTGGATATGCATATTTTAGAAATGATTTTTCATACTTAGCTGAAAATCCGGCTCCATTTGATGAACATCGCATTGTTGAAGATATCTATCTTTCTCAAAAAATGGGCAAAGCAAAAATCAACCATCGTGCACGTCTAGAAAATCGGTTTATTATTGTTGATGGCGATACAGACACCCGCCACTGGTTTAGATATATGGTAAAGGTTTCGCACCCTATTTCAGCAAAGTTTACCGCAGATATTTATAATGAGATCTGGCTCAATTTACAAGAACCAATATTTGCTCAAAATTGGTTAGGTACTGGTGTAAGTTATAAAGTAAACGAATTACTAAAAGCAAGAGTGGGCTATCAAAGAATTCATTTAAGTGGACCAGACTATGACCGACTTATTTTTGAATTAAATTTTAGCTTAGATTTTTCTGAAAAGAAAAACGAGAATGTAAAATAAGGAATTAAGACACAATCTTATGAAAAGTAGCAAAATCACATTTACCAATGCAAAAGGAGTTAGGCTCTCTGGACGCCTAGATATGCCTTTGCATCAAGACCCGCACAACTTTGCGATTTTCGCACATTGTTTTACCTGTACTAAAGATTTTAGTGCGGTACGCAATGTGAGCAAAGCGCTGGCGAGCGAGGGTTTTGGGGTCTTGCGTATTGACTTTACGGGTCTTGGCGATAGTGATGGTGATTTTGCTGATACTAACTTTTCAAGTAATGTGGAAGATTTGGTTCAAGCGGCAGACTTTCTGTCTCGAGAGTATAAAGCCCCTACCCTATTGGTAGGTCACTCATTAGGTGGAGCAGCAGCCATTTTTGCAGCTTCGGAAATACCAACGATTGAAGCTTTGGCTACCATAGGAGCACCTAGTAGTCCGGTACATTTAAGAAAGCAGTTTGGTTCTAAAGCCGAAGAGATAGAAAAAGATGGAGCTGCGACAGTACGTCTAGCAGGTAGAGATTTTACATTTAAAAAGCAGTTTTTTGAAGATTTACAAAATCAGTCGTGCGAAGCGGCCGCAGGAAAACTAGATGGGAAAGCCTTGCTAATATTTCATTCTCCTCAAGATGCAACGGTTTCTATAAAAAATGCTGAAGAAATTTATCACGCTGCAAAACATCCTAAAAGTTTTGTGACACTTGATGGTACAGAACATTTATTAATTGACAAGAAAAGTGCCTCATACGTGGGTAAAGTAATTGCAGGTTGGGCAGCAAGATATATAGACGTTCCATCAGAAGAAGTTATTTCAACTTCGCATCAAGTGGTAGCTAGTCTTGACGATGAAGATAATTTTACCACACTCTTAAAATTAGGTAATCACTACCTCAAAGCAGATGAACCGTTACGTGTAGGCGGTAATGATTATGGACCAACTCCTTATGAATTATTAGCTGGAAGCCTATCTGCTTGTACAGCGATGACCATACAGATGTACGCTAAACGCAAAGGCTGGAAAATAGAAAATATCGAGGTTCACACTACGTACTCTAAAACATATGCTGAGGATTGTCAAAATTGCGATAGTGATACAGATAAAATAGACACATTTAATCGTGAAATTAAATTAACTGCAGATTTTGATGAGAAGCAGCTGCAACGTATTCTTCAGATAGCAGATAAATGTCCTGTTCATAAAACACTGAATAATGAAACGCAGATACTCACGAAAATTATCTAATCATTTTAAAGCTTAATAAAGCTTTGAAATTGTGAACGCTTTTATAAGGCGTTACCTTTTCTATTAGCAAGCCTGATTTAAAACGCAAGTATAAAAATTATTACGTCTTTAAAATTTCAGAACACTTAAAAGTGACTTTGAGGGACTAAATTGATTCTGAAAATTATTCGTTAAGAATGATTTAAAATTTTGTGAGGACATATAAATAACCGTACATTGAAATTAAAATAATTTAATACTAACAATATGAAAAATATAGCAATGACCGCACTTGTTGTGCTCGCCTTAGTAAGTTGTAAAAACGATAAGAAAGAAATGCCAATTCAGGAAAATGCCGAAACTACAGATGTTCTAGTATCTGATACTACCAATGCTTCTGCTATAAAAAAAATAAGCGTCCAACTAGATGCTAGAAGTGCCAGCACAGCAAGAGGTATGGCATATTTATCAGAAAAAGATGGCTCCGTGGTTTTTGAAGCAAAGATTACCGGTTTGGATCCTGGAATGCACGCTATACATTTGCACGAAAAAGCTGATTGTAGCAGTGTTGATGGAAAATCTTCTGGTGGACACTGGAACCCAACTTTCCAAGCACACGGAAAATGGGGAACAGCCGAAGGATATCATAAAGGCGACATAGGTAATTTTGAAGTTAATGCAAACGGTATAGGGTCGATCAGGATGCGTACAGATGAATGGTGTATCGGTTGTGGGGATGAAGAAAAAGACATCGTAGGAAAGGCTATTGTAGTGCATCAAGGTGAAGATGATTTTAAATCTCAACCTTCTGGGGCTGCTGGTTCAAGAGTGAGTTGCGGAGGCATTATCAAATAGAAAAATAGTGTACTATAAAAGCCGATATTGATTTTCATCAGTATCGGCTTTCTACATTGTATTCTATTATGTTTCTTTTTAGAGGCGCATGGGGAACACTTAATTTATGTTTCATATAGTAGTACATTACTAAGTGTACAAATATGATACCAAAAAAAAAGCTAGCCTATATATAATAGGCTAGCTTTTTGAGTAAAGAGTATTTATCTTACTTCTTAATTACTTGCTTAACAAGCACATTATCTGCTGTCATGATACGCACAAAGTAAAACCCATCTGCTAAGTCAGCCATACTGAAGTTTGTAACTTCTGATGTTGACGGAGTTACTTTTTTGATCGATCTTCCGTTGACATCTATAATCTCAATTCCTGTTAAGGACACATCACCATTGTAAGTTAGGTTGACGTTTCCGAAGGTAGGATTAGGAGTCAAAATCAATTGATCACTTAATACAGAAGGCTCGTTACTTAAAATCGCATCTACCGTTATGTTAAACTCACACAGACTTTGATTTCCAGCTCCATCAACAACCGTTAATGTCACTGTATAATCACCTTCAAATAATTGAGCGCCTATAGCAGGTACTTGATTAACGATAAATGAACAATTATCTACAGCATCAGCAGCTGTTGCAAAATCTGGAAGTTCATAAAAATCACCTTGATTTACAGTAATCATTAAATCTTCTGGACAGTTGATAGTAGGAACTTCTTCTTCTCCTGTAACCATCGCTGGGATTCGCTGTGGTAAACATCCTTGAAACCCTAGTTCCATATCTGTGTTATAAACACCATAGTCTGAATCTAAACAGTTTGAAGACCAATTTAACGCAGTGTCGTCTTCACCAACTCTTCTAAAAGAAGAATTACAAGCTTCAGTAAAATCTGCGCCAGCACCTTGCCACTCTATATCTGAAACATCTAACGCTACACCATCCACCGTTATGTCTAACGTACTGATCTCTAATTCTGATGCATTCCAGAATACAGACTCTACTACATTATCTTCAGTATCTAGAATGATAATCCATCCATTACCTCCTTCACCCCACCATATGTTGCTGCCCCAGTAGTTATCACTTCCTGCCACATCATCAAACACAATTGTGCTATTTTCTGTCATAAATCCTAATTCTTTAACAACACTATTGACTGTGTTAAAATTAGCATATGGTTCGTCACTTAGCGCGATTCTATAACCACTATAATCTTTTGAAGCACCAATGTTCGTTACTTCTAAGATATCTGGAAACTGGAGACTAAGCTCTGTTACTTTTAATTCACTCGTAACAAACAAAGGCCCTTCTTGTGCATACACCGTTGTATTTTCTGTAGGTATAAATGTATAATTAGTTCCTGATTCCAGTAGATTACCACCTGAAGGTGCATCGTACCAGCTTATTACATTCCCTGGATCATTGAGGGTTGCCGTTACGCTTACTTCTTCGTTTAAACAAACCAATAATGCGTCTGTCGTTGTTGGAGGGTCTGCAGCAAAAAACACTTCTACTGTATCAGAATCTGATGAAGCAATAGAGCAATTTCCATCTTGCACTATATATGTAATAGTATGTACTCCTGGTCCTGCCGTTGCTGGATTAAATGTATAAGAATACCCATCTCCATTGTCTGTTACACCTGGACCACTGTATACTCCACCAAATGGCATACCACCTGTTGCATTAGAGATTACAAATGAGCTTTGACATAAATCTGCTGGAGCTGTAAAGTTTGCTATATTTGAGGGAGTGTCAAATGCTTCTGTACCATCCGCTCTACTAGCTGAACTACCTTGATCTGCACTAAAACCTAAGCCTCTTTTTGCAAAGGCATCCCAAATAAGACATTCATTTGCACCACCATACAACGCAACATCTGCTGCCAGAATAGCATCTCTACCATCTACAAAACCTGGTGCACAAGGTTGTAATTTTAAGCCTTCAGTCACTAGAAGCATTGCTTGTATATTACCTGCATCTAGGTCAACATCCCCAGTTACTGTTAAAAAATCATCACTAAAGCCGTGTGCATCAATAAGATTCCAAGTCATTTCCCATAACATAGCTGCCCAAACAGAACCAACACCATGCGGAAGACTCTCTGTCATAATATCATCATAGGTATGAGGATTCACACCAAGGTCTGTACTATAAGGAAAAGATCTAATACCATTCCCGTTTGGACCTTGTCCAAAAAGATAGGTTCCTACTGCTCTGACATCTCCTGGCATATCAGTATCTTTCATAGTTAGCATAATACCATAATAGTCACTCCATCCTTCACCCATTTGCTCATTACCAGAAAGACAGCCCGCATTTGCTGCTCCCCCTGTTAAACGATTCGATATTCCGTGTCCATATTCATGTACGATCACTAGCGCGTCAAAATCTCCGTCCTGGCTGTTGCACGTGTACATCTGCATTGTTGGATTCCCGCCATCTGGAGGGGTCCCAAAATTTGCATTACATTCACCAGAATTATCTTGTGCTTCTGCATTTACAGAATCACTACCAGCACCACCTTGACCATAATTATTTTCTTGAAAATTTCCAGAATTTGGATCAAAACCATATTGATACATTACATCATGAATGGTATTATTCCAATAGAATAAATTTGTTATGGCTGCATCTTCGTATTGATTTGCGGTACTATATGCTTGATCAAATGGGTATCCCGTAAAATCAAGATTATCGCCACCATCTGGCTGATAACCTGAGTTGTCACCATCCTCATAAGAATTTGTATTATTACCTCTAGTAGTCGTAAAGTCTGCTCCTGCTACTCCATTAATATCATGCCACCCAAAAGGAGATGCATCAATATTACTTGGCATACTTTCTATAGTTCTCGAGCCAAAGTATGGGCTTATAATAGGCATCGCAAAAACCTCATAACAATCAGTACATCCTTGCGCTGCACTTACCGTTGCCTCATAATTAGGAATGTCTATCAAATTTAGGTTAAAATTTAATTTCTCCTCTGCACTATGGTCGTGTGCTATACTGCACTGGGTCATCCAATCAAACTTAGAAATCACAACACCCGTATTTGCATCTACCTGAATGTTATACCAATGCTCCTGCGCTTTTTCTTGAATTGAAATATCCCACACTAAGTAAACCGATTCATCAACCACTTTATAAGCGAGTGACACAGGAATATCGCTTAATGAAATCCCCGCATTAGAATAGACAACATTTTTTGTAGTGTTATTTTCGGATATACGATTTAAAGTATTAGTTACATTATATCCTTCTGAAGCTGCTGCATTTAAGAGAGCGGTTTGAGATGTTATACTTGGCGCATTACTTCTAACAGCGGCGTTTATGTTCTGGATAAATCTATTGTCTTTTGCAAAGATTTTTCCGTTTTTCAAATGCAATCCGGATTCTGTACCTAGCACGGGAATATCATTTATGGCTTGTCTGTAGTAAATATGATGAATACCACTTAATGTGCTTACGTGCTCATTTGTGATTTCAAACTCAGTATCACTAGCAGAGAGATTGCTTTGCTCTCTATTTAACAATAGGTTTTCCTGAATAAGTTGGTTAGCATCTTGTGCTTGTAAGCCGGAAAAATTGCAAACAAGAATAACACCTAAAAGAAGGGAGAATTTCATAAAATTAATTTTTTATCAAAAATAAACTATTTTGATTATTTAATCTACTTTTTAACTTTTCGTGTGAATTATTATCAAATTGACAATTTTACCAGCAAAACACTTAGAATGTAATATAATTTATAGTTAATTATATTAACCGGAATATTAATATTGCTAATTCCGAATTGTATATATTTAAAAAAAATAAACATGAAACAACCAGACGCTCTTATCCTCTCTATGCAACAAGGAGATGAAGGTTCATTTAGTCAATTATACGATATGTACAATGAGGCGATTTTTGGCATTATCTATAGTATAGTTCTCAATCGAGCGATTGCCCAAGAAATTTTGCAGGATGTATTTATAAAAATATGGAATAAGAGAAGTTCTTATGATTTCAATAAAGGACGGTTTTTTACCTGGATTTTAAATATTGCAAGAAACACTAGCATTGATGAAATAATATCTAAGACTAATAAGAACGAAAAGAAAAACCTATCGACCCGTAATTTCGCAAATATATTAAAGACAAGTGATTCTTTAAACCGTAAATTGGATGCTTTAGGTATTAAAAACTTTGTTGGCAAACTAACGCCAGCTTGCATTCGTATCATAGACCTTTTGTTCTTTAAAGGGTCTACAATGTCAGATGCAGCAATAGAGCTGGATATACCCTTAGGAACTTTAAAAACTAAAAATAGAAACTGTTTAAAAGAATTAAGAACATTAGTCTTAGATTAAAAAATGGATGAACTTATAACATCTGGAAACCTTGAATTGTATGTGACAGATTCACTTCCGCTAGCGGAAAGGGATGCGATAACTGCCTTGATCAAGAATAATCCTGAGATTCAACTTGAAGTTGAAAAAATAGAACGTACCCTTATTACATTAGGAGCAGCGGTAGCACCTCCTATTTCTAAGAAAATATGGACCAATATTATACGCACCACAAATGGGGTAAGATATTTATCACAAGAAAAGACTACTAATTGGACCGCGTTCATAGGATGGGCCGCAGCAGTGGCGTGTATGGTAGGATTATTTTGGACTATAAATGAAAAGAATAACGTACAAGATTACTTTAATACTGTCAATACGCAGAATGTTGTATTAAAAGAAGATAAAGCTGCTGCACAAAAATCACTGGAGGAAGCTTCTGACGTACTTGCCATTGTTAGAGATAAGGAATATAAAGCTATTTCATTACCAGGAAATCAAGTAGTAGCACCAAATGCTTTTGTTAAGGTCTATTTCAACGCTAAAGAAGGAGTTGCTTTTGTAGATGCTTCAGGTTTACAAGAAGCTCCAGCAGGTAAAGAATATCAAGTTTGGTCATTAATTATGAGACCGCTAACACACAGTAGTATGGGTCTGATTAACGCTATGACAGCAATATCAAATGAGAATCGTGTTTATAAATTTGAAAATGTTCCAGAAACTCAAGCTTTTGGAATCACGTTAGAGCCTAAAGGCGGAAGTGAATCTCCTAATCTTTCACAATTATACACCTTAGGAACCGTCATTCCTTAAGATAATATTTCAGAAATTATACAAAATCGTTTAGAGAAATCTAGACGATATTTTTTGTAGTATCCCAAACGTGCTTTAAGTAATGTGTTAGGCTATCGCTCCATTCTTAGAGACGCTAAACAATCATTTATATGTTCAGGGTCTTATGAGCTTTATAAAACACGAACCATGTAAAATACCCTGCAAGTAATTGCAGGGTATCCTCTAAAAAACTCTGAAAAAACTGGTAGTATTCAATACTACTATTCACTAATACTTCGGTAACAATCTCTAGTATGGTTTTATAAAGACTGGACTTTTTGTGTTAAAATTGGACCAATTTCAAAAGACGCATCTTCTAGCTCCTTTTTAATTTGCTTCACTTTATCTACTTGACCATTGGCCTTAAATACATATGCGGCGTGAAGTAAAGACATTGGTTCCTTTGTCTTTCCTATAACATACGTTTCTATAGTTTTTAGGGCTTCCTTGTTCATTCCATTTTTTAATTGAGCTAAGGCTAGCAAATGATATGTCGCTGGTGTGGCTCTATTTAAGACTTCCTGTTCCGCTAGAGACAGCGCCTTTTTAGGGGCTGTCTCTGAATAGTATTCTATAAAGTAAGTGTTGTACATAGCACCATAATTAGGGTCGCTTTCCGCCTCTTTAAACAATACAAGATTTTCTTCCATCTCCGTATTATTGCCTTCATATTCTGCAATTTCTGCTTTCAGAAGGTAATAATCTGGCGCCTTATGAGATTCCATAATCTTATTCAAAATTCTTTTAGCTTCTTCTGTGTCGTGTGCATAAGAATATGCAATCCATGCGATGCCTTTTTTTGCGTAGGCATTATCTGGTTGCATAGCTAATGCGTTAAGATACATCTCGTAAGCTTCATTTATTCTCCCAGCGTGCCCATAAAAATCTCCTAGATTAGTATAGGTCCATATTTTAAGTGGTTTCAAACCGCCAGACTCAGCAATCACTTTTGCTTTTTCTAAATATTTTATAGCGGCATCCAGATCACCTCGATGATCGCTCCATTTCGCGAGACGTATTAAATATTGATAATCACTTGTGTTCTTTACCTTCTCTAAATTTTCAAAAGCTTTGTCAAAATTACCAGTCTCCATATAGGTGTCAAAGAGTTGTAACTCCGTGACTCTTTTATTAGTGGGTCCTGCATAGATTAGCTCCAGTATTTCTTGTGCTTCCTTAAATCTATGTTGAGAGATATAGTTTTGGGCTAAGCTACGAGTGTAGCCATCTTTATTGGTTGCTGATATACTAATGGCTTTCTTATATAGGGCTTCTGCATTTTTTAAATAAGCCACATCACCAGATGCCATAAACATCGCTGTGTATGTGCCGGCCAAAGGTCCTAGGTCTCCTACACCACTGCTATCTTGCGCAAGTCTTTTTGACCAAAACTGGTTGTTCTTTTTTGCACTTAGGTAGCTTTCATTGCTGCTGTCTAAGTAAACATTATAATCTGCACTGGTTATTATTGGCTCTCTGTCCTCGTTTGAATCACAAGAAAAGCATGCGTAGCTTAGTAGGATAAGCAAGCAAATTTGTTTTATCATTTTCATGGTAATTCTTTTTTAAACAAAGAAAAGAGCAATCGCTTGCCCTTTTCTTTTTAAATTAAGAAAAAATATTAATTATTAGGTGTCTCTAAATAAGGGAAAGCACCTACTACTCTGTCTCCAAAACCAACTCCATCCGAAGTCAATTGAGGTGTATCGTTATTACCGTCAAAACGAGTTCCTGATTCACCACCAAACATTAATGTAAGTGAGATATCAATAACATCATCATTAATAGTTCTACCAGTTAAAGCATTAGTACCATCATAATATGTTGTAGTACCGTTTGGTGCTACTTGTAATGCATCTGTATTAGCTAACACAAAAGCAAAAGTAGGTCTATCAAGTCCTAAGATGTTTGTCTCATAATTAATGTCATCTGCTTCTAGATCTAAAGAAGCTGCATAAACGTCGTGATAAAATTCTAATCTATCATCAAACTTCTGGGCAAAACCAGTTCTGTCAGCGTGAAGCGTTACGTTAAAAGCATTTTTATCACTGTCATTATCATTAAATACGGTATTGATCCCTGGACGTCCCATAGCATCTTCTTGTACATAGTCACCAGAAAAATCTAATGCTGTAACGCAAGGTACACAAGCAGAACCACCACAATCTACACCTTCTTCATCACCATTCTGGATTCCATCATCACAAGTTACTTGTTCAATTACGTTATCGTCTTCGTTACCACAGGCTACAAAAGTTAATGCAGCACAGATAGCAAGGATATATATTGGAAATTTATATGTTTTCATATGTGTCTTTTTAAATTTTATTAGTAATTATTACTGCTTCCTTTTTGTAGTTACCCATACATTGTATGCATCTGGCAAAGCTCCTTCTGGAAACAATCCAGCCGCAACAGCTACATGCGTTGGTGCTGTACCTAACATTGCATTAGGAACCTCAACACTTACCGCTAAAACATTTAAGTCTTCAAAGAAATCTGAAGCTTCTCCTGGAGGTAAAAACCCTGCTGGTGCAACTGCTCCTGAGATTACCATATTGAATCTATTAAAATCAAAGAAAAAACCATCTCTTCGTGGTCCGGCAAAAATAGAGATACCATCTTCTGTTGTAATTTGTAAATCGTCAGATGTAGAAATACGTACACTTCGCATTGGTCCAGAAGTTTCTATTTGTCCAGTTAACCCAACTGCTGTAGGTACTACAGGTCCAAAAACATACATAGAATCTCCACGCTTAACAGCTTGAATTACTAAATCCTCTACAAAGTCTCCGTCGTTGTCAATATTAAATTGGATTACTACATCTTCATCAAATGCCGCGTTTGCGGTAACATCACCAGGATTTAAAGGCCCTTGAACAGTCGCAATTAATACAGTGTTATTAGGATTGTCTCCTTCAAACGCATATAAATCTGCAAGGTCAGATGTAGTTGAGGCTACTCCTGGTGCATCAATGTGATCTGCTGAAGTAAGGAAAAAGCTCGCCGAAGCTAAAAGCACTGCGCATACTACCCCAAATAATTTCATTTTTCTCATAGTTATGTTTTAAATTAATCTTAAGTTATATCTTAGATACGCCGAAAACTCTATCTTGGTTTCCGCTACGTCGCTAATTATATGTTAATGTATATTTACAACCAGTTGTAAGATGCTCTAAAAACACTAAAAAATGGTCATAAACCCTGCTAGTTCTGGCTGGATTCACAAATATATAAGTTTATTACCTGTTACTCAAAGTGAGACGCAACATAATCAGGAAATAGATTTATATCGTTTACTTGTACAAACTGGATTCTTTTATGGCGTGTCAAGTCAACTAGCACTTCTTCCCGGGATAAACAGCAATTCCTTTAGCATTGATGACTATACCAAGGTCAATCTTTTTACCGCATTAATACTCATCTATAAGGAATATCATCCTCAAAAAAGCATAGAAGATGCACTGCCTTCTATTGAAAAGTTCTATAAATCAAATAATAAAGGGAAGAAGGGTATCTTCTCTAGAATCAAATTCTCTAGAGACATCGCATCTAACGTTGAGGCAATTCTAGCCGCGAGATTACAAGAGTCTAACCCCATCATTAAAAAAGGATCTTCCACCTTCTTTACCTATATCTTAGTGAGTATTGATATCATCGCATTTTACGCGTTTATAAGAGAACCCGAAGGCGATCCTGAATCCTATGCACATTTAGAATTCTTATATAACAAGGTAAGTTATGTGGCATTAAACGCGAAGCAGCATAAAACCAAATATGATCTAAATATAGTTACCCTATTTAAGGACACCTTTACTGCGATACCTTCAGACCAAAATTTAATCAAGTCTGAATATCACAAACTCTCAGCTACTATTAGGGAAAATAATATTTTAAAAAAGCAGCTTATTAACCTTTGCCTATTGGCTATATTCGATGATAAAGAAATAGACAGTTCAGAATTGTCCTTCCTATATTTGATGGCTAAAGAACTCGCTATTGATGAGATTGATATTTTAGAAAACATAGAAGACTTACACCGGTTTAAAATAACGTATGGCAAGAAAGTACGTTTGTTTAATTACGCAAACCCAGTAAAACATTTTTATAAAGAAACATACAGAACCGTTAAGGTGCTTATTCTTAAAAACGGAGATCGTATTTTAAAAGAATTATTAGAAAGCAAAGAGTTAGTGCTGCTTTTGGGTCAATCTACCTTGCGCGATCTTAATGTGGAAGAAAAGAAAAAAGTGAAAGAACAATTATTAGATATTTGCAAAACGGTTCCTTCACTTACTATTTTTATTATTCCTGGTGGCTCTTTGTTACTGCCACTCCTTATAAAATTAATCCCAAAATTACTCCCGTCCGCTTTTAATGAAAATAGAATAGAAAAGTAAGGATCATATTAATTGCAAACCTGGTACTACTCTAGCCAGAACTTGAAGTCTTTCACTTTCTCTCGAGCAACAATGACAGGCTGCTCTGTATAGGAGTTTAATTTTAGCTCTAATCTAGAATTGGTATAAGATATAATGTCTTTAATCGCGTTTACATTTATATAATATTTCCGACTAATTCTAAAAAACACTTCTGGTGATATTTCCCCCTCCAGTTGCTCTAAGGTAGTATCAAGTAAATAATTCCGACCTTCAACAGTATGTGCATACGTCCCTTTATTTTCTGAATAAAAACATTCAATCTCGTCTATAGGAATCATCTTTATATGCTGT
This sequence comes from Patiriisocius sp. Uisw_047, assembly GCF_047730165.1. GTDB lineage: Bacteria > Bacteroidota > Bacteroidia > Flavobacteriales > Flavobacteriaceae > Patiriisocius. The sequence continues at coordinate 2,525,299 of NZ_CP159834.1, forward strand.
CCTATCTTTGTGGTAAATCGTTTTTTATATTCGCGTTCTACTGGATTGATCAATAGTTTTTTAATATCTTCAAAATCTACCTGAAGCCGTTGTTTTTTCGGGCTAAATTCACGATACTTTTTGACCGCGATCTCTAGATCATCCTCGTCTATAGGCTTCAATAAATAATCGATACTATTTAACTTAAACGCCTGTAGAGCATACTCATCAAAAGCGGTCGTAAAAATGATGGCCGAGCGAATGTCTATGGTTTCAAAAATCTCAAAAGACAAGCCATCGCTTAACTGTATATCCAGAAAAATCAAATCTGGTTGCTCATTATTAGAAAACCAGTCAATAGACTCTTCTACGCTATGTAACTGCTGGTTTACCGTTACATCTAGTTTCTCCAGCATACGTTGCAACCGGCGTGCAGAGGGCCTTTCATCTTCTATTATTAATACATTCATTTGTTATTGCTTCTGAAATTTTAATACTTGATATTCCTGTTATCCCTTTGTATGATCTCCTTCATCTTGCAAGCTTCCCATTTCTTTACTAAATCGAGTGAGGGCATTAACACCGATACTCCGAGAATTAATAATCCTATTCCCCAAAATACAGGAGAAGAAAGATACCTCCAAAACCAAAATTGATCATTGATAAACTCAGTAAAAAAACTTGTGTTTCCAGAGAATATTAATAGATTGACAAGAATAAATATTGTGAGATGTGTGTAAAATCTTTCTATGGCTTTCACCTTTTTTTTAGCCCGTTCTAATTTTTTATCACCTTAACTATTCATTGCTTATCTTTTTAAATTGAAGTCTGTATCCTTATCCATTAATTCTTTCATTTTACGTTCTTCCCAATTTTTTACAAAACCAAATGTGGGTACATATAAAGCCAATCCGTGAATGAGTAATCCTATTCCCCAAAATACAGGTGTCGAAAAATATTTCCAAAACCCTTGTCCCTCGATACTAAACTCGCTAAAAAATCGAGTACTTGCAAAAAGTATAAATAAATTAACTAAAATATAAATCGTTAAATGCGAATAAAAGCCTTTAATATCTTCGATTCTTTTTTTAGCTCGCGCTAGCTTTTTATCGTCTTGAATTTGCATCGCTTATTTTGTTAAATTAGAATCCTTATCCTCATCCATAAGTTGTTTTAACTTGCGGTCCTCCCAGTCTTTTCCAAAAAATGGATTCCACTCAAATGCTTTTGCTGCTTGAAAACCAAGACCTATTCCCCAACCAAATGCAGCCCATAAAAACCAAGGACTTCTAAACTCGTTTATATAATAATTAAGTCCTGCAAGCAGCGAGATAAAAACTACATAACTCATTAAACTGGTGTAGAATTTTTTAATTTCTTTTACTTGATCTTTTGCTTTATAGTAAGCGTCGTCTTTTTTTATAGGTTTCATAATAGTTGTATTATTGTTTGATACCTTAAAGATACTATGGTTTTATAGGTTTATAAATTTGTTTGTTCTCAACTGTAGAATCTTCTGGACGAATTGTTATTCATCTTCTTTATCTATCAATTCTTTAATTTTTCGTTGCTCCCAATTCTTACTGAAAAATGGATTCCAATCATAGGTTTCTGAAGCATGTCCTGCAACACCAAAGCCCCACCCAAAAATAGGAAATAGTGCCCAAGGGAATCCCGCGTTAGACTGGAAATTAAGATATATAAATAGAGGTACAAAAAGAAGATAGATGGTTAAATGTGCATAGAAGCCTTTTAACTTTTTCACCTGTTCTTGTGCATTCTCATAGCGTTTTTCGCTAATGTAGGTGTCTTGTGTTTTCATAATTTTAATGTCTTGCATGATAATCGGGATAGAGATTTTAAAGGTCTCTTCCGTATGTTCAATCTTCACGCTTTCCGAAGTTAAAATAGCATACCGCTGTTTAATATTCCTTAGCCCTACGCCACTGCTCTCTTTTAATGTTTGCTTCGTTTGTAGATTATTGGTGACTGTTAGGGACCCTTTACTTTCGGTAACAGTTATGTATAATTTTTTGGAAGGTGTTACTTGATTATGTTTTACGGCGTTCTCTAATAACAACTGTAAAGCTAGCGGCACTACTTTACCTTCTGGGTTCAATAACGTTTCTGGACTTGTAAAAACAATGCTGTCTTCAAAGCGCATTTTTAGAAGCGAAATATACAGGTGAGCAAACTTGAGTTCCTCTTCTATGGTAACCAATTCTTTGTTTTTTTGCTCTAAAACATATCTATATACTTTAGACAAGGCCGTAGTAAACTTAGTAGCAGCAACAGGGTTTTCTTCAATTAAGCTTGTCAGTACGTTTAAACTATTAAATAGAAAATGAGGGTCAAGTTGGTTCTTTAAAGCATCAAATTGCGCCGAAGCAACCCCAGCTATAATCTTTTGTTCCTTGAGGCGATTATCTTGTTTATGTTTATAATAATACAGAAAGTAAAAGATGGAAGATATTATGACAGAGATGGTAAAGCCTATGGTGTAATATGAATAATGCTCACTGCTTACAAATTCGCTCAAGCTTCTACCATAAACGATACAGCCGATAAAAATTCGGATTAAAAACATCGTACTGATCGTAGCAACAATACCACCAAGTACCCCTTTTAATAAATTTTTAAATTTAAATAAATCTACGCCGTGCGTTCGTATTAAATAGTTAATCACAGTATCATTGGCCATATATAAGCCCACCGCATAGAGTTGATTAAAGCCAAACTGCCTTAATACCTCCGCACTACTTGATGGCCGCCAGCCGTTTGACAGATACTCATACAGACCAAGGACTAGGAAAATAACTACTCCTATTAAAAAAGACTGAATTAACTTACGCAGGTTATTGTTCATTATTCTTTACAATTTTCTTCTATAAACTCAAGTGCTCTCTCTTTTTGAAAACTAGGATAGAATGCTCCTTCTGGTTCAAAGTTATCAGATAAATCTATAGCTCTCTGCACATCTTTACAAAAAGGCTCCATAGACTGACCAAAATATTTTGCAGTTCCAGCATCCCATTCTGCCTTTCCAAAAACTACAATAGGGTTTTCTGGTGCTAACGACAATGCTTCTGCATATAATGTGCTCACTTTTCCCGCGTATTTCATCCCGTATTTCATCCCATCAGATGCAATCCAAGCGGTGTAATACTGTCCTTCTAAAATTTTTACATAGGGGTTGTCATCTTCCGTGAGTGTTTTTAATTGATTTAAAAAGTCAAGCGCTTTGTCCATTTGTGCCTTTAGTACCGCAGGATCTGTTTCCCCAAAACTTTTAATCACATTTACTTGAGATACAAAAAATACAGGAATCCAGTTTTCCTTTTCTGCAGTAGCAATACGTTCAAAAAGATTTGATGCCTCTACCATTTTATTCTCGCCCCAAAGGTCAAATGCTTTTTTCATACCAGTATCGTATGGAGATTGAGCAACGGCGCTTAGCGCAAAAAGTGCTAGACAGAGATAGATAATTGTCTTCATAATGTTATGTGTTTATTTAATCTTAAACTGGCGGTTTAGTTATTCATTTTTAAATTGAAATATAATGGTTCGTCTTCGAGCGTAAACTTTGCATCATCCCAAGTGGGTGGCCCAAACATTCCCTCTGCATAATTAGAGTTTACATAATCTTCTTTAGGGAATAGCCCTAAAATCATATCAAATTTTTGATTCTCATTCTCATCGTGAAACGCAGAGATGGCATATACCCCAGCCGGAACATCATTAAAAGTAACCGTTGCAGTTTGAGCGGTAATTACCTCAATTGAACCTAGCTCTGGATCTCCCAGAAACGAAGCTTCACTATTATAAAGGGCAATCATCGCTTTACCATTATTCGATGCAAGATTTAAAATCGTTACGGTAATCGAATTTTGTGCAGAAATCATCCCTGCAAAAATTAAAGCGAAATATGTAAGTACTGTTTGCATAATTTATTTAGTTTTATGTTCATACAAAGATGGAGCATCTACCCTCCTATTTAAAATCATTTCTACCCAACTGTCATTTTTGATTGCTGAAATGTCATACCCAGTATTTAGCACCAGCGAATGCACACCAAACCCTAAAGCTTATCAAGTTGATTATCAGACCTATCATCACTTATCGTCCAAAAGAATCCAACAAAGAAGAACTGATCTGCTGCTGGTCGCAGTGTTCTTCTATTAAAATCACCCATAGGGTTTGGCGTATCGGCATATTGATAGCCGTTTACGTTTTTAAAATTTGTAATATTATTTATCGAAAAATAAAGAATCTGTTGCTCAGACAGTAAATAGGCCCAATTCACACTCAAGTTATAGTATCCCTTTGTTTGCTGATTTAAAAACCCACCCAAATTAGGGTCTGTATAACTGCGACCACTTCCATGTTGAAAACTGAAACCTACTTGGCTCTTCCAGTCTTCTATCCAGTATTTTGCCACTACAGATACGTTATGTGTGTTTGCAAAATTTGGTGTGGCTGCCGTGGGGTAGTTAAGGTATTCGCGTTCACTATCTAAGTACGAATAACTAACCCAATAATCCATATTTTTAAACGTTTCGTTATCTCTAAAAAAGATATCTAATCCCTTTGCATAGCCATATCCTTCTGTACCATAGTCACTGTCAAAAGACGCTATTTTATCTGTAAATGTCACCAGGTTATCATACTCCTTTCTGAAAAGTTCTGCCCTGAATATTCGATTATTTGCCCTAAACTGGTAATTAGCAATATAATGTTGCGCTCTTGCCGCCTCTAGTTCCTGTGTATACTTTAAATAGACACTTTGTGGTTGTTGATAAAAGTCACCGTAAGCTACTGAAAGCTGGCTATTCTTGCCCGTTTTGTAGGCTAACGAAATTCTAGGGGCAACGGTAACTTCGTCAAAAATCTGGCTGTAACTAGATCTCAGACCAACCTTCGCTGCAAATTTTCTACTAAACACATAATCAGCTTCTGTGAATATGGAAGATATATTATTATCATAGCCTATTTTTCCGCTGGCAAATGGCGTGTCAAAACGCTCATCATAATCTGTCATGAACTGCTCTGCACCAAAACTTAATTTAAACTTACTATTAAAACTCTTGCGCAGCTTTGCCTTCACGTGTATAGACTTTTCATCACTGTCAATAGAAGCCGTATCAAAATCTGTTTTGTTATTTGAATAGGTATAACTCCCACCCGTAAACAATCGCCACTTATTTCCTAATGGTGCTTGATAACTAAGGTTAGAATAAAAATTATTGTTTTTTAATCCAAACCGTATTCCGTCTACTTCATTAATATCTTCTATTGTCAATCTAAAATTAGTAGTATCAAAAGCGGCATAGGCTTTCAGCTGTCCGTCACCTATTTTGTGTCTATATACTGTTTCTCCAGACAAAGATTCAAAAGGTTTTTGCCATTCATTTCTATCTGGCAAAAGCGCAACATAGGGAGCTAAATTGACATAAGAGGTATTGATACTTAAAGAAGACGTATCCCATTTTTGTGTGTTTCCTATTCCGCCGCCAACAGTCATTAGTGCAATTTCTGTTTTTTCCTGATCCGGCTCGTCAATAGTGTTTAATAGTAAAACAGATGAAAGTGCTTGTCCATATTCTGCACTATAACCACCTGTACTAAAAGTAATCCCATCAAATAAAAACGGGCTGTATCGCCCGCGGGTAGGTGTATTTGCGGTCGTTGGTGTGTAGGGACTAAAAACTCTTAATCCATCAATAAAGATCTGGGTTTCGTTTGCATCTCCACCTCTTACAAACAATCTTCCGTCTTCTGCTACTGTAGTTGTCCCTGGTAAGGTCTGTAATGCTCCTAAAAAATCACCTAAGGCGCTTGCAGTTGTCACAACGTCTAAGGGTTTTAAAACAGATACTTTACCATTGTCACTTGCTTCAAAAGTTCCTGCAGATATAACTACCGTATCAAGCGAGTTAACGTCTTCTTTTAAGATTACCTTATAATTACTGAAAGTACTTACATCTTCTGTAACACTAATGGTCTCAAAAGACACGAAGCTTGCCACCAGCGTTTGTGATCCTGTCGTATCTGTTGTAAAACTATATAGTCCGTTAATGCCAGATGTGGCTCCGTCATAGGTTCCGTCTAGATAAACGTTTGCCCCTAGTATAGGTTTTCCGTTCTTTTCTGTAACAATTCCAGAAACGGTAGTTTGGGCTTGCGCCCTAAAGCTAAATAACAAGCAGCATATGCCAAGTATAGAAAACTTCGGAAGTGATTGATAGGTTAAGGTCATAACATTTGGTTTTATAAATCTACTACAAATTTGAGGAAAGAACTTTTCTGAAATAAATAATTTGCACCCAACTGTTGAAAGCTTTGACTGAACCGTCAAAGCAAATTTTCACATTTTATTATCATCTTTTCTAGTGATAAAAAGTATCTTCAATTCATTAACATAAATGTTATGACTGTTTCAGAAAAAGTAGAAGCTGTTTTACAGGAAAGCGAACTCAACGAAACCATTAAATGGAGCGCACATGCCCTTGTGTTGGCAAAGAAAATAGTGATTGGCTTTTTGAGCTTTAACAACCATTTCGAGATCTGGTTTCACAAAGGGTGTTTTTAAAAGATGAGGCAAATGTGCTCACAAACACACACGAAGGCAAGACAAAAGCAATGCGAATGTGTAAATTTCATGAAGGTGATACCTTAGATCCAGTGGTGCTTCATACATAGCTAACAGCGCCTATGGCAAACAAAAAATAAGAAGCATTCATAACCTGTTGAAAAAAAGCTTCTAATCTTAAATATTAAAACCAAGTTCTTATGAAAACAGATACATACACAAAAACTATTTTAACGGTGATTGCCGTTTGTCTTTCTATTAATGTCATCCAAACACTTGACATCATACCGTCTGCCCAAGCAACAACTAACACGCCTGAAACTCTAGAAGTAGAATATCATTTAGTACCAGTGTCTCCTAATCAAGTGATGGATGTTCGTATTGTAGACATTAACACCTATGATGAGATGAATATTAATACAAAAGGCATTGATACCTCTGAAGAGCTTAAAGTAAATCTTAAAAGCATAGACACTACAGACGAGCTTGACGTCAACATAGACGAGGTAGGAGGCTCTTGGGTCTCTAATGGCGGGCCAATTAAAGTTAAAGTGGAGTAGGAAAAATAGAAGAAAGACTTATCCCTGTTTAAATCTAGTGTTGAGCACTATTAAAAAGGATTGTGTAAAGCACATTTTCTTTCTTTTTTCTGTTAGACTTGTTGGACGATCTTACTTCTTACTAATTCAATAAAATAAAAAAACTGCATTCTGCAAAAGCAGAACACAGTTTTTAAGATTGTCAAATGTTCTTAAAACATCTCTCTTCCAGAAAAATGGAATGCACCTTCAATAGCAGCATTCTCATCACTATCACTTCCGTGAACAGCGTTCTCACCTATAGAGGCAGCATATAATTTACGGATGGTTCCATCTGCAGCATCTGCTGGATTAGTAGCACCAATCAACGTACGGAAATCCTCAACAGCATTATCTTTCTCAAGAATAGCAGCTACAATAGGACCTCTTGTCATATACTCAACAAGTTCGCCAAAAAATGGACGCTCGTTATGCACATCGTAAAATGCCTGAGCATCTGCTGTTGTCATTTGAGTTTCTTTTAAAGCTACGATTCTAAAACCGGCAGCGTTTATTTTTTCTAAAATTGCACCAATGTGTCCTTTCTCAACACTATCTGGCTTTAACATTGTAAATGTTCTATCTGTTCTCATAAGAGTGTTTTTAAATTTTTTGCAAAAATAAGCCTTTATGTTAGATATGCAACGATTTATTTTTGATGGAATATTACTTTGATAATGCAAAGCTGCAAGACCGACTGCTTATTCACACCATTTACTTTAGCCCCACCTTTTGTAGTAAGCATTTTGAGATTAACCAAAAGTAAGTTGATATAACCACTTCTTTATTTCCTTTTATTATCATTTTATGAGCAGAACAAGAACCGCTCGCCGACGCAATAACTTATAAAAAATTAAAAAATTTTTTCATAATTTCTTAACTAAAATACGTTGAATGTAGGTGGGGGATAATATATCAATTTCACAAATTATACAAGAATTTTCACTCCCTAAATTGTATCTTCGCTCATATGAATAAAGCACAAACAGCAATTGCCCAAAGTCTTCTTGAAACCCCTAAAAAGATAGTAATCGTAGGTCACAAAAATCCAGATGGTGATGCCGTAGGGTCCACATCTGCCCTATCTTTATTACTGAAAAGCCAAGGACACGACACACAAGTAATCGTACCAAATGATTTTCCAGATTTCCTGAAATGGATGCCAGCTTCAGAAGATATCCTTATTTATAATCAAAAGGTTGAGCGAGCAAACCAGTTGATTAAAGACGCAGATATTATTTGTACTTTAGATTTTAATTCTTTTACTAGAGTGGGGAGTATGGAAGATGCATTAAATCAAGCCACTGCAGATTACATTATGATTGATCATCACGAATCCCCAAGTGATTACGCCGTGTTAACGTACAGCGATACCGCGATGGGTTCTACCTGTGAGATGGTGTATCATTTTATAGAAGCAATGGGTCAATTGGAGCATATTTCTGAAGCAATGGCAACAAATATGTATACCGGGATTATGACAGATACAGGTTCATTTAGGTTTGCAAGTACTACAGCCACTACGCATAGAGTGATTGCGGGTTTGATGGATGCCGGTGCCGTGCATCACGAAATTCACGAAAATATTTATGACTCAAGTTCTCCAGAACGTCTGAAATTATTAGGAGTTGCGCTTAAAAATATGCGCATTCTTCCAGAGTATAAAACAGCATATATTACATTAAGTCAAAAAGAACTGGACGAGAACCAATTTAAAAAAGGAGACACCGAAGGCTTTGTAAATTATGCATTATCTATAAAAGGTATTATTTTTGCAGCCATCTTTATCGAACATAAAAAAGACAATATTATCAAAATGTCATTGCGTAGTAAAGGAGACTTTTCTGTAAATCTAGTAAGTCGCGAGCATTTTCATGGAGGAGGTCACCACAACGCTGCTGGCGGAAAAAGCGACCTAAATCTTACAGAAACCATTCGCTATTTTATTAGTATATTGCCTCGATATAAAGACCAGCTATTAGCACATGCATAAACTGCTTATCATTCTATTTTCTATATTACTGTTTCAGGGCTGTAAAAGTCCAGAAGCGCGACAACCGTTACAGCAAAACTCGGGGACATTTATTGATGCTTCTATTGAGCGTAATAAAAAACTAGTGGAAGCAGAAGAAGCGCAAATAGCGGCTATTATGACTTCTAACCCAGCGCAGCAGTACATTACTTCAGATAACGGGTTTTGGTATTTTTATAAGACAAAAGACACCATTGGGGGGGCTAGCCCACAATTTGGGGATCGCATACAGTTTACTTATGATGTGAGTGATCTCGACGGAAATATGATCATTTCAGAAAAAGAGAATGGGATTCAAGAATACTATGTAGATCAAACAAATCAAGAATTAATTACCGGAATACGTCAAGGATTAAAGTTGATGAAAGAGGGAGAGAAAGTAACCTTTTTATTTCCATCGCATAAGGCCTATGGCTATTACGGCATCATAGATAAGATAGGAGCAAACATTCCTGTGAAGAGTACAGTAACTTTAAAATTAATAGACAAAACCCAATAAATTTATTATGAAAAAATTATCATTTCTATTACTAGTATTAACTATTTCGCTTGGTTCTTGTCAGAGCCAATATCCAGAACTTGAAGATGGTGTTTACGCAGAGTTTGTAACCAATCAAGGAACTTTTGTAGCAGAGCTTTACGCAGAGCAAACACCCCTTACGGTAGCAAACTTTGTAGGGCTTGCAAAAGGAACAAACGGGATGGTCGAAGATCAATATAAGGGCAAGAAATTTTATGACAGTCTTACGTTTCACCGCGTAATAAAAGATTTTATGATTCAAGGTGGAGATCCACTAGGAACAGGTGGAGGAAACCCAGGATATAAGTTTCCAGATGAATTTGATCCAGAATTAACACACCTTGATAAAGGAATCCTATCGATGGCAAACTCTGGACCCGGAACAAACGGAAGTCAGTTTTTTGTAACCTTAAAGGCAACACCTTGGTTAGACTCAAAACACACTGTTTTTGGTAAAGTAGTAATAGGTCAAGATATTGTAGACGCTTTAGGTATGGTAGAAACAGGTCAAGGAGACAAGCCGGTTAACCCAATCGTAATGCAAACTGTAAACATTATTGAACGTGGTATGAAGACTCCTCTTTTCACAGACGAAATGGAAGAGATTGAAAAAGAAAAAATGAAGAAAGCCGAAGCTATCAATAAGATTGCTGTAAAGACATTAAAGAATCTGAGCAAAGCGCTAGAAAAAGCAGAAATATTAGAATCTGGCCTTAAGATAGCCTACACAGAAAGGGGAGATGGAGAAAAGCCAGCAATAGGATCTAAAATTAAAATGAACTACGCAGGATACTTTTCAGACGGAAAACTTTTTGACAGTAACAGACTAGAAGTAGCAGAAGAGTTTATGACGGTAGATCCAGCAAGAAAAGCTGCAGACGGTTACCTGCCTGTACCCTCTGACTATAGCACAGAAGCGCGTTTAATTCCAGGTTTTAGAGAGGCATTATTACATATGTCTGTTGGTGATAAGACAGTTGTTTACATCCCTTCTCATCTAGGATATGGAGATAGAGGATATCCACCTATCATTGCAGCAAATGAAGATCTTATCTTTGAACTTGAGATTACAGAAGTAATGAAGCCAGAATAAGCAACTTAATATTCTATATAGAAATGTCCTGATATTGCTATCAGGACATTTTTTTATGCGGAAATATTATGTGGGTATTACGTGTTGATATTTTTGGTGCTAAATACATCAAAGCATATTAAATACGATGATAATTTAATCTAGACTAATGCGATGGAATTAGAAAATATTTGCGAGTAATATCGAGAACGTTGGATATTTTATTGTCTTTATCACTTGTTTTTACCACAAAGAACTCCAAGCTAAAAACTCAAAAATGATAGAGAACATTCTACTCAATAATTTATCTAAATTGAATTACAAATTTCTCAATGGATTTTGTGAAAATATCCGCGTGCACAGTGATCAAGCATTCACATTCTAGGACAACTTCTGTTGGTCATCACCTTCTGGATAGAAATTAGGTAAAGACCAATTAAAAGTAACCGCTAGAATCCTGATAAGGATTACTAATCCCCCAGCAAAAAACACTACAATATCTTCTGAAAGCGGTGTTCTTTCTAATAAAAAGTAAGCGCCCCCTCCAAAAATACAGGCCGTGGCATAAATGTTTTTTCTAAAAACAATAGGAATCTCATTACAGAGGATATCACGTATCACACCACCAAAACATGCCGAAATAGTACCAAGCGAAATACAAATAATAAACGGGAAATCTGCCGCGATTCCTTTTTCTACTCCTACGATGGTATATAAGGCAATCCCAATGGTATCGAACAAGAATAAAGATCGACGCACGTATTGTAATTTTTTTCTGAAAATAATGGCAAGTATTGTCGAACCGAAAATGACGTACACAAATGTCATATCACGCATCCACGTGATGTCTGCGTCAATAAGTAAATCGCGTAATGTACCGCCACCTATCGCAGTTACAAATGCTATAATCGCTATTCCAAAAGGATCGAGACGCTTCTTCATAGCAATCAATGCTCCAGAAACAGCGAAGGCCATCGTACCTAGTATGTCTATGATAAGGATTATTGTCATTTTGTTAAAATTTTGGTTGACGAAAAAAGGTTAAAATAAATGTATTATAGAATATGAACTATATAGATTTTCATTGAATAATAGATCTGTTTATTTTCCATAAGTGAAGCGATCTGCGCGCTATACTCCACAAAATAATCTTACACGCTACGAGTTTTGTGTAAAATAATTATAATCCTTAATCACTTTATCTATAAATGCAATAGGCATTTCATCCATCTCCACTTCCATCACTTTAGCCACTCGATGCGATAACCGTAAAATAATATTATGATTCCCTTTGAATTTATTTTCAGTATAAATCTGTTTTATCTTTTGCATTTCGACATCACTAAAAACGGTTACTTGAGGATATTTAGATACATAGCCCTGCGGGATGTCTGTGAGAATTGTTTGTGAAAAAGCCACGTGTGTTTTTTCAGAAATAACAGTAGTGTTTGCTGCAATATCGCCTAGACGCTGTCCTTTTCCGTTTAACAAGATAGTTACTAAAGCCACCGCACCACTCACTAGACTAATATCTATAACGCGTATCAACCATCGCAAAAGGAAGTTTGAGAAAGCAGGTTTAGATCCATCTAGTTTTACAACACGCATTTTCAGTACTGCTTTTCCAGGGCTTTTTCCATCCCAGAACATTTCAAACAACAAATGATATACTAAGACTGGAAGTAAAATAACCATAAAAATTAAAAAAGTAGCACTATCTCCTAAGGAGTCTATAGTCCCTATAAACATCAAAAAAACAATAAGATAATAAACAAGCATAATAGCCGCATCTATTAGGTAAGCCAATATACGGTCTCCCACTCCGGCAACATTTTGAACAATGTTTACATTTTGAGCGGTTTCAATTTGAAATTTGTCCATTTAATATGTTTCTTTGGTAAAAACTCTACACATATGCGCGAAGCTGCTTTTGCGAAGCAAAATAAGGATAAATGGTTAAGATTTGAAAGTGTTCTTAAGAATAATGCTCAGATAAATCCTGACGAACTAAGTGAACTCTATCTAGAAGTAACAGACCACCTAAGTTATGCACAGACATTTTACCCAGGAAGCAACACGCTACACTACTTAAATGGACTATCTATATTAGCGCATCAAAAAATATATAAAACTAAAAGAGAAAGTAAATCTCGATTTATTTCTTTTTACACCAAGGAGTTTCCGCTGTTTTTCTCGCAATATCATAAACAGCTGCTCATTACATTTCTTACTTTTTTATTATTTAGCATTGTAGGTGCTTATAGTGCCGCAACAGATGGCGACTTTGTTCGCCTTATCCTAGGAGACGGTTATGTAAATATGACCTTAGAAAACATTGAAAAAGGTGACCCAATGGCGGTGTACAAAGATATGAATGAGATAGAAATGTTTTTGGGCATTACCGTTAATAACATAAGAGTCGCACTGATGGCTTTTGCTTATGGTATTTTACTGGGGATAGGCACCTTCTACATACTCATGCAAAATGCTATTATGTTGGGTTCTTTTCAATACTTTTTTTATGAAGAAGGCTTACTTTGGGAGTCTGTACGCACGATATGGATTCATGGCACCATAGAAATTTCTGTCATTATCATTGCCGGATGTGCAGGTCTCGTGATTGGTAATAGTATACTTTTTCCTGGCACATACACACGTCTTCAGTCTTTTGTAAGAGGTGCTAAAGGCGGTGTAAAAATTTTAATCAGCACCATTCCCTTTTTTATTCTTGCCGGCTTTCTAGAAGGTTTTGTAACAAGACATACTGAAATGCCAGACTGGATTGCTATACTTATTATTGGCAGTTCACTAACACTTATCATTTTCTATTACCTAATTTATCCTATTCAATTAAAACGAAAGTATGAACGAAAAAATACAATTTAAAAAACAACGCGATATTGGAGAGATAATAACAGACACCTTTAAATTTATTAGAGAAGAATGGAAGCCGCTAGGTACTTTAATTCTTAAAATTACAGGGCCAGCATTGTTTGTTTTAGTTGTAGCGGCTAGTATCTACACGCAAACTGCCATGGGTAGTTTTGGCACGTTTGACATATTTAATACCAACCAATCTTTTTCAATGAGCACTGTTATTAGTGTCTTAGTAATGTTGCTAGCAATGGTAGCTTACTTTTCCTTATTATATGGTACAGTACTTCATTATATTAAGTCTTATGTGAATAACAATGGTAAAGTAATACCAGCCGAGGTAAATGATGGAGTTCGTTCTGAATTTTGGAGTTTAATAGGATTAGGTTTTCTTATTGGGATAATAGCCGGTATCGGTTTTATGTTATGCGTTATTCCTGGTATTTATGCAGGGGTAGCTCTAGGCACTGCATATGCCATCCATGTTTTTCAAAATAGAGCGGTGGATGATACGATTAGTTATAGTTTTAAATTTATAAAAAATGAATGGTGGATTACCTTTGCAACTTATATTGTGATCTACATTATTTTTTATATCGTAAATGTAATATTTCAACTCCCTCTTATTATTTATACGATGGCAAATACATTTGCTTCAATAGATACTATTTCTGCAAATCCCGTAGATATGTTCGATTGGTTGTATACTGCTCTCAATGCCATTTCTCTAATTGCGCAGTATTTATTACAATCAATATTAGTGATTGCAACGGCCTTTGTATATTTCAATCTAAACGAAAAGAAAAACTTTACAGGCACTATTGAAACGATAGATACTTTAGGAACCACACCGCAAGAAAATGCGTAAAACCCTTTACATTCTGCTTCTTGCAACTACGGTTGCACTTGCTAAACCGCAAGACGCTACGAAAGTGGAATCACCTGCGTTAGTGCAGCATGATGTAGATAGTGAGGTGAGTCCTGTACACTTTGATAATTCTAAAATTAAAGATTATAAAAATAATGACACCTTCAATTATGATGAAAGCGTTGAAGATAACTGGTGGTCTCGTTTTAAAGATTGGGCAAGTCGTGTATGGAATGATTTTATGTATTGGCTCTTTGGCGATGTACGAGGGAGTACTTTTTTAGCCATCCTTATCCAAGTACTGCCCTATCTATTTTTAGCAGGCTGTATCGTATTTGTCATTTGGCTAGTTATTAAATTAAATCCGGGTTCCACAATATTAGCCACGCAAGATGGCGCAGGTGTTTTCTTTTCTGAAGATGAAGAAATCATCAGATCTAAAGACATAGAAAAACTAATCCAGAAAGCATTAAAGAATAACGATTATAGATTGGCAGTGCGTTATTACTATCTATTAATATTAAAACGTTTAACCGAAGCCGAATTAATTGATTATGAATTTGATAAAACAAATTCTGAATATTTCAACGAAATTCCTGAAGCTTCCCTCAATACTAGATTCAGAAAAATAACAACTATTTATGATTATATCTGGTATGGTAATTTTGAAGTAACTCAAAATGATTATCAAAAAGCAGAACAGCTATTCAAGAATTTAGAACAAAACATACCCACAGCAGATGTCTAAATTTCAGAAAATACTATTCATTGGTTTTATAGCGATTTTAGCAATTCTTGTATATGCTGAGGCTACTAAAAAGCAGACGATAAGCTGGTTTCCTAGCTATAGTAAACTTGATAAAATTCCTTTAGGAACCTATGTACTTCACGATTTGCTTTCAGAAGAAATGGGCGATCGTTTTGTTGAAGTTGACAGGCCACCTTATGAAGTGTTACGCGATTCAACACTCCGAGGTACCTATTTCTTTTTAAATAATAGAATAGATTTTGATCGCACTGAAGTTGAAGACATTTTAAAATGGACCAAAAAAGGAAATCATTTATTTATCTCAGCTTCTTCACTTCCAAAAAAAATAAGCGACACCTTGCTTCTAGAAACGGGTGAAGATTATATGTTTGATAATATGGGTAGTGAACCTTTATTGAATTTTACAAATAAAAAATTAAAATCTCAAGATGCCTACCGAATAAAAAAAGATTTTTCCATTCACTATTTTGAAGAAATCGATACGTTAAATCAAACCGTATTAGGACAGGCTCAAATTTATGATGACGCACTAAAAATTACAGAACCTAATATTAATTTTATTGAAGCACCCTTTGGAAAGGGTAAAATCTATTTGCACTTACAGCCGGAGATCTTCAGTAATTTTGTGCTCCTATCTGACCATAATAAAGAACTTAGCGAAAAGGCATTGTCATACATCCCAAAGAATCACACACTCCTTTGGGATAATTATTATAAGACTGGTAAGAAAATAAATATTTCTCCATTAAGAGCTATTCTTACCAATCGCTATCTTAAATGGGCATACTATTTAGTGCTCATTGGAATCATGTTGTATGTGCTCTTTGAAGGAAAACGGAAACAGCGCAGTATCCCTATAGTAAGGCCTTTAAAAAATAAAACTTTTGAATATACGCAGACCATATCTGGAATGTACCTCGATAAAAAAGAGCACCATAAAATAGCTTTGAAACAAATTAATCTTTTTACGGAGTTTATTAGAACACGTTTACGATTGCCTACAGAAAAGGCGGACAACCGTTTCTTTAAGGCCTTAGCCGCTAGAAGCGGAAACACACTAGAAGACACAAAAGCTGTTTTTACAATGATTGAAACGATACAACATCAAAACCCAAAAAGCACCACACAAGTGCAGCTAGAAGAATTATATAAAACTATTTCAAATTTTAAAAAACAAACAGATGGCAAATCCTGAAGGAATAAATGAAGATCTTCATTTTAATAATCGCATCCCACTAGAAGAATTAACAACAACAGTCGCTGCCATAAAGCAACAATTGGCAAAAGTCATTATTGGCCAAGAAGATTTTATTGAACTGCTTATAGTGAACCTTTTAGCAAATGGTCATGTATTAATTGAAGGAGTACCCGGAATAGCAAAAACCATTACGGCGAAACTCTTCGCAAAAACATTAAAAACAGGTTTTAGTCGTATTCAATTTACTCCAGATTTAATGCCTAGTGACGTCTTAGGAACTAGTATTTTAAATATGAAGACTTCGGAATTTGAATTTAAAAAAGGACCTATCTTTTCTAATGTGGTCCTAATTGATGAGATAAATAGAGCACCTGCAAAAACACAAGCGGCCCTGTTTGAAGTAATGGAGGAACGCCAAATTACAATGGATGGTCATCGGTATATGATGGAGTACCCATTTATGGTGCTCGCAACACAAAACCCAATAGAACAAGAAGGAACATACGCTTTACCAGAAGCACAATTAGACAGATTCTTATTTAAGATAAAAGTGGGGTATCCAAAACTAGAAGATGAAGTTACTATTTTAAAAACACATCATACCCGCAAACAGGTAATGCCGCAAGACCAAATTGAAGGAGTATTAACTCCAGAAGATTTAATGAAGTTTAGAGCACAAGTACAGGAGATTTTAATAGAAGATAAAATATTTACCTACATCGCGCAGATTGTTGAAAAGACACGCAACCACCCTCACCTCTTCCTCGGAGGTTCACCTCGAGCTTCACTAGCAATAATGAATGCTTCAAAAGCATACGCTGCTATTAGTGGTCGTGATTTTGTAACACCAGATGACATTAAAAAAACGCTAGCACCTGTGCTAAGCCACCGTATCATACTTTCACCAGAAAGAGAAATGGAAGGTATGACACCAGAAACTGTGATAGAAATGATAACACAATCTGTAGAAATACCAAGATAAGCTTTGATTAAATTCTTTAAATCTTTATATCTAACTCCGCGCTTCTTTTACGCGCTAGCCCTACTATCTCTGGTTTTTCTGGTGAGCTTTTGGCAACCCAAAATCTATGGCATTGTGTGGCTAATGGTGCTCGCTTTTGGCTTGCTTTTACTTATGGAAGCGAGTATGCTTTGGAGCGGAAAGGGCTTACAAGGAAAAAGAATTGTGCCAGAGAAATTTAGTAATAGTGATCCTAACGAGGTTTTAGTGCAGCTTGATAATAGATATGCATTTTCCATAAATGTAGGCATTATAGACGAGTTGCCAGTGCAATTTCAGAAGCGAGACTTTTTTAAATCCATATGTATTAAGGGGAAACAAAGACAAACTTTTCAATACAGTGTGCGCCCTGTAGAAAGAGGGGAGTATCACTTCGGAAATTTGAATTGTTTTGTTTCTTCGTCCATTAGATTATTTAGAAGGCGTTACGTCTTTGACAACGAGCAACTAGTAAAAGTATATCCATCTTTTATACAGATGAAAAAATACGATTTCCTTGCAATTGATAATAGATTGAGTCTTGCCGGCTTAAAGAAAATAAGACGCATTGGCCAGACGATGGAATTTGAGCAAATAAGAGATTATGTAGTTGGGGACGATGCACGTAACGTAAACTGGAAAGCAACAGCAAAGCTTGGAGCTTTGATGGTAAACCAATTTCAGGATGAAAAAATGCAACCAGTCTATAATATAATTGATACCAGTAGGGTAATGAAAATGCCGTTTAAGGGATTGAAGTTAGTAGATTATGCAATCAATGCAGCGCTGGCATTTAGTAACGTAGCATTGAAGAAGAATGATAAAGTAGGACTCCTTGATTTTTCTCATAAAGTTGGGAACTACCTACCAGCATCTGCGAAGAAAACCTATCTCAACAACATTCTTGACGCGCTATATAATACCAACACGCAATTTTTAGATAGTGATTTTGGCGCATTACAGGCATTTGTAAAACAACGTATTACACACAGAAGTCTATTAATGCTTTACACAAACTTTGAACATATCTCCTCATTAAATAGACAACTTCCCTATTTACAGGCGATGGCCAAAAAAAACGTATTGGTTGTTGTCTTTTTTGAAAATACAGAACTTAGAGTCTTAGGTGACAGCAAGGCCGAATCTATTCCAGAAATTTATGACCAAACCATTGCACAGCAATTTCAGTTTGATAAAAAATTAATGGTTCGCGAGCTTCAAAAAAGAGGTATCCAAACAATCCTGACCGCACCAGAAGACTTGACAGTGAATACCATTAATAAGTATCTTGAAATTAAAGCGAGAGGGCTATTATAGGTCAATCAGCGTTTTTACTTTAAATAACACTTCTTATATTTTTTACTTTAACAGCAAGCACATTGCCCCCTAGTACTTAGTCTGTGCTCAATATTCTATACTGCATATTCTAATAAATATTTACAAAAAACAGTTCATCCTAGTTATTCTACAATTGGGTATATGCTTTTTTATTTAAGCATATACCTCCCCCATCTTTGTACCAACAAAAAACAAAAACTCATTTAAAACCAAATCATTATGAAAACTATTATCGCAACAATCGCACTAGGTATTACGAGTCTAATTTCATTTGCGCAAGAAATTACAGAAACTATCACAGAAACTTCAGTAACCACCATAACGGTAAACGTGCCCATTCCCTCAGAAGACGGAAGCGTACTTTTCTCACTGCAAACTAAAGACAACTGGTTAACAGGAGGGGTCGAGAATCTAGAAGGACAAATTGCAGATGGAAAGGCAACCGTTACTTTTGAAAACGTAGTATCAGGAGATTATGCAATTACCTTATTTTGGGACAAAAACGGAAACAAAAAAATGGACTTTGAGCCAAGCGGAAGACCTAAAGAAATGTACGGTGTATCGAATAACGTAATAAATATGGGCCCACCACAATGGAGTGATGCCGTTTTTACTGTCGCTGGTGAACCACGGGTGTTAGATATCAGAATGTAGAACGAAAGTTTACAAGGCTTTATATAATTAGCTTCCTCTTAGGGTTTTACTTTGAGGAAGTTTTTTTTGGATATAAACAAGTCTTTTGATGCGATCACTCCGACGTTTATTTTATTTCACATGATAGGATACAAGAAACTTCAATAATAAAATACCTCAATACACCCATATTGTATCAAAAAAATCAATAGCTTTGTATAAAGTAATCGAAAATGACAATCACTCAACTCAAATACGTCCTCGCTGTTGCAGAGCATAAAAATTTTACCAAGGCCTCTCAACATACCTTTGTTACGCAGCCTACGCTCAGTATGCAAATACAAAAACTAGAAGACGAATTGGATATACTCATTTTTGACCGGTCTAGAAAACCTATTGAGCTGACGCCCGTGGGACAGAAGATTGTACAACAAGCAAAGAGCATTGTTAATGAAGCAGAGCGAATGCAAGACATTGTAGATCAAGAAAAAGGATTTATTGGCGGCGAATTCAAACTAGGCATTATCCCAACCATTATGCCTACATTGTTGCCTATGTTCTTAAAGAACTTCACAAATAAATATCCAAAGGTCCAACTAAAAATAGAAGAACTCACCACAGAAGATATTGTAACTCGTTTACAAGACGGGCACTTAGATGCTGCGATTGCTGCTACCCCTTTACTAGAAGATAAAGTAAAAGAGCGTGTATTGTATTATGAGCCATTTGTAGGATACGTACCCCAAGGACACCCTTTATTTGAAAAGAAAAAACTAAAAGTAGACGACCTTGATATTGATGATTTATTATTACTAGAAGATGGGCATTGCTTTAGAGACGGCGTGCTTAACCTATGTAAAAATAAAGGCGCCGGAAGCCAAGATAGCTTCACCCTAGAAAGTGGTAGCTTTGAGACTTTGATAAAACTCTCTCACGAGGGCCTTGGGATGACACTCCTTCCCTATCTGCATGCCGCAGAATTAAATGAAAATCAAAAAATACAACTGCGTTATTTTGAAGAACCTTCTCCCGCGAGAGAAGTGAGTTTAGTGTATCATAAAAGCGAACTTAAAATGCAAATCATTAATGCGCTCTATGATGTAATCGCTGGCGTGATAAGAGGAACGATTGCTTTCACAGATGTGAAGATTATAAGTCCGTTGAAATAAACATTGTTAAACGGTTAGGCCTTATTTGTTTTTATTATTTCGCTATTTAATAACGCTATGCTGCTCTTCTCTTACATCGCTAATGCCTCTTCGCTTCTTCCCAATACACATCCATCTCAGCAAGCGACATATCTTGTAATTCTTTACCAAGTTCTTTAGCCTTGGCTTCTAAAAACTGGAAGCGTTTTATAAATTTTTTATTGGTTCGTTCTAAGGCATTTTCTGGATCTACTTTTAAAAAACGTGCGTAGTTAATCATAGAAAATAATACATCACCAAATTCGTCTTCTATTTTATCTTGGTCGTTAGCGTCTATCTCGACTTGGAGTTCCGCCAGTTCTTCTTGTAATTTTTCAAAAACTTGCCGTGGTTCTTCCCAATCAAAACCTACACTGGCTACTTTATCTTGTATCCTGTTTGCTTTTACTAATGCCGGCAGAGATTTTGGCACGCCTTCTAATACACTAATCCTTCCTTCTTTTAGCTTCAGTTTTTCCCAGTTTTGTTTAACTTCTTCTTCATCAGCCACTTTTACATCACCATAGATATGCGGGTGTCGCGAAATCAATTTTTCACAAATTCCGTTTGCAACATCTGCCATGTCAAAATCTTTGGTTTCACTTCCTATTTTAGCGTAAAAGACAATATGAAGTAATAAATCGCCGAGTTCTTTTTTAACTTCGTCGAGATCATTTTCAAGGATGGCATCCCCTAGCTCGTAAGTCTCTTCAATAGTAAGATGTCTTAGCGATTCTAAGGTCTGTTTTTGATCCCAAGGGCATTGCTCACGGAGCTCATCCATAATGGTCAGTAAACGGTCATATGCCTTCAGTTGGGCTTCGCGGTTGTTCATTAAAATAGGTTTGTAGCAAAGCTATGGCATTTTCGCCGCAAGGCAAACCCGACTTATTAAAATCAATGAACAAGATCGTAGGTATAGCATCAAAGAGTACTTTAACTATACTATGTAATAATCAAGCCTTGTTGCACTGAGCGTAATGAACAATTTAGTCTACTTTTCCACTCTAGTTTGTAGGCTACTCCAAATGCTTCGAGCCAACTTGAATGCTAATTTGAGATAATAAAAAACCGCCTTATTAACATAAGACGGTCTTCTTGTTTTGACAGTAATGAAAATAAACTATTATTTTTTCCGTGCTGCGGTACTCTTTGCCGTTCCACCTTGTTTAGATGAGGTTGCTTTCTGAGATCCTTTTGAGGCTACTTTACCACTAATAGTGTCTTTAATAACGGCAGACGCGTCTTTTTTCTTATCACCAGAAGTATCTTCTTTAGGTTCTTCAAAATCTGTAAGACCTTTTTTAGTCAGTAGATTGTACCACTGCACTACCTTTTTTATATCGCTGGCATACACTCTTTCTTCATCATAATCTGGTAATACTCCAAAGAAGTATTCTTCCAGTTCGTCTTTAGACACTTTATGACTTATAGCCTCGCCACCATTTTCTTTTTCAGAAATCTTTTTAAAAACCTCACGCAATGGAAGCTCTTCTGACGTTGTATAAATTGCAATTTCTGAAAGCAAGCTAACGTTATGACGCGCACTTACATTTACTTTTTTGCCGTCTACTAGTGATTCCGCTAGGAAACCGCCGCGGGTTTGATTTTTCAATTCAAATAATCCTGGCTTTCCAGAAATCGACATTATTTTTTCTAAACTCATATGGTATGTTTTTCCTTAAAGGGACACAAATATCTTTTGTTTCTTCTAATTCTACAAGTAGTTAACGTTTCTTTTTCATATTTGGGTATTTCATACGGTACCCAATATTTGTTTTACCTTTGCTTATATCTTCTAATCTCCTCTTAATCAATCGTTTCTTGAGCGGGGATAATTTATCTGTAAATAACACACCTTCTATGTGATCGTACTCATGTTGAATGATTCTGGCTGCAATACCGGTAAATTTTTCTGTATGCTTCTTAAAATCTTCATCAAAATACTCGATAACAATGTCTGGTTGTCTAAAAACATCTTCGCGCACATCTGGAATACTTAAGCAACCTTCATTAAACGCCCACTCATCTCCCGCTTCTTCAATAATCGTTGCATTTATAAATGTTTGTTTAAAAGACGCTAAAAACTCTTGTTCTGAAATATCTAACTCCTCATCGTCTGAAAATGGCGTTGCATCTACTAAAAATATTCGGATAGGCAAACCAATTTGAGGTGCCGCGAGACCAACGCCCTTGGCATTATACATAGTCTCATACATATCATTAAGCAAGGCCTTCAAGTTGGGATGATCCTTGTTAATCTCCTTTGCCATTTTTCGTAACACGGTATCACCGTAAGCCACAATAGGTAAAATCATTCTTTTTTAATTTATTCTAAAACCTTCGGGAAAGTTCTATATTAAGTCCTTCTTTTATTTAAATATTAGCGCTCTGCGCACATTACTGCACTTCAATAATCTAGCCACGATACTGCATAAAATCCTGCAAAATAATAGTTGCAGCTATCTCATCAATCAAGGCCTTATTTCTTCTTTGTTTTTTCTTTAACCCACTATCAATCATCGTCTGGAACGCCATTTTACTGGTATATCGCTCATCCACTCTATGCACAGGTATTTCTGGAAACCCTTTCACAAATCGTTTCAAGAATTTCTGAATTTCTGCTTCTATTCCAGAAGGAGTACCATCCTTTTGTGTAGGCTCACCCACAACGAGATCTGTCACATTTTCGCTTGTTATATACTCCTTTAAAAAAGGCATTAACTTGCTCGTTTCAACGGTAGTTAAACCCGATGCAATAATCTGCATTTCATCTGTCACGGCAATCCCCGTGCGCTTCCCTCCATAATCTATTGCCAGAATTCTTCCCATTGATCGTACAAAAATAAGGGTTCTATAAATAGTATGCTATTTTGATTCCCTATTTCGATAGAGACCGTATCTTTGCGCAACGCAATTAGAGATTAGGTATCTTGTACCCAACAGCATTATGGCGAAATCAGATTGAGCACAGTCCATTTAAAAAAAAAACCATAAGGCCCATAAGTCTTTGACTGAGAATAGACTATCATCTTGAAATAATCAACATTTATTTTACTTCTATTAGAATGACAGAATTAAAAAATATCATAGAAACGGCTTGGGAAGATCGTTCAAAATTGACAAAGACCCTTACAATAGAAGCAATTCGCGAAGTTGTGAACTTGTGCGATAAAGGAGAATTACGTTGTGCAGAGCCAACTGCAAATGGCTGGCAAGTGAACGAATGGGTAAAGAAAGCTGTGGTGCTGTATTTCCCAATCCAAAAAATGGAAACATTAGAAGTTGGTATTTTTGAATATCACGATAAAATACCATTAAAACGCAATTACGCAGCGCGCGGAATACGCGTTGTTCCAAATGCAGTAGCCCGTCACGGAGCCTATATTTCTAAAGGTGTGATACTCATGCCTAGTTATGTAAATATTGGTGCGTACGTAGATAAAGGAACGATGGTAGATACTTGGGCAACCGTTGGTAGCTGTGCACAAATAGGTAAAAATGTACACTTAAGTGGTGGTGTTGGTATTGGTGGCGTTTTAGAACCATTGCAGGCTGCTCCTGTTATTATAGAAGATAATGCGTTTATTGGTTCACGTTGTATCGTGGTAGAAGGTGTACGCGTAGAAAGTGAAGCGGTACTTGGCGCCAATGTAGTACTTACAGCTTCCACAAAAATTATTGATGTGACTGGAGATACTCCTGTTGAAACAAAAGGACTTGTTCCTGCAAGAAGTGTAGTGATTCCTGGTAGTTACACGAAAAAATTTCCTGCCGGAGATTTTAATGTTCCTTGCGCTCTAATCATTGGAAAACGTAAAGAGAGTACCAATAAAAAAACTTCACTCAACGATGCCTTGAGAGAATATAATGTAGCGGTGTAATTTTGGGAATGAAAGTATTAATTATACAGCAAAAAATGATAGGCGACGTGCTAACGTCCACCATTCTCTTTGAAGTTCTCAAAGAGCGATTTCCTAAATCAGAGCTACATTTTTTGGTTAATACAAGTACGGTTCCTGTTATACTGCACAATCCATTAATTGATAGGGTTATTGAGTTTACCCGAGAAATGGAAGGCGACAAAAAGGCTTTTAAACAGTTACGTGCCAACATTAAAGCTGAAAAATACGACGTTGTTATAGACGCTTATTCAAAAATAAGCAGTGCCTGGATTACAAAAACATCTGGCGCTAAATACCGTATTTCTTATAAGAAATGGTACACAGCAGTTGCTTATACACACACGGTAAAAAGACAATCCCTTTCACTTTCTGCTGCGGGATTAGCCATAGAAAATAGATATAAACTACTACAACCTTTACTGGATATAAAGCAAACTAGACGCCAACCTAAAATATATCTTACCAAGAAAGAAAAGGATGATGCAAAAGCTTTGCTCGAGGCTAATGGGGTTAATCTTGCTAAGAAACTTTATATGATAAGTGCGCTTGGGAGTGATGGGTTTAAAACGTATCCCATTTCCTATATGGCAAGTTTGCTGGACTATCTTATAGCAAGTACACAAGCAAGTTTGCTCTTTAATTATGTTCCTTCACAGAAAGCAGATGCTAAGAAACTTTACGACTTATGTAAACCTGAAACACAAAAGGCCATACTTCTTGATATTTTCGGAAATAGTCTTCGTTCCTTTATAGCACTCACATCGCAATGTGACGCTTTAATTGGAAACGAAGGTGGCGCCGTAAATATGGCCAAAGCCATTGACATCCCAACCTTCTCTATTTTCTGTCCTTGGATCAAAAAAGGAGCTTGGAATATCTATGAAGATGGGCAAAAACATGTGTCAGTTCATTTATATGATTACATAGATTATAATCCACATTTCTCCAACAAGAAATCTGCAAAAAATAAAGCTTCGGTCCAATATCAAAAATTTGACCCTTCGTTAATCATTCCGAAGCTACATGAATTTGTTACTGGAGAGACAATATCGCCTCAAGAAAACGAATACTCAGCAACCGTTATCACTTTTAACGAAGAGCATAACATAGCAAGATGTATTGAATCATTGCTACCAGTGAGCAAAGACATTGTGATTCTTGATTCTTATAGTACAGATAACACAAAAGCCATCTGCGAGCAGTATCCCGTACGTTTTGAACAACAAGTATTTGAAGGACATATCCAGCAAAAAAATGCAGCGATAGCTTTAGCAAAAAATGATAGAATCATTTCGTTAGATGCAGATGAAGCCTTGAGTAAAGAACTACAGGCATCTATATTACGTTTAAAAACCAACTGGGAATGTGCTGGATATTTAGCGCAGCGGTTTAATAATTACTGTGGCCAATGGATTCAATTTTCGGGATGGAATCCAGATAGAAAACTTCGCGTTTTTGATCGAAGAAAAGCACAATGGGGAGGGATTAACCCTCACGATACCATTCAATTAGAAAAAACAAGTAAGAAGAAAATCATTGAAGGCGCTATTTTGCATTGGGTGCATACTTCATATGAGCAACACAGTCTCAAAGTGCATAAGTTTTCTACTATTGCCGCAAGAGAATATTATGACTTAGGTAGATCCTCCAACATTCTAGATGTGATGCTAAAACCCAGCTGGACTTTTTTTAAAGGTTATATCTTACGCCTCGGAATTTTAGACGGGTTTAATGGTTTTGTAATTTGCACCTTTAGCTCCTACACTACTTTTTTAAAATATTTAAAGCTACGCCAACTTATTAAAAACAATTCAAAAATCAGTCAATGAAGCTAGTCATTTTAGCCGCCGGAATCGGTTCACGTTTAGGAAATCCATTCCCAAAACCGCTCACACCTTTAAGTAACGGAAAGAGCATCATGAAAATGATGACAGATAATATAGCACATTATTTTTCTATTGATGATCTGTTTATTGTCGTTGGTTTTAAAAAGAATAGCATTATGGAAGCCTTTCCTGAGATGGCATATGTTTACAACCCATATTTTGATCAGACCAATACAGCAAAAAGTTTAATCCTTGCGCTACGTAAATGTCGTGGAGAAAGTGTGTTGTGGTTTAATGGGGATGTTGTTTTTGATAGAAAATTACTTGAAGTGCTTCAACCACGTATGGAAGAAGATATCTCTTTTGTTTGTGTAAACACGGAGTCTGTGGCAGAAGAAGAAGTGAAATATACACTCCAAGATGGCTACATTAATGAGTTATCTAAAGTGGTTAAAAATGGGCTCGGTGAAGCAGTGGGGGTAAACTTTATTTCTAAAAATGATCTCGAGCATTTTATTACACGTCTGGAAGATTGTGATGCAAACGATTACTTTGAACGTGGACTAGAATTAATGATAGAAAAAGACGGAGCAAAAGTAAAAGCGGTAGATATCTCACAGTTCAATTGTATGGAGATTGACTTTAAAGAAGACTTAGAAAATGTCAATAAATTTTTAGCTAAAAAATAATGAAGGTTGTTCTCTTTTGCCAAAACGCATATTGTTTTGAAATAATGCGCCCAATAATGGCGGTGCTAAAAGAGCGTAAGTATGCCTACACATGGTTTATAGCTCCCAAGCTTGCTTCCTTATTTCCTTTTAAAGAAGAGCCTGTTACAGAAAGCCTACAAGATCTTATAGCCTTTAAAAGTGACGCCATCATCTGTCCTGGAAATGAAGTGCCACATTATCTAAGAGGTGTAAAAGTGCAAATCTTTCACGGACTCGCTGGAGAGAAGAAAGGACATTTTAGAATTCGGCATTATTTTGATTTGTACCTAACGCAAGGTCCTTATTTCACCAGCCATTTTAAGAAATTTCAAAAACGTTATAAAAACTTTGAAGTTTTAGAAACAGGATGGTCTAAGCTTGATGCATACACACGAGACAAAGAAATATTATTAAAAGAAAAAGCAGCACTGCTCCATTCGCTCGATGCAGATAAAGTGTTGCTATACGCTCCTACATTCTCTCCATCCCTGAGCTCTGCAGCACTTTTCAAAACACAATTAGAAGCACTTGCAGCGGCGGGTGAATTTATAATTAACATCAAGTTTCACGATTTGATGGCAAAAGAGTTTATCGATTATTACAAAGCACTGTCAGAGCGCTACCCTACCGTTTTCTTTAAGGAAGGTAGAGACATTGTAGCACAATTTATCGTTGCAGATCTACTGATAAGTGATACATCTTCTGTAATTTATGAGTTCTTACTTATTGATAAGCCAGTGATCACCTTGAATAATATTTCAGAAAACATACGCTGGGATGATATAAAAAATCCCGAGGAGTTATCGACCGCTGTTATAAATAATCTTAATACAGATTCTTTTAAAAAGCAAAGAGCGGCAGTGATTGCTGCATATCATCCATATCACGATGGAAAATCTTCTGAGCGAATGGTTGATGCCATTGAGAATTTCATCTCAAAAAATGGAGTACCTGAAAAACGAAAGTTATCACTTTTCAGAAAGTATAAAATTAATAAGATTTTTAAACGCTAGCTCACCTTTAAGCGCTTCTTCCAGCGCTTTTTACGGTAAAACTTCTCCTGAAAAGCCGCAGTATGTTTCCACATAGGCACAAAAACTGTATCATAGTCAATACCGGTTAACCTAGCATATTCATTACTCATTATCGCAACCATGTCTTCTTTTGAAGTGATTCGTGTAAAGTTTAGAATACGCTCCTCAAACGTAAGATCCTTAAATTCCATTCTATTGAGATCTACCAAAAAGAAGTCGTACCCATCTCCCTTTCTCTTAATTAGGGTATTACCTGGAGAGTGATCTTTAAAGAGAATATTGTTCTGGTGTAGTTGATGTGTAAATGCAGTAAATTTCCGAAGTATTTCTTCTCTATTAGGATAGTCAGGATCTAGAATGAGTTCTCTAAACGTAATGTCTGCTTCTAATTGTTCGCTTATATAATAGCTTTTATTAAAAAGCAGTTTACAGGTTTCTTCCAGAAAGCCAACTGGATGCGGCGTTCCTATTCCGTGTTCTAATAGATAACAAGCATTGTTAAACGAGCGTTCGGCTTTAGATTTTCTGAAAAAATTATAAGCGATACGGTTTACTAGATTAGGGATTTTAAAAGCCTTGATATTTATTTTGTGTCCATCTAGAGGCAGTACCTTAATGACATTTCTGCGTCCATCATTGAGTAGTTCTCCTTCACTCTCAAAATTTGAAAGCAAAGTTAACACAGCGTCTTTTTGTTGTTTATATTTTTCTGAAAACTGAAATTTCACAGCTCAAAGATACAATTTGCTTAAGACTGATACATGAGAATTAATAGAATCTTTCACTTTGACTCAGTCTTCAAATTGGCTATCTTTACAACAAGCAATCGACGATGAAATCTATCTTTCTAGAATCACATAATATAAAGAATCTTAATTTTGGATTTGGGCAATTTAATCTCCACTTAATCAAAGCTTTAGAGAATATTAAAACCTCTGAATATCAAATAACACTGCACGGAAAAGACACCTCGTGGTTACAAGAACAGTACGGCGATGCATTCAATTATAAAAAAAGTTTTTCGCTACGTCGATACCCTTTATTTAGAATTCGTAAGAAATATGACCTGTGGCACTGCCTAAATCAAAACATTAAAATAGAGCCGGCACACGATATTCCCTACTTACTGACTGTACATAATATTACACACATTAAAAATCCTGATTCCTATCTCCACGAAAAAGTACACCAGCGCTTTCAGGAAAAATTAAACAGAAGTGCAGCCATTACCTACATTTCTGAATACGCAAAAAGTAGTACACATGCCTTTTTTAGTGTCCCCAAGGTGCCCGAATATGTAATTTATAATGGTAATCCAATGACAGATACAGCTATCGATGATGGATTTGTCCCTAGTTTTAAGCCGCCACGAAAGTATCTATTCAGTATCGGTCAAATTACGGGAAGAAAGAACTTTATTGCTCTGGTAAAAATGTTAATTCACACACCTGATTATGACCTCATCATTGCTGGAAAAAACACTACAGATACGTCAGAACAGCTAAAAGCTGAGGCAATAAAATTGGGAGTAACAAATCGTGTACATCTCATCGGAAATATCTCGGGGGAAGAAAAGAAATATTTCTTTGCCCATTGTGAAGCCTTTGTATTCCCATCGTTACGTGAGGGTTTTGGCTTACCGGTCATTGAAGCTATGTTATTTGGCAAACCGGTATTCATATCAAACAACACATCGCTGCCAGAAGTGGGCGGTAAAGAGGCTGTGTACTGGGACCATTTTGAGCCCAAGTATATGGCAGAAGTGCTATTGCTAGGTGTAGAAAATTTCCGAAGTAATAAAAAAACGTTGGCACCAAGACTAATCGCCAGGGCAAAGAAATTTAGCTGGGAAACAGCTGCAAAACAATATACAGAAGTGTATAAATCGCTTCTGAAATAGTAATAGAATGATTAATAAATTAATAGCATCCTATCAGAGGAAAAAGACGCGACGAGAGACGGTAAAGAATATTTTATCTCAGGATCAACGCAATGAGAACGTAGTAAACATACACCGTCTTGATACTAAAAACATAGGCGATTATTACTGTGCGCCTCATCATTACTTTGATGCCCTAAAAGGGAAGACGCTCGATATCTTTGATAATAAGAGCCAAGATAAAGAAGTCACTAAAAAATTTACAAATACGATAAGTACAAATGCGTTAATCATTGGAGGAGGAGGATTGCTCAACCGGAATGGCTTTAAATTGCAGATGAAGCTCTTTGAAACTCTTGCCGAAGGAAAAAAGAAAACGGTATTGTGGGGTGTAGGACACAACGAAAAATCTCCAGACACCTATGGAAAAGTGACAAGCTATAATGTAGATGTTGGTAAATTTGGACTGGCCGGAACACGTGATTTATCTATGCCTGGTGAATTTCTACCTTGCGTGAGCTGTTTGCACACGGAGTTTGATAAACCATTCACAGAATCACAAGAAATAGGATTGATTTTTCATAAAGACACGATGCGAAAGCCAAATATCTTAGCGATGTTTAAAGACTATCCATCGACATCAAACACCACAAATCTTGAAGGTCTTATTGACTTTATAGGTAAAAGCGAAACTATCATTACAGATAGTTATCACGCCATGTACTGGACCATGTTATTGGGTAAAAAAGTAGTCGTAGTCCCCAATTCATCTAAGTTTTACGATTTTAACCATCAGCCAGTATTTTCATCATTTGAAAACGCTATTGCTGATGTGGTAAAAGCCACAACCTACTCTGGAGTGCTAGAGGAATGCAGAACAATAAACAATCAATTTTACGAAAAAACAGCTAACTATCTCAACTTATAATATGAAAGAAGAAATATTCAAGGCCTTAGAAGTATTAAAAAAAGGAGGGCTCATCCTCTACCCTACAGACACCGTTTGGGGAATAGGTTGTGATGCCACAAACCCTGATGCGATAGATCGTATATATAAATTAAAACAGCGTGTAGAAACAAAATCACTCATCTGTTTGGTTCACGATTTTAAAATGCTCAACCAGTTTATAGAAAACATCCCTGAGGTGGCCTATGACATTTTAAAATATGCAGAAAAGCCAACGACTATCATCTATGATGACCCTATACGAATTGCAGAAAACATCATTGCCCCAGATAACACCCTTGGTTTTAGAGTGACAGATGATGCTTTTTCTAAGAATCTTGTCAGGAAATTTAGATGGCCCATAGTGGCAACTTCGGCAAATGTGAGTGGTGCCAAAACACCTAGAAATTTTAAAGAAATTTCCTCTGAAATTTTAGAAGGAGTTGACTATGTCGTAAATTTGGATCGCGATAAACAGAGTGGAAAACCATCAACTATTATTAAATTAAGTCAGAATGGTGGCGTAAAGATTATCAGGAATTAAGTGAAGTAGATTTAGTTAGATGAAGGTAGTATTTACTTCATAAAATTTCGTTTCAATACTAATTGAATCAAAATTTTAAAATAGCTAAAGACGCTGCGATTTAAACACCTTCCTATTCGCCATAGGATAACCTCATTCCCCTTAATAATGGGAAGGTGCTTTATGAAGCTCCATTTATTATGAACTAGAAACTATAAACAAGAAACGTTCCCTTTGAAAACACCAAATTATAAAACTGCCCTTGCAAACCCTATCTTTAATAGTGTGAGTAAAGCTGCAAGTAACTTGAAGCTGGACACCTACGTTATAGGAGGTTTTGTACGCGATTTTTTGTTAGAACGCGGTGATGCAAAAGATATTGATATCGTAGCAGTGGGTAGTGGCATTTCTTTAGCTAAAGAAGTATCCAAACTATTACCTGGAAATCCTAATGTGTCAGTATTTAAAAACTATGGTACTGCGATGCTTAAGTCATCTGGTATTGAGCTCGAATTTGTGGGCGCCAGAAAAGAGAGCTACTCTGAAGATAGTAGAAACCCTGCTGTTGAAAATGGAACTTTACAAGACGATCAAAATCGAAGAGACTTTACTATTAATGCTTTAGCTTTAAGTCTTAATGAAGCTACTTATGGCGACTTGCTAGACCCATTTAATGGCGTTGAAGATTTGCATAATAAAATCATTAGAACGCCCTTAGAACCAGATATAACGTACAGTGATGATCCATTGCGAATGCTGCGGGCAATTCGCTTTGCGACGCAACTCGATTTTATAATTGAGCAAGAATCATTAGACGCTATTACGCGCAATGCAGAAAGAATAACTATTATTAGTAAAGAACGTGTGGTGGACGAAATCAATAAGATATTGAGCGCTCCAGTTCCTTCCAAAGGTTTTTCTCTACTACATAAAACCGGACTACTCCCTTTTATTTTCCCAGAGTTAGTGGCACTTCAAGGCATCGACGAGAAGGATGGACAAAAACATAAAGACAACTTCTGGCATACACTCGAAGTAGTTGATAATATAGCAGAAACTACGGAAAATCTTTGGTTACGTTGGGCTGCACTATTACACGATATAGGCAAAGCACCCACCAAACGCTTTGATAAAAAGATAGGTTGGACATTTCACGCCCATGAATTTGTAGGTTCAAAAATGGTTTTTAAACTCTTTAAGCGTTTAAAAATGCCACTTAATGATAAGATGAAGTTTGTGCAAAAAATGGTCTTAATGAGCTCTCGTCCTATTGTACTAGCCAGCGATGTCACAGATAGCGCAGTGCGACGATTAGTCTTTGATGCTGGTGAATATGTAGAAGATTTGATGACGTTGTGTGAAGCAGACATTACGACCAAAAACCCAAAGAAGTTCAAAAAATATCACCAAAATTTTGAGGTTGTTCGCAGTAAGATTATGGAAGTAGAAGAACGAGATCAAGTTCGTAATTTTCAACCACCAGTAAGTGGCGCAGAAATTATGAAGACCTTTAACTTACAGCCTTCAAGAGAAATAGGGCAAATTAAAGACGCAATTAAAGAAGCCATTCTAGAAGGTGAAATTGCAAATAACTATGAAGAGGCGCACGCTTTTATGATTAAAAAAGGACAAGAACTAGGATTAACAATAGCCTTATGAAACCCATCATTTTAGAAACAGAAAGATTGATTATTCGCCCCTTTACTATAGAGGATGCTGAAGATGCCTTGGCTTTTTGTTCAAATCCTGAAACCGTTAAAAATACAGGGGATGTGGTTAGAAACACGGTAGCAGAAGTTAAAGACGTGATTACAAATGTATGGCTCAGTGATTATGAAAAATATGGACATGGTCGTTTCGCTATCATCCATAAAGCTGATAATAAAATCATCGGATTTAATGGTTTAAAACATCTTCCCTATGCTGGAGGATCTGACATTGGGTATCGCTTACTACCAGAATACTGGGGAAAAGGAATCGCAACTGAATCCTCATTGAAAATTCTAGAATACGCTTTCAATGATTTAGGACTCGATCGTGTTTTAGGATTTGTGTACACAGATAACCCCGCCTCGTCTAAGATATTAAAGAAACTAGGCTTTAGATTACTGAAGATTGCGCCCTATCCAGACAAGAGGGACGAGATAGATGTAGAATGGTATGATATAACAAAGGAAACATATGAAGGATAATAAAAGAGTTATTTACTGGCTACTCACTGGCTGTACGCTTATTTTTATAATGGTAGTCGTTGGCGGCATTACACGTCTCACCCACTCGGGGCTGTCTATTTCAAACTACAAACTTATTTCTGGAACCATCCCGCCATTAAATGACGTAGATTGGAAAGAAGCTTTTGATCTTTACAAAGAATATCCCGAGTATCAAAAATTAAACAAAGGGATGTCTATTGAAGATTTTAAAGACATTTATTTTTGGGAATGGATTCACCGCGTTATTGGGCGATTTATTGGGATTGTATTTTTACTCCCCTTCCTCTATTTTCTTCTGAAACGCCAACTCTCGAAGGCTACTATAAAAAAGTGTATTTTGTTATTATTCCTTGGAGGTTTTCAAGGATTTCTGGGATGGTATATGGTGAGTAGCGGTTTAGTTGATAGACCTGATGTGAGTCATTATCGGCTTGCGATGCACCTAACAACAGCCTTTATTACTTTTGCCTATACGCTTTGGGTCGCCTTAGACCTTATCTTTCCTACAAAAAAAGAAATAAACAAAGGCTTCAGAAATTTAATCCGGGTAGGCCTCGTTGTTCTTGTGGTACAAATTATTTACGGTGCTTTTGTAGCGGGCTTAGACGCTGGATGGATACATAACCATTGGCCATTTATGAGCGATGGACAGTTTATACACGACTCGGTCACAATAGAGCAAACGCCTGTATGGCGCAACTTTATAGAAGGTAAAAGTGGTGTGCAATTTGTTCACCGTATACTTGCCTATGTAGTAGTTGCTTTCATTGCAGTACTCTGGTGGAAATCAAAACAACAAACTCAGTCTTCCCTACAATTAAAAGGGATGAATGCACTGGTGCTACTTGTTTTAGTACAATTTGTTTTAGGAATACTAACCTTAGTACTGCAAGTGCCAGTAGTGCTTGGAGTATTGCATCAAGTGGCTGCTTTTTTCTTACTAGCAGCGATGACGTTTACCTTGCATCGATATAGTAAGTAATCATTAACGAACTAAAACGATTTAATCAATAAAAAGATTAAATCGTTTTAGTTCGTTTCAATATTCAGTTTTTTGTATTTGTTATTATGTTTTTA
Source organism: Patiriisocius sp. Uisw_047 (assembly GCF_047730165.1). Classification (GTDB taxonomy): domain Bacteria; phylum Bacteroidota; class Bacteroidia; order Flavobacteriales; family Flavobacteriaceae; genus Patiriisocius. Next base: position 2,560,049 of record NZ_CP159834.1, read on the forward strand.
GCTCTTGGGTTTCATTTTATATTTTCAGTCCTCAAAATAGCAAAGCTTCTCTTTCAAGAAGAAGATAAATTGTTAATATCTATCGCCTTTCCGAAATAATTATTGCGCTTCTCATTCTAGTAACTCCATAGGAAACTAATATATTTGCAGGCTAATATTTTTTATAATGATTTACCGATTAAGAGTTATTCTAGATACTGTTGAAGATATCTTTAGAGATATAGAAATACAGGCTTCAAGTACTTTAGAAGATTTTCACAATGTGATCACACAGTCTTTTGGCTTTGCGGGCGAAGAGATGGCTTCATTTTACGTAAGCGATGATGCTTGGGAACAAGGCGAAGAGATTGCACTGTTTGACATGAGTGAAAAGCCGGGTGACGTGCGCGTGATGAGTGACACGGTTCTAGAAGATACACTGTGGGAAAAACAAACAAAATTGATTTACGTATATGATTTTCTATATATGTGGACGTTCTTTGTGGAGCTCGCAGAAATTACAGAACCTGCACCTGGAGAACAATACCCTAAGCTATTATTTGCAAAAGGAGAGATTCCTGCAGAGGCTTTAGAACCAGAATTTAAAGGTGGTGACAGTGACGAAGATGATGAATACAGTGACGATTACGATGATGCTGGCGATAATTATGACTCCATGGATTTTGACGAGAACTGGAATTAGTAAAAAGCCTGCGGCTTTTGCTTTAGGCACTAAGCGATAGGCTTTAAGCAAAATATTAGATTCTATAAAAAAAACAATTAGCTTATGCTTAGTGCATGTAGCTTAAAGCATACCTATGATCAACCTATTTAATACTCAAATTTCCTCCCTTTCTATACATCGCGTAGGGAACAAAAGCCGTAATGAATCTGTAGTGTTGTCGAATGACACATATAAGATTGATGACGAGATACGTCCGTTACTAAAGGAGTTTTTCTTAAAACCTTTTAGAGAAAAAGAAGAAAACTATTTTCATTTTCATCACGAAGCAGATCTTGAGTTTCACGAAATATATAAAGCAGCTACTGCTATTTTTGACAACCCAGAGTCTGCACACGAAGTAAGTAAGACTATCACAAAGTATTTGTTTGATCAGTCTATGCACCCGCACATTAAAAATGGCGAAGTATATATTGCCTACCTAGAAAATGTACAGCTGGATAATGAGAAAATGGATGCCATAGGTATTTTTAAATCTGAATTAAAACAAGATTTCTTGCAGTTTTCTGAATCTGAAAGCCAGCTAGATGCCGTCTTACAACAAGGAGTAAGTCTCAACAAGCTTGATAAGGGTTGTATTATATTCAACAAAAATAAAGAGGATGGTTACAAAGTACTCTCTGTAGATAGCAACCGTTATGACGCTCGCTATTGGATTGAAAGCTTCTTAGGATTAGATGCATTTCAAGATGATAATTTTTTCACTAAAAAATATTTAAAATTCTGTCAAGATTTTGCAAAAGATGTTGTGCTACCAGCAGAAGATAAGAAAGAAGAAGTGATGTTCATGAACCGAGCAGTAAATCATTTTGCAAAGAATGACACCTTTGAAGAATCTGCATTTGTTACTGATGTAATCGACAATCCAAGTCTTGTTCCTGAGTTTAATCATTACAAATCTGAAAAGGCACCTAAGTACAGTATAGAAGATCTCACCACCTTCCCTATTGCTAACACTGCAGTTACAGCAGCTAGAAAGAAGATTAAGAATGTCATCAACCTAGATACCCACATCCAGATAAAAATGGATTTTATCAATCCAGAAAGTGCAGATAAGTATGTAGAAAAAGGATGGGACGAAGACAAGCAGATGTATTATTATCTTGTTTATTTTAATAAGGAAGAGAAGAGTTAGTACATTAAAAATGGAGGGTAGAGATGAGTGTCGATGCTGTTTGTTTGAAAGATATTTATTGAAGAATTACCCTCCAATTTGACCAAATAGGAAAGTCTAATATTTTAACAAGCTTTTGCGCTATGCACTTCTGGTGATTTAGAAATAAACGAATCACACTACTAAACTTATCGTTTATTGGATCATTCAATGAATATTTAGCACTTTACACTTCCTGCTCCCCACTCTTAACCAAAGTTCCTGCGTTCCATATGTAACAAATCCCCCCACTATACGTCATATTAACAACCTTAAAAACCAACCGCACGTGAATACTATTCTCACTATTAATAACCTAACTAAAAAGTTTGGACCTATTACGGCAGTAAACGATCTATCGTTCACTATAGAAAAAGGAAATGTCTACGGAATCCTCGGCCCTAACGGGAGCGGAAAATCTACCACACTCGGGATAGTACTCAATGTAGTCAATAAAACTTCGGGAGACTTTCATTGGTTTGATGGTAATGGTACTACCCATGAAGCACTCAAAAAAGTAGGAGCCATCATTGAACACCCTAACTTTTACCCGTACATGACGGCATATCAAAACTTAGGTTTGGTGTGTAAAATTAAAGGAGTGCCAGCGGATAAAATTTCAGAAAAACTAAAAATTGTTGGACTTGAAGAAAGGCAACATAGTAAGTTTAATACCTTTAGTTTAGGGATGAAACAGCGACTTGCCATTGCATCTGCACTTTTAAATGATCCTGAAATTTTAATTCTAGATGAACCAACAAACGGATTAGACCCACAGGGAATTCATCAAATAAGAGAAATTATAAGAACCATCGCTTTAAAAGGGACTACTATTTTATTAGCCTCTCACTTGCTGGACGAAGTGGAGAAAGTATGTTCACACGTGGTCATCCTCAGAAAAGGAAAAAGCCTGTATGTAGGAAGTGTTGAGAATATGAATGCGAGTCACGGTTTTATTACGGTACAAGCAGATGATATGTTAAAATTGCGTGCGACCCTAGAAGAAAGCGCTGCGTTTACTTCAGTTAAAGAGGAGAACGATACTGTAATCGCCTACCTAAAAGAACCGATGGACGCGGCAGCAATCAATAAGCTTTGCTTTGATCAAGGAATTGCCTTGTCACATCTTGTAAAACGCAAGGAAAGCCTTGAAGAACAATTTCTTGAACTTACTAAAAACAACTAATCATGCTACGTCTTCTCCATATAGAATTTCAGAAAATACGATACAATAAAACTGTCAAGGTAATCTCTATAATTTACTTTGTATTGATCACTTTTATTGCGCTTATCGCCTCTATCGAATTTAATTTTGCTAGTATCAACTTTAGAGTGGCAGACCAAGGGATTTTTAATTTTCCATTTATTTGGCACTTTAACACCTATCTAGCAGCCTGGCTCAAGTTGTTTTTCGCTATTGTGATTGTATCATTAGTAGCCAATGAATATAGCTATCGCACCTTAAAACAAAACCTCATTGATGGCCTAAGCAAGAAAGAATTTATCTTATCTAAGTTTGTCACGGTATTACTATTTGCCGCGGGTTCTTCCATTTTTGTTTTTATTTTGTCAATAATTCTTGGTTTGAGTTTCTCTGACTACACAGAAATAGGAATCATTTTTAGAGACCTAGATTATCTGTTAGCATACTTTATAAAATTGGTTGGATTCTTCTCCTTTTGTCTATTTCTAGGAGTACTTGTAAAACGCTCTGCCTTTGCGCTTGGCTTTCTGTTCGTTTGGTGGATTATCGAAAACATCACGTATGCTTTTTTAAAATTTAAAGCCTTTAAAGATACAGATATAGCAGAGTCTATTGTTCAATTCTTCCCACTTGAGGCGATGAACAATTTAATTAAGGAGCCATTCACAAGACTAGGTGGTGTGCAATCTATAGCGAGTCAAGTAGGTGAAGAAATCACAAAATCATATGATGTAACGCTTCTTAATGTTGCTATCGTTTCGGTTTGGACCGTATTGTTTATTTACTGGGCTTGGGTGATTCTTAAAAGAAGAGATCTTTAATTTTACTACGGGAATGTACTGGATTTAGGATGGAGTGAATAGTACACAAATACAGGTATTCTTCTATTCGATTGCAAATTGGAAATTGATTTCTATTTCCTTTTAAACGAATTGATTACATTTAAAGAATATTCAATTGTCTTATGAGACGGCAGTCGTCCCTCCTTTTATTTCTATTACTATGTCTTTCTGCGCAAGCGCAGGATGTGGAGTTATTTGAATCATTTAATGGGCGCTATGATTACCTAGCTTTCGGTAACACATTAAACCTAGTAGAGAATGGCCCAAATACCGCTTGTGAACTCCTAACAGAAACAAGTGCAGAACTCAGCCTATCACCCACGCAGACAGTCGTTGCTGCTTATTTATACTGGGCAGGAAGTGCAGACCCAGGAGATCTGGATGTTACTTTAAACAACACACCAGTAACAGCAGAACGTGATTTTACGTTAACCTCCATAATTAACGGAACTGAATACATCTATTTCGCAGCCTTTGCAGATGTCACAGATCTCATTTTAGCAAATGGTAACGGCACATACACACTTACAGACCTTGACGTAACTTCAAACCTAGGTTTTTACTGTCCTCGGGGGACCAACTTTGCTGGATGGGCGGTAACGCTCATATATGAAGACCCTACTTTTAATCTAAGAAATATCAACATATTTGATGGATTAGAATTTGTAAATGAAGTAGAAAATGAACTTACCATCGTCATTGACAATCTTAACATCATTGACTCAGATGGCGCTAAAATAGGCTTTCTGGCTTGGGAAGGCGATAGCTCTCTAGCTGTGGAAGAATCCCTGAGAATCAATGGGAATTTAATTAGCAACCCTCCGCTCAATCCAGCAAATAACGCCTTTAATAGCACCAACAGTTTCACGAACTCAAGTGATTTATACAACATGGATATTGATGTCTATAATGTAGAAGGAGTTATTAATGCAGGAGATACACAAGCTACCATTGACCTCACTTCTGGGCAAGATTTTGTGATGATTAATAACATCGTGACCGTTTTCAATAGTGAGTTACCAGAGGCAACCGTCACAATAGACACCGTTCACTATACACCAGAATGTGGCAATCGAAACCTTGAATTAAAGTACACCGTTTTTAACCTAAACAGCACTGCCTCTCTACCTATAAATACACCTATTGCGATGTATGCTGACAACACTTTAATCGCACAATCGCAAACTACTATAGAAATTTCCATAGGGGGCTCCGCGATAGGTTTTGAAGCGCTTCTTATTCCGCCAGAAATTCCTGCAGATTTTTTGTTGCGCATCGTCGTTGATGACATAGGAGATGGAACTGGCATTGTCGGAGAAATAGATGAAGACAATAATGAAGACACCACCCCAATTCACCTATTAGTCTTTCCAGATTTTACTTTACAAAATTTAGAAATTTGTAATGCCGTTGGTATTGAATTTTTTGACTTAAACGATGCGATTACAATTCTCGCAAATACTACGGAAGTCAGCTTTTATATTTCTGAGTTAGATGCAGAGGATAAAACCAATGCGATTATTAATCCGGAGGTTTTTGAGACCGAGAGTCCTTTGGTTCCCATTTTTGTACGTGTAGAAAATCCAGATTGTTTTATTATAGATTCCTTCTCGATTGGGGTGGCAATTTGCCCGCTTCCAGATGCAACGATCACAGCTACATCTCCCGTTTTCCCCTGTCGTATGCGAGCGGTAGAAATATCCTATCTCGTCTTAAATATTGAGGCTACTGCCCTATTGCCCGCAAATACACCTATTACTTTTTATGTTGATGGTATCGTGGTTGCGCAGGCAGAAACGCAGGCAGATATTGCCATAGGCGCCAGTGAACCAGGATTTATTTCATTTGCTATTCCTGATGGAACTCTATTGTCTTTTATACTATCCGCTTTTGTAGATGATACCGGAAATGGCCAAGGTATCGTTGAAGAACTTGACGAGACAAATAATAATTGGACCATAAATACTTCCTTCGGAAATATTCCAGACATTCCATCTTTGCCCACTTTAATTGAATGTGATTTGGGATTTAATACTGCATTTTTTAATCTTCGGGAGCAAGATGAAATAACTACTAGCGTTGTGCAAGGTATCGTCACGTATTACCTAAGCGAAGTAGATGCTGTAGAACAGATGAACGAAATATTAGATCCAGAACATTTCAGCAATACGACAGATCCGCAAGAGATTTTTGTGCGGCTCGAAAACGAAATTTGTTTTACTATTTCCTCCTTTTTAATCGCAATAGAAAACTGTCCTCCAGATATACCGGAAGGGTTCTCGCCTAATGGTGATGGCCTAAACGATGTCTTTAACATCGCTGGCTTACAAAATGTATTTGAGGATTATTATTTAAAGATATTCAATCGTTACGGTGAGCTTATTTATGAAGGAGGTCCAGAGCTAGGACTGTGGTCTGGAATACCAAATGACGGATTGTTCTATCAAGAAAAACTAGTTCCAGTTGGAACCTACTATTATTCGCTGCACTTGAACGACCCTAATTTTACAAAACCCATCCTTGGTTTTGTGTATGTGAATTACTAATTTCTGTTCGATCTAAAAGAAATTATTTATTTTTCTATTTTTAGTCACGACGCTTCGGGAAGGTCCTTTTTCTTTCTCTTAAGGTATTGTGAATGCGGCACATTTTGGCACAAATAATTCTTATTTTTGTTAGCCTATGAAATTTAACCTCGTTTCAGAATTTTCACCCACCGGAGACCAGCCTGCTGCTATTAAAGCACTTGTAACTGGTCTTGAATCAGAAGAAAAATATCAAACATTACTTGGTGTAACAGGGAGTGGAAAGACTTTTACTGTTGCCAATGTAATTGAAAAAGTGCAGAAACCTACCTTGGTACTTGCGCATAATAAAACGCTCGCTGCACAACTTTACACCGAATTCAAAAACCTCTTTCCTGAAAATGCTGTAGAGTATTTCGTTTCCTATTACGATTACTATCAGCCAGAAGCTTTTATTCCTTCGAGCGGAACCTTTATTGAGAAAGATCTTTCTATTAATGAAGAAATAGAAGTAATGAGATTGAGCACCACTTCTTCCCTCCTTTCTGGGCGAAGAGACGTTATTGTGGTGGCATCCGTGTCTTGTATCTATGGAATTGGGAATCCTGTAGAGTTTAAGAAAAGTGTAATTACACTAGTTTCTGGACAAGTGATTTCAAGAACAAAACTCTTACACCAACTTGTGCATAGTCTTTATTCGCGAACAGAAGCAGAGTTTGGTCATGGACGTTTCAGAATAAAAGGAGATACAGTAGATGTGTATCCTAGTTATGCAGACCACGCTTTTAGAATTCACTTTTTTGGTGACGAGATTGAAGAAATAGAAGCTTTCAATCCAGAGAATAATGAAGTGCTAGAAAAGTATGACCGCCTCACTATATATCCTGCAAATATGTTTGTGACTTCTCCAGATGTTTTAAAAGATGCGATCTGGGAAATACAGCAGGATCTTGTGAAGCAAGTAGATTATTTTAAAGAAATAGGAAAACACTTAGAAGCAAAACGTTTAGAAGAACGCACTACTTTCGATCTTGAAATGATACGTGAATTAGGCTACTGTAGTGGTATTGAGAATTACTCACGCTACTTAGACAAGCGATTACCTGGTACACGCCCTTTCTGTTTATTAGATTATTTTCCAGATGATTATTTAATGGTTGTAGATGAAAGTCACGTTTCTATACCGCAAGTAGGTGCCATGTATGGTGGCGATAGATCTAGAAAAGAAAACCTAGTAGATTATGGTTTTAGACTTCCAGCTGCTATGGATAATAGACCCTTAAAATCCGATGAATTTGAAGCCTTACAGAATCAAGTGATTTTTGTGAGCGCGACGCCAGCAGATTATGAATTAGAAAAAACAGGTGGTGTCTTTGTAGAACAGATTATTCGTCCTACAGGATTATTAGATCCACCTATTGAAATAAGACCGAGTCTCAACCAGATTGATGATTTACTCGAGGAAATACAATTGCGTGTAGAAAAAGATGAGCGTGTACTAGTGACAACGCTTACCAAACGTATGGCAGAAGAACTCACCAAGTATTTATCTAGAGTAAACGTGCGTTGTAGATACATACACAGTGATGTAGATACCCTAGAGCGTGTAGAGATTATGCAAGATTTACGTATGGGAATCTTTGACGTTTTGGTTGGAGTAAACCTCTTGAGGGAGGGACTTGATTTACCAGAGGTGAGTCTTGTGGCGATTTTAGATGCAGATAAAGAAGGTTTTTTAAGAAGTCATCGTTCCTTAACACAAACGGTAGGTAGAGCCGCACGTAACCTTAATGGGAAGGCAATAATGTATGCGGATAAGATTACCAAAAGTATGCAGCTCACTATGGATGCTACAGACTACAAGCGAGAAAAACAAATCGCCTACAACGTAAAAAATAACATCACGCCTACCCAGATTAAAAAATCTTTTGAAAATGCCTTATCAAATAGTAAAAAGAACGCATACATCATAGAGACCGCAGAAAGTCTGGCCGCAGAATCTAAAGAAAATGAATATTTAACCAAGCCCCAAATAGAAAAGAAAATACGTGACACGCGAAAGGCGATGGAAAAAGCAGCGAAGGAGTTAGATTTTATGATGGCGGCAAAATTGCGAGATAAAATTAAAAGCTGGCAAACGGAGCTTAGTAAAGAGTAGCAGTCTTCAGTGGCGGTAAAATGTTAAACGAAAATCGGGAATTGTGCTTTTACATTGACTTTAGTGCACTCTTTATTAAAACTTCACTACTCTCTTAAAGCTCACATTATTAAATACATCTTGCAATCGTATCATATAAGTACCAGCAGCAAGCAAAGAAATATCAATCTCATTAGTTTGCTGCCAAGTTTTCAAGCTAACACCAAGTATTGTAAAAACCTCAATGTCTTGAATAATCGAGGCACTTTTAATATGCAATAATCCCGTTGTTGGGTTAGGATGTATGGTATAATTAGGTTCTTGAGATGCAGCTACCCCTAATTTAAGTTTTTATGGAGGTCTATGAATCTTGGTTCACTATATGAGCCATATATAATATCTTGATCACCATCATTATCAACGTCTCCAGTATTCACAAATCTTCCATTTGCAATATTGTTGCTTATTAGTATTTCCTCACTAAAGGTACCTTGTCCATCCATATTTTCAAAATACACTACCCGATCATCATCGAAACGGGCTATCGCTAGCAAATCATTATCACCATCATTATCCATATCTTTTGCTATAACCGATGGCGGTCTTCTTAATGCATTTGTTAATAGATGCCCAGTATCAAAATTCCCCGAACCGTCAGTATTAAAAAAATACATCACCTTATCATCCCCAAAGGAAGTTGATAAAATATCTAAAGATTGGTCACCATTTAAATCTGCCAGAAAAACCGAATCTACTCCATCAACTTCACTAGTAATTACGTTTTTAGTTCCGAAATTCCCTTCACCATCTATATTTTCAAACCAAATTACTTGATCATCACTAGTGGCTGCTGCAACAATATCAATATCTCCATCCCCATCTATATCCCCTACATCAATCTGGCGCACGGTTCCCACACTGTTAGAAATAATTTGTTGCGAGGTAAAAGTACCATCTCCATTATTTGCAAACCACGATACTCTACTCTGAACATCTGAGGCCAACACAATATCTGGATCTCCATCTCCATCTACATCTGGCGTTTCTACATAATAGGCTCTCTCCCCTTGATGTAGTAAAATCTCATTACTGAAAGTACCCAAACCATCTAGATTTCTAAACCACACTAGACGATTTCCACCTGCTGAAGTACCTACAATGTCCATATCGCCATCCTGGTCTAGATCAACTGATGCGCATGAGTTAGACGAATTCAATTGAGTAGAAACGATATGCTTTGTGCTAAAATCACCAAGACCATCTACATTCTCATACCAAACCACTACTTCAAAATCATTCCAAGTAGAATTAAGAATGTCGAGATCACCATCCCCATCAAAATCTGCAGTGGTAATAGATCGATTTGCAACCGTAGCCTCATCAAAAATAACTTGCGGACCAAACTGACAGAAGCAATTTAAAGAATAAAAAAATATTGAGAAAAATAATAAATTAGTCAATTTCATATTAGTTCCCCCCTTCTTTTAAAATGACAGTTTCTGTCTGAGAACCATCATTAAATGTTTTATTAATCTTATACAAACCTGGATCGAGTGATTGTATTAATGCAGGATTGTTAATTGAAGTGGAATCCTGGATAGTCTCAGTATAATTTGTATTTAATACATTATCATTAAAGCGGGTTAACTTCCCTCCACTTGGAGACCTATTATTATTATCGTAGCACATTCTACAGGAGCAAATGCCTCTACATCTGCTGGGTCAAAAGAATTAGTATAAAAACTAGGAGGAACAGGTTCTGTAGATTCTTGAGTAACACAAAAATCGTAATTTGATTGACTCCAAATATTGCCAAAAGTTAACAGAAAACAACTGAGTATAACTAATCGCATAAGATTAATATTAGTTTATTTTTAAATATAAACTAATCAATCAAGTAACAACAATTATCAAACAAGTTTAATTTTCTAACCAATACATTATCTTTACACCATGACGCATCACCCAGATTCTACAAGACTCAATAAAGCAATAAGCGACAGCGGTTATTGCTCTAGACGGCAAGCAGATAGACTTATCGAAGAAGGAAAGGTCACCCTTAATGGTAATCCTGTAAGTCTCGGGGATCGTGCGATGCCAGACGACCAGATACACGTAGAGGGAAATCTCATTACAGAAAACAACAACCTCGTTTATATCGCACTTAATAAGCCCGTGGGGATTACGTGTACTACAGATTTACGAGTAGAAGGAAATGTTGTAGAATTTATAGGTCATAAGGAGCGTATTTTTCACGTAGGTAGATTAGATAAACCAAGTGAAGGTTTACTATTAATGACCAATGACGGTGATATCGTAAATAAGATTTTACGTGCTGGTAATAGTCACGAGAAGGAATACTTTGTAAAAGTAGAGCGGCCCATTACATCAGAGTTTATCAGAAGAATGGGGAATGGAGTTCCGTTGGACGAACTGGAAACCACAACAAAAAAATGCTTTGTAGAACAGGTAAGTCGGTTTGTTTTTAGAATAGTGCTTGTGCAAGGCTTGAATAGACAAATACGCCGCATGTGTGAGTACCTTGATTATGAAGTAGTCGAGTTAAAACGCGAACGCATTATGAACATTGAGCTAGGTGAGCTCCCTTATGGGGAATGGCGTGATCTAACGAAGGAAGAAGTACAAGGATTACGTGATGCTGTGTCAGATAGTGAGAATGCTTCTTATGTAGATGTAGAAGAAACTAAAAAAGGGGACGCAAACAGAAATCGCCCGAGATATGACCCTTCAAATAGAGACGCACCTAAAAGAGAATCAAGATTAGACAATCCCGGAAGAAGACGCGGGAGGGATAATCGATAGGGTGTTGACTATCTATAATAAGACATAAAATCAAAAGACCCCGTTTAATAAACGGGGTCTTTTGATTCATTAAATTTCAATGCGCTTCCAACTTTCGAAATTTGGATTTCACATATAACAAAGCCGCGCGTCGATTGAGTAATGCACGGCTTCTTAACTAACTAACCAACCAAATATATTTCGCAATTACGAAATCTCAACCATTTTTTTTACTGCTGCTACTTCTTCCATTTTAGGGAGGATAACAGATAGAATTCCATTTTTATAACTCGCCTTAATTGCTTCTACATCTATCGTTTCTGGCAAGGTGAATGAGCGCTTAAAGTCTCTCACCATAAACTCCTTACGAGTAAACTTAGGACTGTCCTTTTCTTTTGAAGTGTCTAATGCTTCAACGGCACCAGAAACTACTAGCGAGTTCTTTTCTAACTCAATAGAAAATGATTTTTTAGTGAATCCCGGCGCTAATATTTCTAAGGTAAAATCGCTGCCGTTCTCTAAAATATTAACGCGATTTGCGACACTCTTAGTATGAGATGCATCAATGCCTCCATCTTTTAAGAAGTCTTCAAAAATTGCAGGTAACCAGGCATTTGTGTTCTGTAATGTTTTCATAATATATGTTTTAAGATTAATGTCTTTGTTGTTTAGTGTTAGTCAAAAGTAATTCCAAAATGGGTTTACTGTCTTTTTGTCGTTTTTAGGCCTTTTTAAACTGACGAGTTGTCAAGCACTTCATGTTTCTGAAATAGTTATTTACCAGAAATTTATGATTAACATTTATATTTTGGATGCACCTTAGGCATAACCAGCTAGATTTATGAGAACATTATTAAGACGGTTTGGAATTATTTTTAATACAATACAAGGTAAAATTGTCTTGACAATTATATGCTTAACGGCTTTTAGACAAAATCAAGTCAGAGGCAAACCGTATTGAAGTAAAAGATTTTCCAGATTCTAAAGACTAGCATCAGCAAAGGATAGATAATAGTGGGTATTTTCAGAATGTTTTCTAAAAAATATCCACGAAATTCGTGAGCAAGAAGAGACCAAAATTCACATTCTAAAACCAAAAGGTTCTTTTGTTTTATAGCACGTTTCTTTTATTGCTTCATAAAAAAAATAGATAATGAAACAGTGCAACGCGTATATTCTAAAATTAATTTTTCTCGTGGCGAAATCATAGAAGACAATTACATTCTAACGCTTACGCAGTTGACAGAAATTGCCGTAAAAGCAATAAAGAACCTCCTTAAAAACCTCCACTAAAAATATACCCTAAAGCTCACATTTGGCGTAAGGTCTAAGGCCTTGTTCTGCACAATCGCTGGTGCCCCATCTACCAAGACATAATAGGCGTTTACCACGTTTTCGCGATTTAATATATTCCAAATTGAAATCCCCATACTAGCTCTTATTTTTTCTGAAATATCAAACATATAGGTCGTAGAGAAATCTAATTTAAAATAGTCTGGAAGTCTAGATGTATTAGGGGAATCAAAAACAATCTCTCCCCCCACCACTGGAGTAGTATTCAAAGGTGCCGTAAAAGGTTTACCGGTATTATACTTTGCGCCAATACCTACTTGCAACCCTTTTCTTTTGTAGGTTAAAGCTGCCTGAACCGAATGACTCACATCTAGATTACTAGGAAAAACAGGTGGCAATAAGCCCTTAAAATCGTACTTGTTTCTGGCATATGAATATCCAAACCACGTAGTCACCCCTTTCCATTCTTTCTGTACCAGTACGTCAACTCCCTTGACATCATAATCTCCTACTGCTTTTACAAACTCAAATTGATTTTGAAACGCTTGACCTCTTGTGGTAATGCCGCCTACCTCTTTTATATACGCATCAATAGTTACATTAAATTTTTTCTTACTAAACCCTATTCCCATAGAGAGTTTTTTTGCTCTAATAATTGGGTTTTCATCCTCATCTGCAATAATCCAACGCCGCTTTTCTATACCCAAAAAATCACCCTGAAGGTCAATAATCTGGGAGGTGGTTTGGCTTTTTGTTTCTGCTGAAACATCAACAGATAACACCTCGTCCAACTGCCATTGTAAATTTGCAAAAGGTTCTAAACGTATGTTATCAAACTTTTCATAATAGGTCCCTCTCCCTCCTGCTTTTAACTTTCGGGATTCATCTTTTGAGGTAAAAAGCAACTCGCCATACAAACTGTGTATCCGAAGAATATTCTTAGTAAGGCTTCTAAAGTCTGGCCTATTTACATCCTGTAAATTCTCAACTCCAGTTTCTGTAAAATGGTATCCATACTTCCCTTGCAAGGTTTTAGAAACAATGTAATGTGCATCCAATTTGAAGCCATATTCTGTGACACTATTTTCTTGTATTAATCGCTGGTTATTCACAACATCAACATTAGTAGCCTCTAGGCTGTATCTGCTCGCAAAACCTTGGGCCTTTAGATTCCATTGTGACGTGAGCGATTTTTCAAAAGCTACACTAGCTACGTAGGTACTTTGATCTAGCCTACTTCTTAGTGACTCTGATAATACTCCATCATCTGCTTTTTCAGCATAACTCAAGCTATTATTCATAAATAACAGATTTGCACTTAACTGATCATTTTCCGTAAGATCGTGTAACACTTTTAAAGAGGCATCATAAAAAAAGAACCGCTCTTCACTGTTAATATTAGAAAAGGAAGGATTATTAGCCAAATCTGAATCTTGAAAAACCCTATTACTATATTGACTATAGGTAGGTGTAAAGGCAACATCTGTCAACGAGCGCCTTCCAGATACCATTAAGCGTGTGTCTTCTGAAATTTTAAAATTTGAAAACGCATCTGCTGCGATAAAATTTACGCCTGCTCCAGATTGACTTGAACCTTGTATGTTATCCTTTAAACTAATATCAATAACAGAAGAGACACCTTCAGAAAACCGTGCGCCAGATACATTTTTATAGACGGTCACCTCATCAATTAAATATGGGTTAAAACCCGATATCAAGCCGAAGAAATGTCCCGTTTGATACATTTTAACCCCTTCATAGAGAAAAAGATTTTGGTCGTGTGAACCCCCGCGAACATTAATGTTTGATATTTTTTCATCTGCACTGGTAATTCCCGGAACTGCTTGTATGGCCTGCAATGCATCTGGTTCTATAAGTCCAGGAAGAATCCCTAAAGAAGAAGGGTTAACCGTAACACTGGCATCCGTATTTTTTGCGATACCCGGAGCTAAGTAATGGAATATCAAAACTTCATTAAGCGCCTCAATATTGTTGGTAATCGAACTATTACTTTGATAAATAGAAATATATCTTTCAGAGAGTACTTCGAAAGTTAAATTGGTTGTAAACTGTAACCAATAGATCATCTCATCCTTAGTCATACTAGTAAGATCTGGCAAAGAAATGCTTTTTGCTCCCAGGGTCTCGTCTGTAAATGAAAATTTGATATGGTAAGCGCTTTCTATGAGTTGCAGGGCATCTATGAGTGGCACCTTGTCAGAAGATTGCGCGGCAAGGAAATTCACCCCTATCAAATAGAAGCTACAAAATAGAACAAAAACACGCAACGTTTTATTCACTCGATAGTATAATCTTTTTTCCTTCTTTAGTATACGATAATTGCATTGGGGAACTAATGGTCTGCAATGCTATTTTTATATCGTGATGCTTAAAGCCGCCTGTAAATAATATAGCGGCATTAATATTATGTATCTCTATGGTAACATCATATTGTCGTTCAAATTCTCTAATCACATCAATAAAGGGCGTACTTATAAATGTACTTTCACCTTCTACCCAAGATGGAGATTGATTCTTGTCCATATACTTCTTAGTGATTTTGTCATTTTCGATAATCACTTTATTTGTTGGAGCAAGTACGATAGAACTACTACCAGCATTGACTTTTACTGAACCTTCAAAACAGGTTACTTCTAGTTTGTTATTTCTATATCGCACATTAAACGCAGTGCCCAATACTGTAATGGAACCTCCTTGAGTTGCCACGGTAAACTTTTCCCCCTTTGCAACCTTAAAATAAGCTTCGCCATCTAAGGCAAGTTTTCTATGTGCATTCCAAGAACTTTTATTATAACTTAGTTCTGAACCTGCGTTTAAAACAACAGAAGAATTATCTGGTAAAACAATGGTTTCTATTTTTGCTAATTGCGCAGCGATAGATGTATCTAGTGTGGTAGTGTAATAAAAGACGCCTAGCGCAATTATAAGTACAGCCGCAATCTTTACTAGGGTAGCGAAATTAAAAGAACGCTTATGAGCATCCTGTTTCTTTCTTATAGATAATGATGCTAAAGAAGTTGCAGCATCAAATTCTGGAGCTCTCACTCCCTTAGCTATATTGGAAATGTGCTCGAGGGTCTGAAAATCTTCAGATCCCTCAAACACTTTTAATTCCTCCGTGCTTAGATCGTAATCTAGCCACTTTCTAATTAAACTTTCCTCTTTCATAGCAATCTATATGTATAAAACATTTCAGAAATGAAAATCCCTACCCTGTATCGAGATTATTTTTTATTTATAAGTCAAACGATATACTAAGACCGCTTTGCTGAAAGAAGAAAGAAGTGAAAATCACCTTTTTCAAATGCCATCAATCTGCGTGCGTACCTTTTTTAACGCACCATAGACCCTCTTTTCGACGGCCTTCACGCTAATACCCAATAATGCCGCAACTTCCTTAAAGCGCTTGCCTTCTACTCTATTTAAAAGAAAAGCCACCCGCTCTGCTTCTGTCAACATGGCGATGGCATTTTCTATTTTTATTTTATGTTCTTTTTCTCTTAAAACAAATTCTGGCGTCTCGTGATTTATTGTTCTTTGAGGCCGTTCATTAAACTTAAGCACCACTTTTTGATGGTTGTATTCATTAATAGTCAAATTATTTGCTGTGGTGAATAAGAAACTTTTAGCTTTTGACGGCGTTACTTTTTTGCAATTCTCCCATAATTTAATAAAAGCTTCCTGCATTTTATCTTGAGGATGTAAAGTACCACCATATTTATAATACAAGAAGTCGTGAATGTTCTTGGCGTATTTGTTATAAATAGCGTCAAAGATTTCCCTTTTGCATACATTATTTTGTAAGTCTTTACTCATAGATGGTTTTAGAATTACAAAGAAGTACAATTTATTTTTAATTATCAAGGTAGGGAAAATCTAATTCTAACTGTTTTATTATTGGAGCGCGAGCACAACCAAGTTTATTGAACAAAAAAAACTATGAAAAATTACCTGCAATTATGTAGATTCGTCTTTATCGTGATGGCCGTGCTTATCGTTTCTTGCCAGAAAGATGGAAGCATCATAGAAAATCCGCCTATAGAAGATAGCATAGAAGCTGGTTCTGTGATTGCAACGCTTATACAACGTGCAGCTATTGAAGATCGCTCTTTTGATGATTTTATAGATCTGGCAGATTGTCTTTCTATTAATCTACCGCTGACCATTACCGTAAATGACATTTCAATAACTATAAATGATGAGAATGATTACAATGACGTACTTGCACTTTTAGCAAATTTTAATAACAAATACGATTTAGAAATTGTCTTCCCTATAGTAATCACTCTAAACGACTACACTCAAATAGTAATTAACGCTGAAGAAGAATTAATACCCTACGTGATAGCCTGCCAAGAACAGGATGAAGACATCCCTTGTATTAAGTTTGTGTTTCCAATTTCGTTTTCTATTTATAATATAGCCTTTGAACTCATTGACACCTTAGTTATTAACTCAAATGAGGAGCTGTATCTATTTATCGAAAACATCCAAGCTGGAACTTTAGTGAGTCTTAATTATCCTGTTCTGATGGAATTACAAAACGGCGAAATAATAGAAGCCAATAACAATATAGAATTACAAGAAGCCATTGAAGCCGCGGCGCTCGATTGTGATATAGTTGAACAAACCGATTTTACTTGCTTTAATAAATTAGACTACGTTTTAGAAGTTTGTATAGACGCCTATAGTGAAGCAGCATTTTTCGACCTGTCATCCATTATAAGCAGCTGCGACACTGATAATGAGTTTACCATATCTTATCACTACACAGAACAAGATGCAATTACAAATCAAAATGCAATTCCAAATCCAGAAGAGTACACGTTAGCATCACCGTTTAAGGATAATACAATCTATATTTTAGTAAGTGCTACCAGCAATCCAGGAGACTTTATCATCTACGAACTTATTTTAATTGTTTTCAACTGCAATGACGAGATTTGCAATGAAGAATCATTAAATATTTATCTAAGTGAGTGCAAGTGGGCAACAAATGGGTCAATTCCTTTTGTCCTTGATTTTAATAATGGACAAATCACGGCTACCTTAAATGAAAACGAGCAAACGGGGCAGTATACGACAGGTACACAAATAATTATAAGCTCTGGACAAGAATTTACACAGTATACAATCAATGGCTTTACAGGTGATTTTGTAGTGCTCAATACTACCTATGAAGTAGGTTTTTGTAGTGAAGAATACATTGCAGTTCATGCTATTAATCCCGAAGATTCTATTGCGTTTACTGGAATGGAAAGAGATTGTGACACGGGCTGTGACAATCCAGGAATCATCACAAATGATTTAATTATCTACATTCCATTTGGGGAAGAAGCAGTAGAATTAATTTCTGGAGAGCAGTTAAACGATGAGGCCATCACATACACAGAAGACAGAGCGGGCAATCCTAACTGTGCCGCCGCTTTCACGGCAAACGGAGCTTTAATTCCAATTACTGTTACGGAAGAAAACTCATTAGTCACGGCAGATGCATTCTCTGTGAGTATTTGGTTCCAGATGGCAAATGAAGATGCGGGAAACTTGGAGACCTTTTTCCAAAAAGGGACGACTTTAAATGACGGTTTCTCTATTGGGGCCTATGATTTAAATACTCCTTTATGTTTTTCAGAAAACCCGCCATTCAGTATCTGGGATAATGACTGGAATCAAGAAGTTGACGTAACGTGGACTAACACAGATTGGCATCATCTTGTAATTACAAAAACATCCAACTATTATGTGCAGTTATGGCGTGATGGTATTTTACGTAATTCTCAAGAAGGATTAGACATCGGTCTGGAAGCATTAACCACGTATAACTTAGGGAATAATTTAATAGGAAATCTAGATGACCTTAGAGTATATAAAAGAGTATTAAATCCTAATGAAATAAACGCATTATATGAACTTGAAGCAGATTGCTTCACGTGCTTATAATCGTACGATAGTTTGTTTAAGTTAGATTAGTTGATTAAAGAGCTGTCATTCGCCAATGGCAGCTCTTTTTATACTGAAATTTTAAAGATTTAAAAAATTAGCTATGGGATCAACTCTACTCTAATCACAGCTCACTAATTACTACTAAGGCAGCCACTTCTTATCAAAGTTAGGCTTACGTTTCTCTAAAAATGCATCTCTACCTTCTTTGGCCTCGTCAGTCATATATGCCAATCGAGTTGCTTCTCCTGCAAATACTTGTTGCCCTACCATACCATCATCGGTCAAGTTCATCGCAAACTTTAGCATTTTTATAGAGGTGGGCGACTTGCCTAATACTTCCTGTGCCCAGTCAAAGGCGGTTTGTTCTAATTCATCGTGAGGTACTACGGCATTCACCATTCCCATATCGTATGCCTCTTGTGCAGAATAGCTACGTCCTAAAAAGAAAATTTCGCGGGCTCTTTTCTGTCCTACCATTTTAGCGAGGTAAGCGCTTCCGTAGCCACCATCAAAGCTGGTTACATCTGCATCTGTTTGTTTAAAAATGGCGTGTTCTTTACTTGCCAGCGTCATATCACAAACCACATGCAAACTATGACCACCACCTACAGCCCATCCGGGCACCACACAGATAACGGCTTTAGGCATAAAGCGAATCATACGCTGTGCATCAAGTATATTAAGTCGATGATATCCATCATCGCCCACATAGCCTTGATGTCCGCGTACTTTTTGATCACCACCAGAACAGAAACTGTACACCCCATCTTTACTAGATGGCCCTTCTGCAGATAGTAACACCACACCTATAGAAGTATCTTCTTGCGCATCGTGCAAGGCATCTAATAACTCTGCCGTAGTTTTTGGACGGAAAGCATTACGCACATCAGGGCGATTAAAAGCAATTCGAGCCACATTATGAGATTTCTTATACGTGATATCGGTGTATTCCTTAGCGGTTTTCCAGTCTGGTTTAAGCATGGTTATAGTTTTTTTCAAAGATAGCAATTCAAGTGTTTATGATAAAGGCTCCTTAATTTTTACTTCAGAAATATTAAAAACACAACATTATCGCTCTTTATATTTAAAAGTCGTCTTAGAGTTTTTTACTTTAGCTGAAATTGTAAAAACACCATCAATGCGACATCTTATTATTTTTTTCGGTAGTATTTTATTCACAGTCACTTCCCTAGCGCAAGAAGCCTATCAATTTACAGATGTGATTGACCTAGAAGCAACCCCTGTAATCAGTCAAGGAATAACAGGAACCTGCTGGAGTTTCTCGAGCACTTCTTTCTTAGAATCTGAAATAATCAGACTCACAGGAAAACAAGTAGATCTTTCAGAAATGTATACCGTACGAAATACCTATCCTGAAAAATTGGACAACTATGTCATGCGTCAGGGCAAAGCACAGTTTAGCGAAGGCGGCCTCGCTCACGATGTCATTAACTCGGTTGCAAGTTATGGATTAGTGCCGCAAGAAGCATATAGTGGCCTCTTCGCGCAAGAAACTTCTCACAACCACGCAGAGCTAGTAGCTGTATTAAAATCAATGGCACAAACGTATGTCGATAACCCAGGCAGAAAACTAAGTAAAAAGTGGCGTCCAGCAACAGAAGCAGTTTTGGATATTTATCTTGGACAAAGCGTAGATAATTTCACATACGAAGGAAAAAGTTACACGCCAGAAAGTTTCAGAAAAGCAATGAAAATTGTTCCTGAAGATTATATCACATTAACTTCCTTTACACACGCCCCATATTACGAATCCTTCGTACTTAATATTCCTGACAACTGGAGTTATGGCGCTATGTATAACACACCATTAAACGAATTAATGGCAGCGGTGGATAACGCATTAGAAAAAGGATTCTCTGTAGAGTTAGACTGTGATGTGAGTGAGGCTACATTCTCTTCGAAAAACGGGGTGGCCGTTATTCCAGATGATAGCGTAAACAATGAAGACGCGTTAACGGCAATATATCCAGAAAAGAAAGTGACACAAGAATACCGTCAAGATGAGTTTGAAAATTTTACCACTACAGATGATCATTTAATGCACATTACGGGAACTATAAAAGACCAAAACGGAAACACATATTATAAAGTAAAAAATAGCTGGGGAACCGATGAGAAAAGAAATGCAAATGGTGGATATGTGTATTTCAGCGAAGCCTACATGCGATTAAAAACAATAAGTGTTACACTACACAAAGATGCGGTACCTAATGCAACGGCGAGGAAAATGGATCTTTAGGGTTGGAGACGTAATACTTTTTCTATAAAAATAAATATCGAATATCCAACCGCAGAAAGATGTGAACTGAGGTAAAATAACTATTTCGAATTCGGATTCGTTTCTTTTATGCTTTTTGTGATTTGAGTTCCGATTTCAACTTCAATTTCAATTTCTTCTTCAAGAAATGTTACCTTTGTTTTAAAACCAATTATTTATGCTCATCATAGGAATCACAGGCGGTACAGGAAGCGGAAAAACCACCGTAGTACAGCAAATTATTGACCAATTGCCAGAGTGCGATGTGGCGGTGATATCCCAGGATTCTTACTATAAAGACACCAGTCATTTAACGATGGAAGAACGAGTGCAAATAAACTTTGACCACCCTAATTCTATTGATTTTGCTTTACTGGAACAGCATTTAAAAGACCTTAAAGCAGGAAAGTCTATTGATCAACCTGTATACTCTTTTATAAATCACAACCGCACCGGTGAGACTTTAAAAACAGAACCTAAACGCGTTATTATCGTAGAAGGTATTTTGATCCTTACGCATCCAGAAGTGCGTGATTTGTTTGATATTAAAATATATGTGCACGCAGATAGTGATGAACGATTGATACGAAGACTAAAACGTGATATCGCAGAACGAGGTCGCAACCTAGAAGAAGTGCTCACCCGATACCAGACCACTTTAAAGCCAATGCATCAAGAGTTTATTGATCCTACAAAAGAGTTTGCAGATATCATTATCCCAACGAACAGATATAACACGGTGGCTGTAGATGTGATTCGTTCTGTCATTCAAAAAAAACTAACCTAGTCTGTGAAGTATTCAGAATTAAAAAAAGAAAAATGGTTTCGGTTTATGAGCAACAAGTATGTGCTCGTATTCCTACTCTTCTTGGTGTGGATGTTTTTCTTTGACACCAACAACTGGTTTATTCACGAAGAACTTGATGATGACGTGGATGCTCTAGAAGAAAACATAGAGTATTATAAAGAGGAAATTTCAGAAGACAAAAAATTTCTTGAGACGATGAAAGACAGCACAGAGATGGAAAAATTTGCCCGACAGAAGTACTACCTAAAAAAGGACAATGAAGATATCTATATCATAGAACATGAAGATAGTATTAAGTTAAGTAGTGAGTAGTGAGTAGTGAGTAGTGAGTAGTGAGTAGTGAAAATTATAAAATGAATAATGAAAAAAGATTTATTTAAAGATTTTGATGCCGTATCTGCTAAAGCTTGGAAGCAAAAAATCCAAGTAGACCTAAAGGGGGCGGACTATAACGATACGCTCGTATGGGAAAGTCTGGAGGGTATAAAAGTAAAACCGTTTTACCACCAAGACGATTTTGACAAACCCTTCTCACCCATCCCTGGGCAACCTTCCCATTGGAACATAGGCCAATTTTACTTTATTGACGATGAGTCTATCACGAATAAGCTAGCGCTAGACGCCATTTCTAGAGGCGCAGAGGCGATCTATTTCACAGCCCATAAGACCTTTAACTTCAAAACGGTTTTAAAAGATATATCCACAGCAGAAACATTAATACAGCTCCACTTACATTTTCTCGATGCAACCTTTGTAAGAGAAATCACAATATACGCGGAGGCAAAAGGAATTAAGCTAGATGTATATATAGACCCCATAGGTCATTTAGGAAGTACTGGTAATTGGTTTTCTAATCAAGCAAAAGACCTCAAGATGACTTCGGAAATTTTAAACATTTCACCCACTGCCCTATTTATTGAAACTTCACAATATCAAAATGCTGGTGCAAATATGGAACAGCAACTTGCCTATGCTTTGAGTCATGCTAACGAATATCTTAATCACTTTGGTAAAAAAATAAAGCACCTCTCTCCCACCTTTAAAATTTCCGTAGGAAGTAATTACTTCTTTGAGATCGCAAAAATTAGAGCTCTTCGTTTGGGCTACGCGGCTTTAGCAAAAGCGCACGGTGTAGATGATATGTGTCGCATTATTGCAACACCATCCCTGCGAAACAAAACACTATACGACTACAATATCAATATGCTCCGTACCACCACAGAAACAATGAGCGCAGTACTTGGCGGTGCAGATACGGTGATAAATTTACCCTATGATGCGCTGTATCATAAGAGTAATGAATTTGGTGAACGCATCTCCCGCAACCAACTTCTTATCTTGAAGGAAGAAAGTTATTTTGATGTGGTGAGTAACGCAGCAGATGGGAGTTATTACATAGAAGCACTCACGCAAACGCTCGCAGAACGTAGCGTACGCTTAGTAAAGGATATTGAATCGAGTGGCGGATTACTCTCCCAATTGAAAGAAGGCACCATCCAGCGGAAAATCTCTGAAAGTGCTGCAAAAGAACAATTGCTTTTTAATGACGGAACCCTCGTGTTAGTTGGCACGAACAAACATCCTAACCAGCAAGACAGGATGAAAGATGATCTTGAGTTATATCCTTTCTTAAAACATAACCCTAGAAAGACCCTAATTAAACCTATCACAGAAAAGCGACTTGCGCAAGCTGTTGAGCAAAAAAGACTCGCTGATGAGGAGTAAATCTTACATCGTGATTCTATTAGCACTCCTATTGAGTAGTTGCAACCTTGTTACAAAAGAAGTAGTAACTTGGATGGATACAGACGTTAGCGTGGACTACCCTACCAAAGTGCATTTACTGGAAGAAGATGCTATAAAAATCACATTACCTATAGATTTTGAGCGTTATTCATTATATGATTATCAGCGACGTTTAGGTTCTGTAGCCACCAAAAAACAATATAAGGCAGAGGTTGCAAGGATAAATACACTCATGAAGATGGAAGGGAATCTTTATTTATATTTTGATTCCTTGAACAACTCGAGTTATATCATAAATTCCATGCCACATATGCCTTTTATGATCAACTTTGACGATACAGTCGCAAAAATGGTATTCTAATGATAAACAGAAAAGACATCTCTAAAATTACGATAGGCAACCACATAGCTCCTGTTTTGAAAGAAACGGAAACCGCAGATACTGCAGAAGGCATTTCAGTAAAAAAATCATACACATCAAAGGATCTTGATGCATTAAATCATCTTGATTTTGTGGGTGGATTAGCGCCTCATCTTCGTGGGCCCTACTCTACGATGTATGTTCGAAGACCATGGACAATAAGACAATACGCAGGATTTTCTACAGCAGAAGAGAGCAATGCATTTTACCGCCGTAATCTCGCCGCAGGACAAAAAGGACTTTCTGTTGCTTTTGATCTTGCTACACACAGAGGCTATGATAGTGACCACGAACGTGTTGTGGGAGATGTTGGTAAAGCCGGTGTTGCTATTGATAGTGTGGAGGATATGAAGATTCTATTTGATCAGATTCCTTTAGATAAGATGAGCGTCTCTATGACGATGAATGGTGCTGTGCTGCCAATTATGGCATTTTATATTGTGGCAGCAGAAGAACAAGGAGTGAATATTTCGGCATTGTCGGGTACGATCCAGAATGATATTTTAAAGGAATTTATGGTGCGTAATACCTACATCTACCCACCTACGCCCTCGATGAAAATCATCAGTGATATTTTTGAGTATTCATCACTAAAGATGCCTAAGTTTAATTCTATTTCTATTTCAGGATATCATATGCAAGAAGCGGGAGCTACCTGTGATATTGAACTTGCATACACGTTAGCAGATGGATTAGAGTATATTAGAAAAGGATTAGATGCAGGAATGGATATAGATAGTTTTGCCCCACGCCTCTCTTTTTTCTGGGCGATAGGTATGAATCATTTTATGGAAATTGCAAAAATGCGGGCTGCACGGATGCTTTGGGCAAAAATCGTGAAGCAATTCGACCCTAAAAACCCAAAGTCACTTGCTTTAAGAACCCATAGCCAAACTTCTGGATGGAGTTTAACGGCACAAGATCCTTTTAATAATGTGGCTCGCACGTGTATTGAAGCATCTGCAGCAGCTTTTGGAGGTACCCAATCATTGCACACCAATGCGCTAGACGAGGCCATTGCATTACCCACAGATTTTTCTGCTCGTATTGCCAGGAACACGCAAATCTATTTACAAGAAGAAACTCAAATCACAAAAACCGTAGACCCGTGGGCGGGGAGCTATTATGTGGAAAATCTCACCAATGATATCGCTGAGAAAGCGTGGTCATTAATAGAAGAAGTTGAAGAACTTGGCGGCATGACCAAAGCTATTGAAGCGGGCATCCCAAAATTACGTATAGAAGAAGCGGCAGCTACCAAGCAAGCGAGAATTGATAGTGGACAAGACAGTATTATTGGTGTCAACAAATACAGACTTGCCAAAGAAGATCCATTACACATCCTAGATGTAGATAATGAGATGGTGCGCGCTTCGCAATTAGAACGATTGGCAAGTATAAAGGCATCTAGAAATACCGAAGCGGTTAATAATTGTTTGAAAAAATTAACAGCAGCGGCAAAAAATTCAGATATTGACAAGGATTCACCTTTTAAGGAGCATAAAAATTTATTAGCTTTAGCAGTAGAAGCAGCCAGAGAACGCGCGACATTAGGCGAAATTAGTGATGCGCTAGAAGAAGCTTTTGGGCGATATAAAGCACAGATTAGATCTTTTAGCGGCGTATATAGTAAAGAAATGAAACAAGACCCATCATTTGCCAAAGCAAGACAATTAGCAAACCAGTTTGCAGAATTAGAAGGACGTCGTCCTAGGATAATGATTGCAAAAATGGGACAAGATGGTCACGACCGTGGCGCAAAAGTAGTTGCAACTGGATATGCAGACGTAGGTTTTGATGTAGATATAGGCCCTTTATTCCAAACCCCTAAAGAAGCTGCGAAACAAGCAGTTGAAAATGACGTTCATATATTAGGAATCTCCTCGCTAGCGGCAGGACACAAAACTTTAGTCCCACAAGTTATTGAAGAAATGAAAGCTTTAGGTCGCGATGATATTATGGTAATTGTGGGCGGTGTTATTCCTGCTCAAGATTATCAATTTTTATTTGACACTGGCGCTGTAGCAGTGTATGGCCCTGGAACTAAGATTAGTGAAGCTGCCATTGAGATGCTGGGGATTTTGATTGATTCAATCGCTTAACATCTCGTAATGTCAAAAAGTATCACACAAACAGATAGACTCATCTTAAGAACTTGGAAGACAACAGATATAGCTCCTTTTACTGCTATGTGCTCAGATAAAGAAGTAATGCGGTATTTCCCTGCATGTCTTCCCAAGAAAGAAACCATAAGTCTAGTAAAACGTTTTCACGAGCGCTATGAGCAAAATGGATTCACTTATTACGCGGTCGAACTTAAAGAAACAGGTGAATTTTTAGGTTTCTGTGGGATGTTGATGCAAACGTACGATAGCCCGTTTACACCTAATGTAGATATAGGCTGGCGCTTAAAGAAAGCTGCCTGGGGCAAAGGCTATGCAACAGAAGCCGCAAAGGCTTGCCTAAAACTAGCAAAAGAAACGCTTGCATTAAAAACAATTATTTCTGTGGCTTCTTACACAAACGGACCGTCTATTCATGTGATGCAAAAGATTGGGATGAAGAAAGTTGGAGCCTTTAATCATCCAGTTTTGGTAATTACTCCAGATCTGAATCCTTGTGAGGTGTATCAAATTTCACTTTAATTAGTCCTTTTGACTTATTAACATTTCAGAAAACACTCACACTCACACACTTATTTTTGTTCACTACCTGTTAACAATTAGGATTTCTAAATCCTCTAAATAATTGTACTTTTAACCATACAAATCTACAAACGTTAATGGGTAAAATAATCGCTATTGCAAATCAAAAAGGTGGTGTTGGTAAAACAACAACATCTATCAATCTAGCCGCATCGCTAGGAGTTTTAGAGAAAAAAGTATTATTGATTGATGCAGATCCCCAAGCAAATGCCTCTTCAGGTTTAGGTATTGAAGTAGAGTCTGTGGTACAAGGTACTTACCAGGTTTTAGAGCATTCTATCTCGGCAGAAGATGCCATTATCCCTACAAATTCTCCTAACCTAGATATTAT